>NZ_JANEZT010000625.1 GCF_025403405.1 Frankia tisae
CCGCCGCCCGCGCCACCACCGGACGTGGTGGCGGTCGGGTCCAGGCAGGGCGGGGTGTGCGTCCCGGTGCAGGGCAGGTTCCCGGCCCCGCCGGCACCGCCGGCACCGGACGTGCTTTCAGTACCGTCCCCGCCGCAGCGCGGATCGGTCAGCGGATCGGTGGTCGGGGGATTCCCAGCACCGTGCCGGCACGCGTTCAGCCCTCCGGTGCCTCCGGTGGTCTGGGTGCCGCCCTTGCCCGGGAGTCCGGCGTTACCACCGTCGACGGTCGACCCAGCGTCGGCGCCGACGTCACCGCCGCCGGCACCCCCGGCTCCGCCGAGCGCGTTGCCCTGCCCGCCGACGCCGCCGCCGCCGCCTCCGCCGGCACCGACCAGCACCCGGGTGGACTGGTCGCACTTCCGTGCGACACATCCCGCCGCGGCCACGCGGACGTCGGAGGAACCGCCGCCGCCGGAACCGTTACCACCGTTGAACGCTGTTCCGCCGTTCGCACCGGAACCATCACCAGGCCCACCTGGCACGCCGGCGTCGGACCCACCGGACCCGCCGAGTGCTCCCGATCCGCCGGACGGGCCATTGCTCATTCCGCCCGAGCGCGAGGCCCCGGTTCCGTTGGCGCCCTTGCCCGCCACGTCCACCTGCAGGACCTGGTTGTCCTTCAGCCCCGTCAGTGCCCCGGATGCCTGGCCACCGCCGCCTCCGGGACGCCCGGTGATGTCCCCTGCCGGGGACGGGTGCGCCGCGTCACCAGCGATGAAGTAGTGCCCGCCCTGGGCGCCGGTCACCACGACCTCGACCGAGCCCACTCCCGCGGGCACCGTGAAGGTGTCCGATCCGATGGTGTGATAGGTGCAGGTCTTTGTCGTCGTCCCGGACAGCACACCGGTCGTCCCGCACACCGCCGGAGGCGGTACGGCCTTCGGTGGTGCGCTGATCGCGATCCCCACCGGTCGGTCACCGACGGGGATCGGGGTGCCGGCGGTGTTGCTGGCCACATCGATCGGCGTCACCGTGTCGCTGTCGCGGTTGACCGCATAGGCGGCCACGCCGTCCGGCGTGACCGCGATGTAGAACGGTTCGATGCCTCCGGTGGAGATAGGAGTGCCGGGGGTGTTGGTGGCCACATCGATCGGCGTCACCACGTTGTCACGCTCATTGGTGACGTACACGGTTCGGCCATCGGGCGTGATCGCGATCCCGACCGGGCGGTCGCTGACCTGAATCGGTTTGCCGGGGGTATTGGTGGCCACATCGATCGGCGTCACGGTGGCGCTGGCAGCGTCGGCGTTGTCCGTGACGTACACGGTCTTGCCGTCGGGTGTGATCACAATTCCCTGCGGGTTGTTCCCGGCTGGGATCGGGGTGCCGGGGGTGTTGGTGGCGACATCGATCGGCGTCACCGTGTTGCTTGCGGCGTTGGTGACGTAGGCGGTCCTGCCATCGGGGGTGATCGCGACGTAGTGTGCGTCGTCCCCGACCGGGATGTGGGCACCGGGAGTATTGGTGGCCACATCGATCGGCGTCACGTCATCGCTGGCGTTGTCCACCACGTAGGCGGTCCGGCCGTCGGGAGTCACTGCGACCCCGAACGGGAACTGACCGACCGGGATCGGGGCACCAGGGGTGTTGGTGGCCACATCGATCGGCGTCACCGTGTTGTCGGCCCGGTTCGCCACATAGACGGTCCTGCCATCAGGTGTGACCGTGAGCCCTCTGGGGCTTGCACCGACCCGGATCGGGGCACCGGCCGTATTGGTCGTCACGTCGATCGGGGTGACCGTGTTCCCGAAATTGTTGATCACATAGGCGTTGGCTGCTGCCGGCTTCGGAGCAGGGCCTGGCGGTGCGCTCGGACTCGATGTGGGGCTCGGTGTGGGTGTCGATGTCGGAGGCGTGGACGGCTTCGTGGGCTTGGGGTCCTGCGAGGAACCCCACGTGATGACGACCTCGCCGTCGCCCTTGTTGACGGTCCCGGCGTTGACATCAGCGGTCAGGGCGACAGAGCTCACCGTGGATGCGGCGAAGGAGCTTCCCCCGCCCCCACCGGCACCTGCCC
>NZ_JANEZT010000626.1 GCF_025403405.1 Frankia tisae
GGCCACCGCTGTGCTCCGCCACACGGGGGAATCGGGGCTCATCGGCGCGCGACGGGGACCCGCGGCCGCGACGAGGGGTGGGGCCTGACCTGCGGGTTTACGTATCGCGGTAGGTGGCGGTCCTCATGGGGGCAGTTGCGTGCATCGGTGAACCATCGTTCACTATGCTGGTGAACGGCGGTTCACCGACGTGGTGGCCGTTTCCGTATCGATCTCCCGAGGAGTCACGTGGACGAGCCTGCCGTGCATCCGGTCGGCGCCGCGGGAGGCTCCCCCGCCACCGCGGCGGGCGGTGGGCGTTCCCGGGAGCTCAGCGCCGTGCTGGGCGCCGGCGGGATCCTCACCGCGATCTCGCAGGTCTCGATCGTGCCGCTGCTGCCCGACCTGCCCCGACTCACCGGCGCGTCGGCGTCGAACGTCAGCTGGCTGCTCACCGTCACCCTGCTCGTGGGCGCCGTGGTCACGCCGCTGTTCGGCCGGGCGGGCGACATCTTCGGCAAGCGCCGGATGCTGCTGATCGCGCTCGGGATGCTCACCACCGGGTCGATCCTGTGCGCGCTGACGTCGAACATCTGGCTGCTGATCCCCGCCCGTGGCCTGCAGGGTGCCTGCCTCGCGGTCGTGCCGCTGTCGATCAGCATCCTGCGCGACGAACTGCCGCCCGAACGAGTGGGTTCGGCGGTCGCGTTGATGAGCGCCACCGTCGGGATCGGCGCGGCGCTCGGCGTCCCGTTCGCCTCCCTGATCATCGAGTTCGCCGACTGGCACGTCATGTTCTGGGTCACCGGTGGGCTCGGACTGGCCGATCTGATCCTCGCCGCGCTGCTCGTGCGCGAGTCGAAGGTCCGCACCCCCGCCCGCTTCGACATCCCCGGCGCGGTCGGGTTGGCCCTCGGTCTGCTGTGCCTGCTGCTCGCCCTGTCCAAGGCGGCCGACTGGGGCTTCACCAGCCCCCGCTTCGGCGTCCTGATCCTCGCGGCCGTGGTGATCCTCGCCGGCTGGACCCGCTGGCAGCTTCGCGTCGCCGAACCGCTGGTCGACCTGCGCCTGGCGCGGCGGCCCGCGGTACTCGCCACGAACGCCGCGGCGCTGCTGATCGGCTTCTCCTTCTACGCCAACTCACTGTCCACCGCCCAGCTCGTCCAGGTCCCGACCGAGACCGGCTACGGCCTGGGCCTGTCGGTGTTCGCCAGCGGCCTGTGCCTGCTGCCCGGCGGCGTGGCGATGTTCGCCCTGTCACCGGTCGCGGCGCGCATCACCGCCTCCCGCGGCCCGCGGACCACCCTGCTGCTCGGCGCGTCCGCGCTGGTGTTCGGCTATCTGCTGCGCCTGTTCACCAGCGAGAACCTGCCGATGATCGTGGCGGGGGCGGCGGTGGTCGCCGCCGGGACGGCGCTGGCCTACTCGGCCATGCCGATGCTGATCATGAACGCGGTTCCCCGCACCCAGACGGCCGCGGCCAACGGCCTCAACGTCCTGCTGCGCACGGTCGGGCAGGCGTTGTGCAGCGCCGCGGTCGCCACGCTGCTCAGCCACCTCACGATGACGACCTCGGTGGGGGCGGTGCCGAGCCTCGGCGCCTTCCAGACCGTCTTCGCGATGGCCGGCGTGGTCGGGGCGCTCGCCCTCGGAGTGGGCTGCCTGGTGCCCGCCCGTGGCCATGCCGACATAGCCCTGCCCAGGCAGGCCGACGGCCCGCCGCGGACCGACGACCCCGCCCCCGCGGACGGCGTTTGCGTTGACGGCGAGCGCGTTGACGGCGAGCGGATGGTCGGGCGGGTGCCTCGGCCGCGGCGACACCGGGCCGCGCACCGGTCCGGCTGGCGTGGCAAGGACGGCAGGGTGACGACCACGGGGTGACGGCGGCACGGTGACGGCGGCGGCGTGGCGAAACTGTGATGCCCGGCGGACCCGACGGTGCCGGGGTGGGTACGGTGCGGCGCCGGTGAGCGGTAGCGTGCAGGCTCAGGCGTCCCGGCCGCGGACGTCCGCCGCATCCCGGTACGGGCGGAGGACCGGACCATGACAAGCCCCTCGACCTCCCCGCTCACCACC
>NZ_JANEZT010000627.1 GCF_025403405.1 Frankia tisae
GCCGAGGCCGCCAAGGTTGGCGGCCGCCATGCAGACCGGTCGGATGACCGCGTGGCGCCGGTCTCCGGTCGGCGGGCCCGGGCGGGGGCGTGGATCACCGCCCACTGGGGCGGCAATGCCAGCCGGGTCCCGCACCTGCCCGTCATCGCGGTGTCGGTCGCGGTGGTGCTCACGCTGGTCGCGGTAACGGCGCTGCTGCTGGTGCCGCCCAGCAGCGACGGCGGGGCCGACCCCATCGCCACCAGCGCGAGGCAGGGCGCGTCGCCGGCCGCGCAGCCGGGCACCGCGGCCCGGCCCCTCCAGACTGGTGCGCCGGTGGCGGCCGTTCCACAGGTCGAGCGGGCCGCGACCACCGGGCCGTTCCCGACCGGCGTCGCCGCGCACTCCCTGGCGCAGGCGAATGCCTGGGCGAGGTTCCGCGGCCGGCCCAACGACGTCGTCGTGATGTACACCGACCGGTCGAGCTGGAGCTCCCTCACGGATCCGTGGATGGGGCACAGCACGTCGACCTTCGCCGGGTACGCGGGCACCTGGGTCCTCACCCAGCCGCTGTTCCCCGACTCGGGGGCGGAGAAGGGCAACCTCGCCGACTGCGCGGCGGGCAACTACGACGCCAAGTGGCGGCAGTTCGGGCGCTGGCTGGTGAACATGGGCCGGGGCGACTCCTTTGTCCGGCTGGGCTGGGAGTTCAACGGCCTGTGGTTTGCCTGGGCGGCGACGGATCCGCAGCAGTGGATCCAGTGCTTCCGGAACGCCTCGTCGGCGATCAAGGCGACCAGTCCGAAGGTCCGCATCGACTGGAACCTCAACGCCCACGGCTCGACCACGCCGGTCGGCGCGTTCGATCTCTACCCCGGCGACCAGTACGTCGACGTCATCGGCATCGACAGCTACGACCAGTACCCGCCCAGCCCGACCTACGCGGACTTCGACGACCAGTGCAACGGTGACGCGGGGCTCTGCCAGGTCATCACCTTCGCCCGCACCCACCACAAGCTGTTCTCGGTGCCCGAGTGGGGCGTGGTCAGCCAGCAGGGCACGAAGGCCGGGCGCAGCGGCGCGGCCGGCGGGGACAATCCGGCCTTCATAGAGAAGATGTACGAGACGTTCACGCACAACGCCGACATCCTCGCCTACGAGGCGTACTTCTCCGACGCGGAGGAGGGCAACGTCCGCTCCTCGCTGGTGAACCCCGATCTCAATCCGGCCTCTGCGGCCGCCTACCACCGGCTCTGGGGCTAGACGATCTCCGGAGCCAGGTGATCTCCGGGGTCAGACGATCTCCGGGGTCATGGGTAGGACTTGCTCGGCTGGAACCCCGGTGCGGCGTCCCGCGTGTCCCCTCGGGGGCGCCGTACCAGGCGGCGGGTCAGGCGGTGCCGCCGCGGCGGTCCGCGTCGTCGTGCAGCCCGCCGACGAAGGACTCCGCCACGCTCACCTGCTCCCGCAGCGTCGAGAGCTTCTCCTCGGCGAGCAGCACCCAGGTGCCGAGCCGCTCCTGCAACGCGGCGCGGGTGTCCGCGGCCAGGTCGGGTGCGGCCAGCTCGTCGCGCAGGGTCAACAGCGAGCGCATCTCCTCCAGGGTGAAGCCGAGCGGCTTCATCTTCCTGATGAGCAGCAGCCGCTCGATCGCGTCCGCGTCGTAGAGGCGGAATCCGCCGACGGTCCGCCCGACCGGCATGAGCAGGCCCGCTTCTTCGTAGTAGCGGACTGTTCGCAGGGAGAGGCCGACCCGCTCGGCTACGTCCCCGATCTGGTAGACGTCGCCGCGGGCCGCGTCCGATCTCGAAACGTTGCGGCGCATCCTGGACAACTCGACCCTAACGTCAGCGTAGGTATCGGGCGACCGGACTGGACGCCAGGCAGTCGACTGTACGTCGACCGGCCGTCGGGCGTGCTCGGGGCGGGGGCGCGGCGGGCATCCTGTCGTAGGCTGGTCATATCGTCTGTGCCGACGGGGTCGGGCCGGTGCCGGCCGACCGCCCGGGTCATCGCCGGGGCGGGTCGGGTGGCGGGCCGGGCCCTGGGTCGAGCGGGCCCGGGCCGTGGCGGGC
>NZ_JANEZT010000628.1 GCF_025403405.1 Frankia tisae
CTCCGGTGGCGCCGCCGGGGACGGGGCGGCGGCGGCCGGCTGGACCGGCGTGGCCGGCAGCCCCTGGTCGGACACGAGAGTCAGCGCCGGACCCGCGGCCCGCAGCACGGGCGGTGCGAGCGGGGGCGGGGGCGCCTGCTCGGCGCTCTCCGGAGCGACCAGGGCCCGGGCGGCGTCGTCGTGGGGGCGCACCCGGCGCACGACCGGATCCCACGTCCAGCGGGCGCAACGGCTATCCGAGGTGAGCTGGACAAGCCAGATGCCGTCGACGCGGCGCCAGGCGTCCCACTGGGCCGCGGCGGGGTTGTCCTGCGCGACGATCAGCCTCGCGTCGACGACCTCGCCGAGCGGCCGGCCGGGCACCCCGCCGGGGTCCTTGGGTAGCAGCGCAGCCCGGGCCTCCTGCACGACGCGGGCGCGCTCGGCCAGCACGGGGCCCTCGTAACGTTCCACGCGTTCCACGGGTATGCCGGCGGCCCTGGCGACCTCCGCGGCGGTCTCCCCGGCACGCAGCCGGGCCTGAATCTCCCGCGGGGTCAGCGCGCTTTCGGTGCGCGCCTCGCTGCGGCGCATCCCGCGCAGGGCAGCCCGGAGCCGGTCGTCCACCGGCACTCGGAACTGCTCGCCATCGGTCCTGCCGCCTGCGTCCGCGAGCACGAGGTAGCCGCCGTCCTCGCTGAGTGCGACCGCCCTCAGCTCACGCATGGCGCCTCCTGTTCACTCGAAGCCGTACCGTGCCCGGTCGGTTGGTCGGCCGCAGCGCACATCGCGCCCGTCGGCCGGCGAGCCTGCAGGCAGATCGGCATGACACACCTGAAGCCGCCTTCGGCATGTGCGTCCCGGTAGGTGACAGCCTGCCATCGATACGGCCGGCTGGCGGGCTGACGGCGGACGACACGCACAGTCTGACCGTGTCGGGCCCGTCCGTCCGGGCCGCAGGCCGGCCGGATGACCCTACGGTCGCCGCCCGCCGGGCGGCCGGGTCGCCGGGCCCCGCCGGCGCGCCGGGCGGGCCGACGGGCGAGGGCGGCTCTGATCGGCCAGGCCGGACAGGGCGGCGCCGACGATGCCCGCGTCGTTCTGCAGCTGCGCCGGGACCACCCGGGTGCGCAGCTCCAACTGGTCGAGGAACTTGTCGGCCTTCTTGCTGACCCCGCCGCCGATGATGATGAGATCGGGCCAGAGCAGCGCCTCGAGGGTGTTCAGATACCGGGTGACCCGCTTGGCCCACTTCTCCCACGACAGGTCCTCACGCTCGCGGGCCGCGTCGGAGGCCTTTGTCTCCGCGTCATGTCCGTGGATCTCCAGGTGCCCGAGCTCGGTGTTCGGGACCAGCTGTCCGTGCAGGAACAACGCGGTCCCGATGCCGGTGCCGAACGTCGTCATGATGACCAGGCCGGCGGTGTCGCGGCCGGCGCCGAAGGCCATCTCGGCGATCCCCGCCGCGTCCGCGTCGTTCACCGTGGTGATCTCCGCCGCAGTGCCGGATCCAGCCGACTGAGCCGGCACCGAGGTGGCATCCGTGTCGGCTCGGCCGAGGGCATCGGCGAGCACGCCGACGATGTCGGTGCCGATCCAGGACGGTGCGATGTTTGCTGCCGTCAGCGCCACGCCGTTCTTGACCACCGACGGCAGGGCGACACCCACCGGGCCGGACCAGTCGAAGTGGTTGACGACGTCGGCGATGGTTGCCACGACGGCGGCGGGCTCGGCCGGCTGCGGGGTCGGGATCCGGAACCGGGGCGCGGCCAGCGTGCCGTCCTCGATGTTGACCGGAGCGCCCTTGATCCCGCTTCCTCCGACGTCAACTCCGAAGACCTGCATTGCCGAGCCCTCCCCGCGCCGATGTTCCCGCCTGTGGGGCCGGCGTCGCCGGCCCCGCGGTCGCGTGCGCGGCCGGCCCGCCCGCCGCGCACACGCGACCGGGTGAGCCGGTCCATCGACCGCTGGAAGGTAAGTCTCGCAGGCCCGGTGACCGCGGGCGCCGCCCGCCCGCCCACCAGCACCCCCGGGCCGCGGCGGCCGGCCTGGCGCGACTCGCCCCGGCCTGGCC
>NZ_JANEZT010000629.1 GCF_025403405.1 Frankia tisae
GGAGTGGGCGCGCTCCGGCCGGGGTGGGCGGCCGGGGCTGCTCGGCGCAGCCAGCCACGTGTTCGTCGCCCGCACCTCCCAGGCGGCCAGGTCGGCCTGGTTCGAGCACATCAACAGCTACCTGTCGGCCAGGATCCCGGCGCACGGCCCGGGCCGGGGGCCGTTCGACTTCGACACCTACATCGGGCCCGCCGGGCCGGCGATCTGCGGCAGCCCGGCCGAGGTCGTCGACAAGCTCGGCCGGCTGCACGAGCTGTGGGGCCATGACCTGCACCTGCTCGCCATCGACCTCGGCGGCATCCCCTACACCGAGGTCCAGACGGCCACCGAGCTGGTCGCCTCCGACGTGCTGCCCCAGGTCGCCGGCCTGGGCGCGGGGCCGGCCGGCTCGCCGGCCCCGCTCGATCTCGACCGCGCGGACGGCGCGGCGGCCACGCATGCTTGACTCCGACGTGCGGGAGCTGGCTGCCGGGATCAACCTGGGCTTCTTCACCACGCTGATGCCCGACGGCCAACCCCAGACCAGCATCGTGTGGCCGCACGCCGACGATCGGCACATCCTGGTCGGGACCCAGACCAGCCGGCAGAAGTACCGGAACATCCTCGCCGATCCGCGGGCCACGATCCTGTTGCACGACTCCGCCAACCCGCGCCGCTACATCGAGGTCCGCGGGCAGGTCGTCGGCACCGAGACCGGGCCGGCTGCGATCATGCTCGCCCGGGTCACGTTCACCAAATGGACCGGCAGCCCGACGCTGCGCCGGGCAGACGGCGAACGCGTCCTACTGCGCCTGCGGGCCGACCACGTCCACCGAAAGGACTGACTATGACTTCATCAACCATCCCGGCGCCCGCGAGCAACGCCGGCCCGACGATCAACGGGGACGGCGCGAAGTGAGCGGCCTGTTCGGATCCCGGCTGGTGTTCGGCGCCGGCGGGGCCGTGAGCGGGCTGTCCGCGTCGCAGACTCTGGATCTTGCGCAGAGCGCCGACGACCTTGGCTACGACCTGTTCAGCCTGAGCGACCACCTGCACAGCCACCGTCCGACCGTCGAACCGCTGGCCACCCTGAGCTGGCTGGCCGGCCAGACCCGCCGCATCGAGCTGGCCACGAACGTCCTGGCTCTGCCCTACCGCCCGCCGGCGGTGGTCGCGAAGACGGCCGAGACGCTCGACCGGCTCAGCGGCGGCCGGTTCGTCCTCGGGCTGGGCGGGGGCGGGTACGACGAGGAGTTCCGGGCCTTCGGGCTGCCCGAACGGACCCCCGGGCAGAAGATCGCCGGTCAGCGTGAGGCCATCGGGATCATCCGCGGGCTGTGGTCGAACGAGTCGACGACCGTGCACGGCCGTGAATTCTCCGTCGACGGCGCCCGCATCGACCCTCGACCCGAGCACCCGATCCCGATCTGGCTCGGGTCCTACGGGCCGCGGGCGCTCGCGCTGACCGGCGAGCTCGCCGACGGCTGGCTGCCGTCGGTGGGCCGGGTCGGCCTCGACGGCGCCCGCCGGATGCGGGAGTCCGTGCTCGCGGCCGCCCGCCGCGCCGGCCGTGACCCCGCCGCGATCACCTGTGCCTGCAACGTGATCGTGCGCATCGGGCCGCCGCCGCAGCCGGGCTCGGGGGCGGTGACCGGCAGCGTTGCGCAGGTGATCGACCAGCTTCTGGAGATCGTGGCGGTCGGTTTCACCGCGCTGCTGCTCGCCGTGCCCACCGTCGCCGAACAGGAGGTGTTGGCCCGCGAGGTCATCCCGGTCGTCCGCGGCGAGGTCGCCTCCAGAGGCCTGCCGCCGACGCACGTCGGCTGACCGCCGCCCGGGGCGTGGCGCGACCCGGTGCGCCCCGGGCGGCGAGGCCTGGAACGCGAGCTGGTACCGGGTGCCGGGGAGTTCGTAGGTCTCAGGTGAGTAGGTCGGGCTGCTCTTCGATGATGATTTCGTAGAGGGCGTCGAAGGCCCAGCGGTCCGAGTCGCCGCTGCGGCCCTGGCCGGCGGTGAAGCTGGCAATTTCGTGGTCCAGCAGTCGC
>NZ_JANEZT010000062.1 GCF_025403405.1 Frankia tisae
GGTCGCCGAACAGCCGGCCCCAGCCGGCTGTTCGGCGACCAGATCGGCGGCCAGGTCTCCTGGCTGATCCCGGGCGCGCTGATCGGGCTCCTCGGCGGCCTGTGGGTGACCCGGCGGGCGCCGCGCATGGACCGGGCGCGGGCCGCGCTGCTCCTCTGGGGCGCCTGGATGATCGTCACGTCGATCGTGCTGAGCTTCGCGCAGGGAACCTTCCACCCCTACTACACGGCGTCGATCGCGCCGGGCATCGCCGGGCTGGTCGGCGTCGGCACCTGGACGCTGTGGCGCGCCAGGCAGCAGCGGACGAGCCGGCTGCTGCTGGCCGCCGCGGTCGCCGCGACCGGAGCCTGGTCGTTCACCCTGCTGGACCGCACCCCGTCCTGGTATCCCTGGCTGCGAGTGGTGGTGACGGTGGCCGCCGTCGCCGCAACGGCGGCGTTGCTGATCCGGCGCGCGCTCGTCGGACGGATGGCCATCGCGGTCGCGGTCTGCGCAACCGTCGCCGTCCTCGGCGGCCCGGCGGCGTTCGCGGCCGTCACCGCCACGATCCCGCAGTCCGGGGGCCAGCCGACGGCCGGGCCCGCGGTCCGCGGCGGCCGCAGTGGAAACGGCGGTCCCGGCGGCTTCGCCGGCGCTCGCGGCTTCGGCGCGTTCGGCGGCTCCGCAGCGGCGGGCGGCCGACGCGCCGGAGGGTTCGGCGGGTTCGGCGGCGGCGCCACGAACGCCCAGCTGGCGTCGCTGCTGAAGGCCAGCCACGGCTACCGGTGGGCTGCCGCAGTGCAGGGATCCTCGGCCGCGGCCGGCCTCGAACTCGCCTCGGACACGTCGGTGATGGCCATCGGCGGCTTCACCGGGCGCGACCCGGCGCCGACCCTGACCCAGTTCGAAAACGACGTCCACGCGGGCCGGGTGCACTACTTCATCGGCGCCGGCCAAACCGGCGGCGCCGGCGGGTTCGGCGGGTTCGGCGGCCGGTCCGGCGGGCCGGGCGGCACGATCAGCACCTGGGTCCAGCAGCACTACAAGGCGACGACGATCGGCGGCGAGACCGTCTACGACCTCACCACCCCCGCGACAGCATCATCCGCCGGCCCGGCGCGATCGGGCACGTGATCCGAACCGTCCGGACACTTCGAGCGTGACCGCAAGTCCGCGCCCTGCCCGCCGACCGACCGATCGGCGGGCAGGGCCGGCCGGGAGATGGCATGGCTGGTCAGACGGTCCGGGCTTCGGGTCACCGGGCGACCTGGACGATCTATTGGCCAGATGCCACCGGCACGCACCCGACCGACAGAAATAATCTTCAGCCCCACAGGCCGCCTGATCAACCCTCGACGGACTTACGGGCCAGACCACTAAGCCACAAGCGCAGGCCGGGTGTGAGTCAGTCGGTGCCCTTGGGCGGAGTGGTGGGGCGTCCCGCCTGCGGCCGGGTCAGGTCAGGCAGGGTCTTCAGCAGTGGCCGTGTGGCCGCTGCGACCGTGCAGAGAGTCGACGATCTCTTCGAGGAGGAACTGGGCCTTCGCGTCGATCGGGCGGTCGCTGTAGACGGACTGGACGAGGTCGAGGCCTTCGTCGACGGTGGTATAGCCGAGCGTGCGGTAGAGGAACGCGATGTCGTCGGCGTCGGCTTCGACCCGGGACGCGAACAGCTTCATCGCGAGCAGATATTCGGCGGCGGCGTCGTCAACGGTCCGGAAGGCACTCAACGGATCCACATCCCCACACTACGCCGATGATCATGATTGTCGGGGTGCGCGACAAGGTGACGGCTTCAGCGGACTACGCCGGCGACAATTGTGAGGTGCCGAACCATCATGACCGCGCCGACATCGAGCAGACCGTCGATCTGCTCGTCGGCCGGCTCGTCGCCCGCATGCGCACCGAACAGGGCATCGATCTCACCCTCGGCCCGCGCGCCCGCGCCCGCCTCCTCGTCGAGCTCACCGCCGACCCACACCCCGACGACCACAGCATCGGCTCCGCACTCGAGGACATGCTGATCACCCCGCTCGATCAGGCCCTGAGCACACACCGCCCGACACCGTCGGGCACCCTGACGGTCACCGAACTGGCCCGCGAGTACGGCGCCTGGACGGTGACACTCAGAGGTTGAGGCGAGGGCGCCGAGCGGGCCCGCTGGACCTGGTCCCACCTCTGCGTCGCCTGCCACCACCACCAGTACGAAATCGGCCCCACCAGGTCGCAGGTCCAGGCATGGCACGCCGAGGTCTCCACTCTGGCCGACAGGAATGCGTTCACAGGTTCGCGCGGTCCAGGCGGTCCAGCAGACTGGGTTTGCGTGCGTGGTTCTGCCGGAGAGTGGCGCAGCGTTGGGTGAACTCGTGCGCGTGGACGTTGCGTTCGGCCAGGGCCTGCAGGTCGGTGAGGAGTGCGACGGCGGCGTCGTACTCGGCGGGTTTGCGTGTGCCGATCAGTGCGTCAACGCGGGCCCAGGCAGCCTCTTCATCGTGGGCCAGTTCGGCCAGCCGTCGCTCGGCGGCGAGGGCCCGGGCGCTTGCGCGGCGGGCTTCCTCCTCGGCCTGTTTCGCGGCCTGTCGGCTCTGCCGTTCAGCACGACTGCGCGCCGCGCCGTCCAGAAGATCGGCCACGGTGCGGCCGGGTGGAGTAACGACGCTCGGGGTGGTCTCGTCGCGGAATCGGCGCAGCAGTTCCAGCCGCACGGCCGCAGCGTGATCCTGGACGACGCGCAGGAGCAGCCGGTCCTTCTCTGCCATGGTCAACTTCGCCACCCAGACGGCGAGGCGTTCGGGATCGTCGGTAGTTTCGTCGAGGGGCGGGCTTGCCTCGGCCGCGACCGCGAGCAGGTCGTCGTCGAGGCGGAGGAAGTCGGCCAGCGCGCGCTGCGGTGCGGTGAGCGTGCGCAGCCCAGCAGGTACCGGTGGTTCGAGTTCGTCGTCCTCGTCCCGGTCGAAGGCGTCTTCGTCGCGTTCCCAGGTGCCGTACCCGGCCAGCCACGCCAGGTACAGCGCGCGATGGTCGCCGGCGGCGAGCTCAGCCCGGACGCCGATGATGGCGGACAGCGATCCCTGCGGCTCGAGGTCCCAGTCGCCGGAGTCGTCGTCACTCGTCAGATCGAGGACGAGGTGCTGGCCGGCGATCCGGGCCGTGACTCGGTCGCCGATGCAGTAACGCTCGGCCACCTCCAGATCGAGCAGGCTGCGCGGTAGACGGAGCAGGATGCGCCGTGTCCCCCAGTTGGCCAGATAAAGGTGCGCATCGTAGTAGCGGTCCACCAGCCGGTCCGGACTGCCGCGGAAGTCGCCCCAGTGGTACTCGTTGACGAAGCTGGTGGCGGTGATCCGCGCGCGGGTGGACAGCGAGCGCACGTCGGCCTGCGCCCGCGCGTCGAGCGGCCGGTCGACCGCGAGGAACTCGTAGTACTGGTACTCGCTCAACGCCCGTCCCGCGTGTCGGCTCCGGTGAACGGCGTCGCGCGGAAGCCCGAGTCGTCTCCCCGGTGGAAGAACAGGTGCCCGCTGAGCGCGCCGTCCTCACCCAGGGCGGCCCAGCCGCGCCCGCTGGCCTCATCGCCTTCATCGGCGCCGTCCCAGCTGAACTCGACGAGGGGCCGGCCGTCGCGCTCGGTGGAACGGCAGTCCATCCAGCCACGGACGGCGATGAACCCGAACTCGCCGGTCCCATCCCCGCCGAACTCAATGAACCCGGGCTCGACGAGGTCGATGGCCTCCTGATCCCACAGGTCCATCTCCACGATCCGCCACCGCCCGGTCAGGCTCGCCATCCGATCCTCCGTACTTGCCGTGGTCGGGTTACGTCGACTCCCGAAGATCCACTGGTAGGCCGCGGGCCACAGCATAGACAATCCCCGAGATCAGCGTTGAGCCGCGTCCGCCGGACGGGGCGGCCTACCGTGTGGCGGTGCTGAAGTGGGCGGCGCGGCGAAGAACGCCCCCGGCAGTGGCCGGAAGCCGAGGGCGTGAGCCAGGGGGTCGCGGGAGGAGCGCGCCGACGGCGACGACGCCGCCGCCGCGTTCGGACCGGTAGCGCGCCTGCCGCCGCTCAACCACCTCGACACCAGCCAGTGATTACGGCACGGAAGTGTCCGTGGCGGACGCTACGGTTGGCACGTGACGGTGCCTGCATGGGCAGCAGGTCGGCCGTCTCCGCCAGGAACTCCCGCTGGCTGCACTCCTGGTAGAACGGCACCGCTGCACTCCTGGTAGAACGGCACCACTGCGGGCCCGGCACCCTCCAGATCCGTAGATCAAAGCTCTCCAAATCCGTCATTCGTAGCCCTCCAGATCCGGAGTTTGAGATGCTCCAGATCCGTAGGTCACCTAGACTTCCGACTATGAGCGCGCGGCTGCACGGACTGGTACCGCGACGACTGGCATCGATCGTCGCGAGCAGGATGGCGGAGGAGCCCGTGGTGCTCCTCCAGGGTCCCCGGTCCGTGGGGAAGTCGACCCTGCTCAGGAGCCTCGCCGCCGACATCGGTGCGGAACTGGTCGATCTCGACGACCTGGCCGTCCGCGACGCGGCCACCAGAGATCCCGGGCTGTTCGTCGCGGGCGCCAACCCGGTCTGTATCGACGAGTACCAGCACGTCCCGATCATCCTCGATGCCATCAAGGCCGAGCTCAACCGCGACGGCCGGCCGGGCCGCTTCGTCCTCACCGGCTCGGCGCGGCACGAGGCGTTGCCCCGCGCCGCTCAGGCGCTCACTGGTCGCCTGCACCGGCTGCCCGTCTACCCGCTGTCGCAGGGTGAGCTCCGCGGAATTCACGAACATCTCCTCGACGACCTGTTCGCCGACCCGGCCGCCACCGTGGCCGCGGCCGCGGCCCGACCGTCGGACACCACCCGCGAGGACTACATCGACAGCGTCACCGCGGGCGGGTTCCCGTCGGCGCTCGCGCGGGCCTCGCTCACCTCACGCAACCGTTGGTTCGACGACTACGTCAGCCTCAGCCTCGAACGCGACGTCCGCGACCTCAGCAAGATTCGCCAGGCCGCCTCGCTGCCGGCCCTGCTCGAACGGCTGGCCAGCCAGACCGCACAGATACTCAACATCACCCGGGCCGCCTCGAGTGTCCGTCTCGACGAGAAGACCGCGCACAGCTATGTGCGGCTTCTCGAGGCGGTGTTCCTGCTGTACCGGCTGCCGGGCTGGGGCACCACGCTCACCACGCGGTCCACGGCGTCGCCGAAAATCCATGTCCTGGACTCCGGGGTTGCGGCCCGCCTGATGCGCCTGACCCCGCAGAAGCTGGCGGCACGCAGCCCGACCGCGTTGACCGAGTTCGGGCACCTGCTGGAGACGTTCGTCGTGACCGAGCTGCTCAAGCAGGCATCCTGGGCGGACTGGGTCGGCGGGGTCGGCCACTGGCGCACCCGCGACGGGGACGAGGTCGACCTCGTGGTCGAACGCGACGACGGGACGGTGGTCGCCTTCGAGATCAAGGCGGCCGGACGGGTACCGGGCGAGGACCTCGCCCCACTCCGCAAGCTCCGCGACGCCACCGGCGACGCCTTCGTGGCCGGCGTGGCGCTCTACCTGGGAGCACGGTCATACACGTTCGAAGACCGCCTGCACGTCATGCCCGTCGACAGAATCTGGGCTCCCTGACCTCCTCTCCGCCCTGAAGCTGAAGGCTGGATGTTCAGCGCCGCATTGACGTCCCGGTCGCTCCATCGGCCTGTGGTCAGCGGGTACGGACGTCCAGCGGCAGCCGGGTGGCGCCTACCATCAGCCACGGGTCGCGGTGCTCGACCGGTACGTCCGTGGCCACGGCGATCTCACGGTAGCGCTCCAGCAGGATGCCGAGGGCGATCCTCGCCTCCAGCCTCGCCAGCGGTGCGCCCAGGCAGAAATGGATTCCGTGTCCGAAGGTGAGGTGGGGGTTGGCCGGGCGGTGGATGTCGAAGCGGTCGGGATCCCCGAACACCCGCTCATCACGGTTGGCCGCCGTCAGCCAGGTGACGACGAGATCCCCGGCAGGTATCACCGCCTCGCCCACCTCGGCGTCGGTGGTCGCCCTCCTGGCCAGCCGCGGGAAGGGAGTACGTACCCGCAGCACCTCCTCGATCGCCGCGGGCAGCAGCGTCGGGTCCGCTCGCACCTGCGACGCGGTGTCCGGATGCTCGTCGAAGCACAGGACCGTGTTGCCCAACGTCGCGGTGGTGGTGACATGCCCGGCGAGCAGCAGCAGCCCGACGAAGCCGACGATCTCGGTGTCGTTGAGACGGTGTCCGTCGACCTCCGCCTGCACGAGCCTGCTGGTCAGGTCGTCTCCGGGCCTGGCCCGGGCGGCCCGGATACGGTCGAGGAGGTAGCCGTTCATCTCGCGCATCGTCGGCGCGGACCTCCGCACCGCCTGCGCGCTGAGCCGGGGCAGCGGGGTGTCCGGTTCGACGTTCCCCCGGTCGAACAGGGCGTCGGCCCAGCGCCGGAACACCGGCCGGTCGGACGTCGGGAGGCCGAGCAGCTCGGCGATCACCATGACCGGCAACGGATATGCCAGGTCATCGATCAGATCAAGACGCTCGCCGCGATCGCCGCCACTCGCGTCGAGCAGCCCGCGGGTCACCTCGGCGATCCGCGGGGCGAGCCCGGCCACCGTCCTCGGCGTGAACGCCTGGCTGACCAGGCCGCGCAGCCGGCGGTGCCGTGGCGGGTCCATCCGCACGAAGTTCCCCTGCTGGAACAGCTCCATGTCCTCCTGGCGCGGCATCAGATCGCCGAGGTCGGACGAGAAGGTCCCGGGGTCCGCCAGCACCCTGCTGCCTTCCGGGTGCCCGAGCACCTGCCAGCACTGCTGCCTGTCGTCGTGGTGGACCTGGCCGCGCCGGCGCGCCCGCTCCAGCCAGGCCAGCAGGTCCGGCAGCGAGTACGCTCGCACGTCGGTGGTGGGCACCCCCTCTTCGTCCCCGTCGGGCCCGCGCCCCACACCCGCGCGGCGAGATTCCGCGCAGCCACGGCATCCCCGGGACAGCCATCGAGTGATGAACCCGGGCTCGACGAGGTCTATGGCCTCCTGATCCCACAGGTCCATCTCCACGATCCGCCACCGCCCGGTCAGGCTCGCCATCCGATCCTCCGCACCTGCCGCCGTCAGGTCATGGCGAGGGATTCGACGAACCAGCCGGAGCAGAACTGGGCCGGCCAGCGCGGCCCGTTCGCCCGCAGCGGCCGCCGATTCCCACAGGACCTCGATCGGCCGGATGTCCACCGGGGCGATGTCACCCAGCCGCAGGGCGCCAAGATCGCGCAAGACGTCCGCGCCCGGCCGCGCCGCCGCGGTCATCATCCCCGTCCGCGGAGACGAATGAGGGAAGGGCGATACCGCTCAGCTCAGGCCGGTGGCTTCGCACGCGTCGGGCAGCGTCGGCCAGCCGGTGCCGAGCATCAGCCAGCCGTCGTGGCCGGCGAGACGGTTGGTCGGATCGTGGACCTTGACCTGCCAGCTACCGGCGCTGGTCTCCCGGGCATAGGCGGCTTTGCCGCGGTACGTTCCGTAGTAGCTGCCAAGATCTGTTGCCGGTTGGGCCCGCACTGAGGTGGGCACGTTTTCGGAGGGCATAGGTGGCTCCCGCGAGGAGGTCACCGGGGCACCCGGCAGTGAGCGGTCATGCTCGCGGGGTGCGGCGTGGGCGGCGATCCCCGACCCGGGTCGGCTGGTACTCAGCACTTTTACCGTACGCCCCCGCCGCCACCCGGGACTCCGAACCATCACCCTCCCACCTCGGGGCCATTGCCAAAAGTAACGGAGGTGCCTGGTCCGGCGCCTCGCGCGCTTCACTTTCTGGTCTACGGTTTGGGTCGCGGCGATGCTGGTTCGGCGCTGACCTGTTGGGGAGCTGCTGTGGACGAGGACGATCTGGCGGCGAGCCTGTCGGGACTGTCGGGGCTGTTGACGGGGCTCCGGCCGTTGCGCGAAACGCTGATCCAGATCGCGGAGCTCGCGGTTCAGGCGATTCCCGGGGCGGAGGGCGCCGGCCTGACGATGTTGGAGGACAACCGGCCCCAGACGGTGGTGGCCAGCGCCGAATTCGTGCGGGCGGCGGACGACGTCCAGTACCGGCTGGGCGAGGGACCGTGCCTGCTGGCGGTCGAAACGGGGCGCACGCAGTTGTCGGGGTCGCTGGGCGGGGAGGCGCGGTGGCCACGGTATGGCCCGCGGGTGGGGCGAATGGGCGTGCACAGTGTGCTCTCGCTGCCGTTGCTGCTGCCCGATCGGGTGGTGGGAGCGATGAATGTGTACGCCCATGCCAAGGACGCGTTCGGACCCAATGCGGTTCGGACCGGAGAGCTCTTTGCCCAGCCGGTGGCGGTATCGGTGCACAATGCCCAGATCCTGGCTCAGTCGCAGCGACTGGTCTCCCAACTCCAGGAGGCGTTGACAAGCCGCGCCGTCATCGACCAGGCGTTGGGGGTCATCATGAGCCGCACAGGCAGCGGCCCCGAGGAAGCGTTCGAGCGGCTGCGAACGATGAGCCAGACCCGGCATCTCAAGGTCGCGCAGCTGTCCCGGGTGCTGGTGGACGAGGCGGTGGGCCGCGCCCGTGCCCGGCAGGCCACCGGGGGCCTGGGCAAGACCGCTCCCTGATCCCTGTCGGTCACTAGCCGGGTCGGTCGGCGGTCACCTGGTCGCGGGTGTGCAGGGAGGCGAGGTCGGCGGCGGCCCGGCCGGACGCCCATCCCTCGCCGTCTGTCGCGCTCACCGACCGGGCGACGATCTCCGGGAACATCGCCTCGGTCGCCTCCCGGACGGAGTCCGTGCGGGCGGCGAGCACGGGCAGCAGCCGGCCGTCGCCCGCCTCGGCCGCGGCCTGCTCGCTCGCCTGCTCGGTCGCGGCCATCAGGCGCTGGCCGATACGGACCGCGAACGAGGCGAGGAACGACTGGCGGAACGACCGGGTGCGGGATCGTCCGGCCCGGTCCTGGCGGGACCCGGCCTTCATCATCGCCGTGGTCGCCTGGACCAGCAGCGACGTGTAGAGCAGTTCGACGGCGTCGAGATCGGGCTCGAAACCGACCACCGTCGCGAACCCGAGGTTCTTCGACCACACCGAACGGCACCGGTTCGCGTCGGCGACCACGTCGAGCAGGCTGGCCTTCGCCACCTCGTAGGGATTGTCGATGCCGACCCGACGGCCGGACGGGGAGTCACGGGATCCCGCCCCCGCCGCGAGCAGCGCCTCGTCGATGCTGTGCCGGGCCATCAGTTCCTGCGCCTTGGCGGTCAGCGCCTCGGCCTCTTCGGCGAACCCGGTCGACTCGGCCTTCGCCAGCAGCGCGCGGACCTTGTCGAGCATGCGCGGGTCGGTGCTCCGGCCGGACGTCGACCCGGCTGGCTGGCCGCCCCGGGCTCCCCGAGCATGGCCGTGGCCTGAGGTGTCACGTCGCGCGGCGCCCGGCGGGGGGCACAACGATTCGAGCTTGGGCAGGGTGTTCAGCAGGAGGAGCAGATCGAGCGTGTCGACGAGCACCTCCGCCCGGTCCCGGCCCGCCCGGTCACCCCAGGCATCCAGCCACGAGTCGTCTCGATCCCACCACACTGTGGCGTCGAGAGCCTCAAGCTGGGCCCGCCACCGCTCGTCGACGGTGGCGGGGGCGTACTGGCGCATCTGCAGGGCGATCGCGTCGACAGCGAGCCGCGCGAGGCGCTGCCCAGCCCGGCGGTTCACGACCCGGTGCAGGTCAACCGGCTGCCAGCCGTGCTGCCAGGTGGCCCCGACGACGCGGTCGAACCAGCCGACCAGGCATCGGTTGACGGCCCGGCGCCCGACCAGCCCGCCCGGCGCGGCGACCAGCGACTCCACGTACTCCGCCAGCGCCTCGTCATCCTCGGCGAGCCTGGCGTTCAACGCCGCCGCGACCAGCAGGTCGGCCGTCTCCGCGAGCAACTCCCGTTGGTTGCGCTCCTGGTAGAACAGCCCCTCGCCGGGCCCGGCGGCCTGAGCGCGGCCGCGGCTCGCGCGGGCCTTCTGCTTGGCCTTACGTCGTTCACGATTGCGGCTGCCCACCATCACCTCGCATGCTCTGGCGCCCCGGACCCACCTGCCGGCTCCGAGTAATTCAACCCTCGCATGCCGGCCGGGAGCAGGTCAGCAACGGGATACCTGTGCATTCGCGTGGTCTCGGTACTGGTCCGTCGAAGCTACCACTGGCTCAACGTTGCCGCCCGTCCCAGGATCATCGCGGACCGGTCAGGCCCGCCGAGTCTCGTCCTGACGGATCCGCAGCTCAGAGCCATCCAGATCTGTGACTCGTGATCCTCCATGGTCCTCGGTCCGTGGGGAAGTCGACCCTGCTCAGAAGCCTCGCTGCCGACATCGGTGCGGAGCTGGTCGATCTCGGCGATCTGGCCAACCGTGATGCGGCGGCCAGAGATCCCGCACTGTTCCTCACGGGCGCCGGCCCGGTCTGTATCGACGAGTACCAGCACGTCCCGATCATCCTCGATGCCATCAAGGCCGAGCTCAACCGCACAGAATCTGGGCCCCCTAGGCGATCATGGTGTTCCGCCGAACCGCGGCGTGCCGGCCGGTCAGTGGTGGGCCCGGTCAGCGGTGGAGCGCCGACTCGTAGGCGTCCAGACCCTCGTCGCCCAGGAGGTCGGCGTAGCCGTCCGGCGCGTCCACGCACGAGGTGTAATGGGCGGACCCGACCAGCTCGGCGAGGCGCCGACCGAGTTCGACCGGGTCGGGCTGCAGCTCGTCGCACAGCCGCAGATGCAGCGCCGCAAGAGGCTCGCCGATCTCCTCCGGCTCGATGTCGTAGACCTCTCTGGCGTCCTGTAGATGCCCGGCCAACCCGTCCCAGGCCGCGATCGCGTCCTCGACGACGCCGAGGAGTTCCGTGGTCGCCGGCCGAACCGCGAGGATCTCCAGTTCAGCCAGCATCCCCCGGCCCGCCTCGACCAGATCGTGCAACTGCCACCGGTGGTCGTCGACCGGAATCCTGTCGGTATCCCGCACCAGCCCGCGGATCCGCATCAGTTCCGTCGGACTCGGCGGCTCGAGTTTCCCGGCCCGCCGCAGCACCTTGGCCGCGAACAAGCGGTCCTCGGCCGCCTGCGCCACGACGAGCCGCACCAGCTCCGTCCGGGTCAGGCTCGCCGCCGCCTCGGCGACCAGCCGTCCCCGTTCCTGCCCGGCAGGCTCGGCGCCGCGGAGCGACGCCATCGACGTCCAGGTGATCCCCGCGTCGCGGGCGGCGAGCACCACCGCCACCGCATGCTCGCAGGGATCGCCGGTCATCTCGCTGTCCCGATCGCAGTCGACCACCAGGGCCCGACCGGCCACGGTGACGGAAACCTGCGTCCGCCCACCCGTACGCTCCGCGACGGCGGCACGAACCCCGCCATCCACGGGAGTCAGACCGCTCACCCGCCCCTGGGCGACGTGCTCCCGCCCGGCGGCGCCGACCCGAGGGCCGGCCGCCTCCAGCAACGCCTCAACATCCACCGCAACGGCCACGGTCACATCCAATCGCACCACCCAGACCAAACCACGATCACGGGCTTGCATTCCAGGGCGATGCACTGGCGCGGCAGGGCGACGGGCCGGGTGTCGGGGGCGGATGCTGGGAAGGCATCCACTTCCGCAGCACCGACATCACCGGCGCGGAACTCGGCCGGAGCGTCGCCTCCTACGACCCCCACCTGCTCGGACTTTCCCGATAACCATGCCTGCGAGGGCAGCCACCGGTTCTCCGGCCGAGCACGGCACCGTAGTTGGACGGGACACCGTAGTTGGACGGGACCGCCCGGACGATCGATCACGGAGGATACCCGGCAGCGCATTTTCGCAAAGTTCCCCATTCCGACTATTCTGGTCGAGTATGCTCAGCCAAGTCACGCGGCGCTCCCCCGGGCGACCGTGGCACACCGCTGGTGCATGTGCCCCAGGCGCGTTCACCTCGGTCGGCCGTCCGTCTTCACCGGAACCCTCATCGCTAATCTTGGAGAACGCGACATGTGGTCCGACTCCCCCGCGTCGCCGCCAGCCCGGCTGGTCCGCACGGCGGAAATCGACCTCATGCGTACCCACAGCGCACTGTGTTGCCGGCCCCTGTAACACCGTCGGGAATTCTGGCGCCGTCGGGAACTTCCACGCCGTCGGCAGGCAGCGGTCTCTCCGCGAAGTCCCGCCGACGCTGAGAAGTCCCGGCGTATCGCACCACTCCGGCGCACCCGAACCGACCCGTCCGGCCCGTCCGGCCCCGCACGGTTGTCGCGGGGCCGACGCGTATCCGTTCGGTCGGCACCGGCACCGACGGCGACGGCGACATCGGCCATGCGCCCTCTGTTGACAAGACCACCACCCCCGCCTGCCCGAGACCGGTGTTCCTCGCACCGCACGACATCACTCGGCCGCCCAGGCAAGCGGGAAAAGGTAGAGACGAAAGGCGTGGCGTGCTGAAGATGATTCCACGATCCACCTGGCGGCGGGCCCGGCTGGTCCCCGGCCTCGTCGGGACCTCCGTCGCGGTACTGCTCGCCGCCTGCGGCAGCTCCGGTTCCGCGAGCTCCTCACCGGGTTCCCCGGCGTCCTCCGGCCGTGGAGGAAGCGTGGTCATCGGCACCACCGACAAGGTGACCTCCCTCGATCCCGCGGGTGCCTTCGACGCGGGTTCCGGAACGGTGGCCGGCCAGGTCTACGCCAGGCTGCTGGAACGCCCCGCGGGCAGTAGCCGGCTGCGGCCCAGCCTCGCCACCTCGGCCGGTTTCTCGTCGCCAAGCGAGTACAAGGTGGTCCTGAAAGCAGGTCTGAAGTTCGCCAACGGCGATCCGTTGACCTCGGCGGACGTGAAGTTCAGCTTCGACCGGCAGCTGAAGATCGCCAGTACGAACGGTCCCTCCTCGCTGCTCTACAACCTGGGCAGTGTCGAGACGCCCGACGACACCACGGCGGTCTTCCGGCTGAAGGCCGCGAACGACCAGGTGTTCCCGCAGGTTCTGGCCAGTGGAGCCGGAATCATCGTCGACAAGGCCGTCTTCTCCGCGACCGCGGTCACCCCGGACGCGACGATCCTGGCGAAGAAGCCGTTCAACGGTCCATACACCATCAACACTTACAAGGCAAACGAACTGGTCCAGTTCACGGCGAACCCGAACTATCAGGGAGTGCTCGGGAAGCCGGGGATCAGCACCGTCAACCTGAGGTTCTTCGCGTCCGAGGACAACCTCAAGCTCGGCCTGCAGCAGGGTGACATCGACCTGGCGAGCCGGTCGCTGTCCATCACCGCTCTCGACGCGCTCGGCAAGGACTCGAAGCTCACCGTTTACCACGGTGCGGCGACCGGCATCCAGTACATCGCCTTCAACTACAAGACCCAGCCGTTCGGCACCGGCACGGCAGAGGCGGACCCGAAGAAGGCACTCGCGGTACGGCAGGCCGTCGCCCACGCCCTCGACCGCAAGGCCATCAGCAATCAGGTCTACCGGGGCACCTACGGACCGCTCTACACCTTCCTGCCCACCGCGGTCCCCGGCGGCAGCCCGGTCCTGAAGAGCCGCTACGGCGACGGGCAGGGCGGCGCCGACACGGCGAAGGCGGCCGACGTTCTCAGGGCCGCCGGGGTCAGCACGCCGGTGACGCTGCGGCTGCAGTACAACGTCGACCACTACGGGGCGTCGAGCACGGACTCCTTCGCGCTGATCAAGAGCCAGCTCGAAGCGACCGGCCTGTTCACGGTGAATCTGCAGTCGACCGACTGGGTGCAGTACAGCAAGGAACGGGTCGCGGACTCCTACCCGGCCTTCCAGCTCGGCTGGTACGCCGACTACCTCGACGCCCAGGACTTCTTCCAGCCGCTCTACGGCGACCACGGGTTCATCGGCAACCACTACAGCGATCCCGCGCTGATCTCCTTGATTGAGAAGCAGGCGACCACCTCCGGGGACGGCGCGCGCGACGCGCTGTCCCTGCAGATCCAGACGGCCCTCGCGGCGGAACTTCCCATCGTTCCGCTGGTGGAGAGCTCTCCGAGCGTGGTGGCTGACAAGAAGGTCAGCGGCATCCAGCAGGCGCTGGCCACAGGCGGCCTTCCCTTCGGGGCACTGAAGCCGGGTTCCTGATCCCCGACCATGACCACGCTCATCGAACCCTCCGTCGAGGGCGCCGAACCCGCATCGGTCGCCGCCGACGCGAAGGCCACCGGTCTCGGCCGCTACATCCTCGTCAGATTTCTGCTGATCTTCCCGACCGTGTTCATCCTGACCACCGCGGTGTTCGTCCTCATGCGGGTCATCGGGGATCCGATCACGGCGGCGTTCGGGGACCGGCTCACCCCGGACCAGCTGCACCAGCGGATCCACGCGGCCGGCTACGACCGCGCCATCCTCGCGCAGTACGGCGACTACCTCGCGGACCTGCTGCACGGGAACTTCGGCACGACCCTGACGGATCACGTCGCGGTGACGGACATGCTGCGGACCTACGGTGCCGCGACCCTGGAACTCGTGGCCTACTCGCTGGTGGTGGCGCTGTTGCTGGGTCCGGCACTCGGCACGCTGGCCGCCCGGCTGCGGGACCGCGGGGTCGACGCCGGCCTGCGGATCTTCGCGGTCCTGAGCTACGCCACGCCGGTGTTCTTCCTCGGACTGCTGCTGAAGCTGGTCTTCGCGCTGTGGTGGGGATGGCTGCCCGTCTCCGGCCGGCTCTCCACTGCACACGAGATCGCGCTGGACAGCCACGGTGGCGCAAGCGGCATCCTGCTCATCGACACGATTCGGTTCGGCGACGGGTCGATGGTCGTCGACGTCCTGCGGCACGCGGTTCTTCCCGCGGTGACGCTGGGGCTGCTCAGTACGGGAATCTTCCTGCGGCTGTTCCGCGCCAACCTGATGAGCACCCTGGACGCCGAGTACGTCGTCGCGGGACGTTCCCGCGGGGTCGGGGAGTACCGGCTGACGACACGCCACGCCCTCCGGCCCGCGCTCATCCCGATCATCACGGTGATGGGGCTGCAGATCGCCTCGATGCTCAGCGGTGCGGTGCTCACCGAGACGACGTTCGAATGGAAGGGCCTCGGCTACGAACTCACCCAGTACGTGCAGGCCAGGGACTACGTGGCGGTGCAGGGCATCGTCGTGCTCCTCGCCGTGGTCGTCGCGGTCGTGAACTTCCTCGTCGACGTCCTCGCCGCGTTCGTCGACCCCCGGGTGAGGTACTGACATGACAGCGGTGCCGCACTCTCCCGCCCGCCCACGCCGGCGCCGGACGTCGATGCGCCGCCTCGTCGCCGGTAGCGGCGGATACCAGCGGGGCATGGTGGTCGCCGGCTTCGCCATCACCGGTGCCGTCGTCGTCGTGGCCCTCTTCGCGCCGCTCATCGCCCCGTACGGCTACGGCCAGGTGCAGGACGCGGGGACGTACTTCGGCTCGCAGCACGGACCGTCCGCCCACCATCTGTTCGGTACGACGGTGGGCGGCTACGACGTGTTCTCCCGCACGGTGTGGGGTGCCCAGACCGCGCTGGAGGTGATCGTCGCGGGAACGGTGGCTGCCCTTCTCCTGGGAACGGCGCTGGGCCTCGTCTCTGGTTATCTCGGTGGCCGGCTCGACGGGACTCTCGTCATCCTCACCGACGCGATCTTCGCGTTCCCGCCGCTGCTGTTGGCGATCGTGATGTCGATCGGTGTCGGGGGCGGCCGGTCGGGACGATGGAACGGGATACTCGCCACCGCGGTGACCGTCACGATCCTGTTCGTGCCCCAGTACTTCCGCGTGGTCCGGGCCGAGACCATCCGGGTGAAACACGAGCCGTTCGTCGAGTCCGCCAAGGTCGTCGGCGTCCCGCGCGCCCGCATCCTGCGCCGGCATGTTCTGCCCAACGCGACCCGCACGCTCCCCCTCATCGTCACGCTGAACGCGGGCGGCGCGGTCATGACGCTGGCGGGGCTCGGCTTCGTGGGTTTCGGCATCGAGCCGACGTCGGCCGCCGAATGGGGCTACGACCTCAACCGCGCCCAGTCCGACATCTCCGCGGGAATCTGGTGGACCGCGGTGTTCCCCGGCGCCGCCATCGTGCTCACCGTGCTCGGGGTCACCCTGCTGGGTGAGGGCCTCAACGACATCCGCGACCCGCGGCTACGGGCCCGGCGGGGCGCCCGGCGAACCCGGCGCGCGCCCCGCTGGTTCCCCCCGCGGGCCCGCCTCGACGGCACCACCGGGACACCCCCGTCGGCCGGCACATCCACCACGGCCGGCACATCCACCACGGCCGGGAAGCCGACGTTCCCGGGTGGACGCGGACCGGTACCCGGCACCGCACGGGACGACGAGCTGCTGGCCGTCGACGGGCTCAGCGTGACTTTCGCGACCGACGCCGGCGAGGTCAGCGCCGTCGAGGACGTGAGCCTGCGGGTGCGGCCGGGTGAGATCGTCGCCGTGGTCGGCGAGTCGGGGTCGGGCAAGAGCGTCACGGCGAGAACGATCCTCGGCCTGCTGCCGGAGACCGGGCTTGCCCGCGGAAGCGTCCTCGTCGGCCGGCAGGACGTGCTGCGCGCCGGTCGGCGGCAGCTGCGGCGGATCCGCGGCCGCGACATCGCCATGATCTTCCAGGAGCCGTCGACCGCCCTGAACCCGGTGTTCCCCGTCTCCTGGCAGATCGCCGAGGGCATCCGGGCCCATCGCATGCGCGGCGGATCCGATGGATCCGGCCGGCGCGGCGGCCACGGGCGACCGAACCGGCGGCAGGCTCGGGAACGCGCCGTGGAGCTGCTCGACCTCGTCGGAATCCCCGAGCCACGCCGGCGGGTCGGCCACTACCCGCACCAGTTCTCCGGCGGGCAGCAGCAGCGCATCATGATCGCCATGGCGCTCGCCCTCGACGCCCCGCTGCTCATCGCGGACGAGCCCACCACCGCCCTGGACGTCACGGTCCAGGCCGAAATCCTCGACCTGCTCCGGGAGTTGCGCGACACCCGCGGCACGTCCATCCTGCTGATCACCCACAACATGGGGGTGGTCGCCGACCTCGCGGACCGGGTCCTGGTGATGCGCGAGGGCCGGCTGATCGAACAGGCCGACACGGTGAGCCTGTTCCAACATCCCCGGCAGGACTACACCCGCCGGCTGCTGGCGGCGGTGCCCCGCATCGGCGGCGGGCAGCCGACCCCCACCGGGAGTCCCGCCCCCGCCGGCAGCGCCACTCTGCCTGCCAGCGCCAGCGCCACCGACGACGACGAGGCCGTTGTGCGGGCGCGCGACCTTGTCGTCGACTACCCGGGCCGGCTCGGGCAGCCGTCGTTTCGCGCGGTTGACGCGGTGAGCTTCCAGATCTCCCGCGGCGAGGTGCTCGGCCTCATCGGCGAGTCGGGTTCCGGAAAGACGACGATCGCACGCGCGGTCGCCGGACTCGTCCCGGCGAGCGCGGGCAGCCTGCGGGTGCTCGGCGCGCAGCTGGTGCCGGGCGGGCCGGACCGCTCCCTGCGGCGCCTGCGCAGGGACATCGGCTTCGTCTTCCAGGATCCGGCGACGTCGTTCAACCCGAAACTGACGATCGCCGCGTGCATCGCCGAACCGATCGTCGTCCACGAGTCGCTTCCGCCCGCCGAGGTGCGCCGCCGTGTCGACGACCTGCTGGAATCCGTCCACCTCGGCGCCGGCTACGGCGATCGTTACCCGCACGAGCTCTCCGGCGGCCAGCGGCAACGGGCGAGCCTGGCCCGGGCGCTGGCACTGCGCCCCCGCCTGGTGGTCGCGGACGAGCCGACCAGCGCCCTCGACGTCTCCGTCCAGGAGCGGGTGCTGGAGGTGTTCCGGACGCTGCAACGGGAGCTGGGCTTCGCGGCCCTGTTCATCAGCCACGATCTCGCGGTCGTCGATGCCCTGGCCGACCGCGTCGGCGTCCTTTACCAGGGCAGACTCGTCGAAGAGGGAGCCAGGCACACCGTGCTCACGAACCCGTCGCACGACTACACCCGGCGGCTGCTCGCCGCCTCACCGGTGCCGGATCCGGTCGAGCAGGCGGCCCGGCGCGTGGCCCGCGGCGCGGACCGGGGAACCGGACCACGGGCCCCGCGGCAGGCCATCAGGGCTTCGTCGTGACGGCCGCCGCGGAGCTGGCCTCGCTGCGGATCGTCGACGGCCACAACGACCTGCCGATCGCACTGCGTTTCCTGCGCGACGGCAGCATCGACGATGTGCTGACCGGGTTGCCGGAGCTCGCGACCGACATTCCCCGGCTGCGCGCCGGGCAGGTCGGCGCGCAGTTCTGGTCGGTGTTCGTGCCGACCGGACTGGAACCGGACGCGGCGGTGCGGATGGTGCTCGAACAGATCGACCTGGTCCACCGGCTCGTCGGCCGGTACCCCGAGGCTCTCCGGCTCTGCCGCACCGCCGGGGAGGTCGAACGGGCCCGCCGCGACGGGCGTATCGCCTCGCTGGTCGGAATGGAGGGCGGCCACGCGATCGCGGACTCCCTCGGCGTCCTGCGGATGATGGCGAGCCTCGGCGTGCGGTACCTGACCCTCACCCACAACGATGGTCCGCCCTGGGCGCAGTCCTGCCGGGAGGACCCCGGCACCCACGGCCTCACCGACCGCGGCCGCGAGATCGTCGCCGAGATGAACCGACTCGGCATGCTGGTGGACCTGTCCCACACGGCGACCGCCACGATGGCGGCGGCACTCGATGCCAGCGCCGCCCCGGTGATCTTCAGTCATTCGAGCTGCCGGACGGTCTGCGATCATCCGCGAAACGTCGACGACACGACGCTCGCCCGGCTCGCCGGCCAGGGCGGCCTACTCATGATCACCTTTGTCCCGGCGTTCCTGTCCGCCCGTTACGCCCGATGGGAGGACACCGAGAACCGCCGGAAGGCATCGCTCGGCCTGGCCTCACCGCTGGCGGTGCGGGATGCCCGGGCCGCGGACACCCCCGCCTGGCGGGATCTGCGCCGGTGGTACGCGGCCAATCCCGCGCCGGAGATCGGCGTCGACGAGGTGGTCGCCCATTTCAACCACGCCCGCGACGTTGTCGGGGTGGAACACCTCGGCATCGGCGGCGACTATGACGGCGTACCGGCGATGCCGGCCGTTCTCCACGACGTGTCCACCTACCCGCGGGTGCTTCAGGCGCTGCACGAGGCGCACTGGTCAATCGCCGATCTCGACGCGCTGACCTGGTCCAACTCCATCCGGGTGCTGCGCGACGCGGAGCTGACCGCAGCACGCCTCGCCTCCTGAGGCTGTCCGCTTACCCCGCCCCCTGATACACCGGCGGCTGGCGTTGGCGGCGGAGGCGCGTTCGTGGGGCACACGGTCAGTCATTCCGGCTTCCCCGACTCCTCCGACTCCTCCGCCACGCCGCATCCCCCGATTCCGACCAGCGGTTACAAGTATGGTCCTACCCCACCGCAAAGGGCGACAGGTGGGGTGGTTATTGGCCGGTGGTAGATCCGCCGGTTTCCTTGAGCATCTCGGCACGCAGGCGGGCGAGGGCCTCGTCGCGGGCCGGCTGGGTGATGATGCGGTAGGCGCGTTTGCGGGCGGCCTCCTTGATGGCCTTCTGGAACTCGGCGTTGTCGAAGTAGAGCTTCATGAAGTCGGTGTTGCGCTCGGCGTTCTCGGCAACGATGTCGTCGAGCCGGTCGTCGGCGACCTGGCCGAAGCGGTCCTCGTCGTTCATCAGCGCGATCTGCTGCATCTGGGTGTTCTCGACGAGGCCGAGAACCTGCTGGTAGACGAGGATCTGGTCGGAGGTGCCGAGGCCCAGGCCGAACCGCTCGTTGAGCTCGTTGATGACCGTCGCCAGCGTGACCATCTCCGGTTCGGCGAGGCCGCCGGCGCCCGCCGCGTGGCCGCGGACGGCGCGGTCGCCGACGGGCGACAGGGACACGTTGTGCCGGCCGGTGGGTTCGATGCGGTAGTGGGTCAGGTCGGCGTCGCCGATGTCGACCGACGTCGCCGGCCGGCCGGGCAGGCGGATCAGCAGGATGCGGCCGTACTGGTAGAGCCGTTCCAGGTCCGGGTCGCCCCAGTCGACGATCTGCGCGATGAGGCTGTAGGCACGGGCGTAGTCGGTCAGCGCCCTGCGGAAGCCCTCGCGTTCGTCGTCGGTGGGCAGCGCGGCGAACCGGTCGAGCGCGGGCTGGAGGTGCTGGTGGAGCTGGGCGTGCAGCTTGCGCTCGGCGGCGTCGGTCATCCGGTCGGGGGCGGCCTCGGCCAGTACCCGGATGAACGACTCCATCTCGGCGGCTTCGAGCAGCTGGTAGTCCATGACCTTGCGCTGCCGGTCGTAGAGCAGGTTCGGGTCGGCCGGCGGCGTGATCGTCGTCTCGTACCAGTCCTTGAACGACTCCCGGATGGCTTCAGCGTCGTTGACGAAATCGAGGATCCGGATGTCGTCCTGGGACTTGAGCGGGTGGATCCGGTTCAGCCGTGAGAGCGTCTGCACCGCGGCGATCCCGGTCAACTTTTTGTCGACGTACATTCCGCACAGCAGCGGCTGGTCGAAGCCCGTCTGGTACTTGTCCGCGGCGACGAGAATCCGGTACTCGTCCTGGTCGCGGCTTCCCGCATGCAGATCATCGGCCCGGGTGTAGCCGAACCTGTCCGGCAGGTGGCGTTCGGGGAAGCCGTTGAGCTGGGATTCGGTGAACTCGACGCCGGTGGCGCCATCTTCCAGTTTGTCCGAGAACGCGACGAGGGTGCCGCAGTCGGTGAACCCGCAGCCTTCGACGAAGCTGCGGATCGCCTGGTACAGGTCGAGCGCCTGCTGACGGCTGTCGGTGACGACCATCGCCTTCGCCCGTCCGCCGAGCCGGCCGGAGATGTTGTCCCGGAAGTCCTCGACGATCAGGCGCGCCTTCTGCGCCACCGCCGTCGGGTGCCGCTCGGCGAACTGGACCAGCTTGCGCTTCGCCTTCGTCTCGTCGACCTCCGGATTGACGATGCCCGAGTCCTGCTGCTCGATCGCGGCGTTGCGTAGCCGCCACTTCGTCTCGTAGGTGAGGTAGTTCGCCAGGACGTCGAGGATGTAGCCCTCTTCGATCGCCTGCCGCATCGAGTAGACGTGGAACGGGACCTTCATGCCCTGCTCGCCGGTGTGCGGGTTGGTCCGCTCCGGGTCGAGGGTGCCGAACAGGTCCAGGGTGCCGGCCTTCGGGGTGGCGGTGAACGCGAAGTACGACAGGTTCGGCTGCTTGCCCCGCACCCGGGTCTGGTAGGTCGCCTCGTCCTCACCCTCCTCGCGGGTGGCGTTCGAGCCGACGCCCTGCTTGAGGTTTTTCGCCGTCTCGCCGCCCTGCGACGAGTGCGCCTCGTCAATGATCACCGCGTAGCGATGGTCCCGCACCTTCATCCCGGCGGTCTTGTCGAGGACGAAGCCGTACTTCTCCTGCGTCGAGATAATGATCTTTGAGGTGGCGTCGCCGAGGGCGGCAGCGAGCTGCGCGGAGTCCTTGTCGATCTTCTTGACGACGCCGGGGGTGTGGTCGAACTGGTAGATCGTGTTCTGGAGCTGGCGGTCGAGGATCACCCGGTCGGTGATGACGATCGTCTTGTGGAACACCGGGCGGTTGTCGGCGTCGAACAGGTTCGACAGGCGGTGCGCGAGCCAGGCGATCGTGTTCGACTTCCCGGAGCCGGTCGAGTGCTGCACCAGGTAGCTGTGGCCGGCGCCGTTGTCCCGGGCGTGCGTGACCATCTTCTGCACGGCGTCCCACTGGTGGAACCGGGGGAAGATCCGCGCCAGGTCGTGCACGCTGGCCTTCGCGCCCTTCTTGTCCGGCGCCTTGACGTGCAGGAACCGCTGGAGGATCTCCAGCCAGTTGTCCCGCTGCCAGACCTGCTCCCACAGGTAGGCCACCGCGTACGAGCCGGGCGCGGCCGGTGGGTTGCCGGCGCCGCCCGAGACGCCCGGACCGTTCGAGCCGATGTTGAACGGCAGAAACTCGGTGTCCCGGCCCTTCAGCCGGCTCGCGACGAACGCCCGGTCCGGGTCGACGGCGAAATGGATCAGGGCACGCTTGGCGAAGAACAGCTCCCGAGGGTCGCGCTCCTCGCGGTACTGGCGGATCGCGTCGTCGGCGTTCTGGCCCGTGTTCGGATTCTTCAGCTCGACCGTCGCCACGGGTAGGCCGTTGACGAACAACGCCATATCGAGTGACCTACCCGGGTTACGGGTGCTGTAGCGGACCTGGCGGGCGACCGTCAGCACGTTGGCGTTGTACTCGGCGAGCGCGTCGGCGGCGAGTAGATGGCCGGGCCGGAAGTACGCCAGGTCGATCAGCACCCCCCGGTCCCGCACCCCCTGCCGCAGCACGTCCAGCACCCCACGCGCATCCACCTCCGCCGCCACCCGCTGACAGAACTGCCGATGCGCCACCGCCCGATCGCCGTACAGCTCTTCGAGCCGATCCCACTTCCGCGGCTGCGTCGCCCCGATGAACCGGATCATCTCGGCGGTATCAAGCCCCAGCTCCGCGC
>NZ_JANEZT010000630.1 GCF_025403405.1 Frankia tisae
CCCCCATCCCGGGGCCGGGATGGGGCCCGTCCCCGGGATGGGGGAACCCGCGCCTTCGGAACCGTTCCCCGCGGGGCTCGGGGCCCCTGACTCCGGCGGCTGGTGCTGCGAGCCCCGGCCCGGGCCGTGCATCGGCACCAGCTCCGCCTGGCCGGGTGTCCCCGCCCTGGGGGCACCCATGGCCTCTTTGGGCCCCACGGCCTCGGACTGGGGCACCCCGAAGGCGCCGGATGCGGGCCAGACGGGCGGCTGCGCGGAGTACGGCGACGTCATGGGAGACGATTGTGGACGGCGTGACCATGTTGTGCCGAACCGCCCCGGACGGGGGGTCGGTCGACCACCGGCGCCGCAGGCGTCCAGAAACGCCGCGGCCCGGCGTCGGCCCTGGGTACGGACGGCCCGGTCACGACCTCCGCCGACAGCACGGTGACCCGCCCAGTCGACACAATAACCGGGTCAAGAGTGAGATGTACCACTTCGGGAACGTCGTCGGCGAGCCGGCCGACGCACAGCACGAGATCCTCCAGCGCGGCGACGTCGACCGGGGCCGAGCCGAGGTAGCCGAGCAGCAGCGGTGCCGCCCGCACGGAACGGACCAGCCGGGCCGCGTCGACGTCGGTCAGCGGCACGATGTGGTGCGCGCGGTCACCGAGCAGCTCCGTCGCCGGGCCCGACAGGCCGAAGGAGACCAGCGGGCCGTACTGCGGGTGCTCCTCGGACCCGACGACCACCGACACCCCGACCGGTGCCATCCGCTGCACGACGATCGGCACCTCCGGCCCGAGCTGGGAACGCAGCGACGCCCAGGCCGCGCGCACCGCCGCCGCGTCGGGCAGGTCGAGGCGCTGGCCGCGCAGGTCGGGTCGGTGCCGGTACGGACGCGAGCGGGCCTTGACGGCCACCGGGTACCCCAGCCGCTGCGCCGCCTCGGCGGCGCGCCGCGGCGAGGTCACGAGCTCCGCCGGCTGCACCGTGATGCCGTAGCAGTCCAACAGCGCGGCGGCCCGCTCCTCGGGCAGCCGGCCGGTCAGCCCGGCGATGAGCCCGCGGGCCTCGTCGGTCCGCACGGGAGTGGTCGGCTCGGTGCCGGTCGGACGGGACCGCCACTGCGCGTATCCGACGACGCGGCGCAGCGCGGTCACCGCGGCCTCCGGAGACGGGTAGGCCGGGATGCCGGCGAGCTCACGCGGCATCTCGACGCCCTGCACGGAGGCGAGGATCGGCACGGTGATCCGCTCGGCCGCCTCGACGGCGCCGGCCGCCACCGGACCCGGCAGGGACGGTGGCAGGCGGGCCAGCGTCACGATGAGCGCGTCGGCCCGTTGCGCCGCGCCGAGCAGCGCGGCCGTGAACGCCGCCGAACCGCTGCCGCCGGGTAGCAGGACCTCCTCGGCGATCAGGCCGGCGGCGTCCGCGGCCCGCGCGGTGAGCCGGACCAGCGCCCGGGAGTCACCGATCACCGCGACCCGGCTGCCCGCGGGCAGCGGCTGCGAGGTGAGTAGCAGCGCGACGTCGAACGCCTGCGAGATGCGGTCCACGCCGATCACGCCGGCCTGCCGCAGCAGGGCGTCGTCGAGGGCCGAACGGCCGGAGTACACGGTCACGATCGGCTTGCGCCGGCCGAGGCGGCGGGCCAGCCGGGCGAACTTGCGCGGGTTGCCGAACGTCTCCAGATGCATGATCACCGCGTCGGTCTCCGGGTCCTCCTCCCAGTACTGGAGCAGGTCGTTGCCGCTGACGTCGGCCCGGTCCCCCGCCGAGACGAACACGGACAGCCCGACCCCCCGCGCCGCGGCCGCCTGCAGGATCGCCCCGCCGAACGGGCCGGACTGCGAGTAGCAGCCGACCCGCCCGGCCGGCGGCATCTGCGGCACCATCGACGCGTTCAGCCCCCCGGCCGGGTTCTGGATGCCCATGCTGGCCGGGCCGACAACCCGCATGCCGCCGGCCCGCGCCTCGGCGGCCAGGGCGGCATCGGCCGCGTCGTCACGCTGGTCGGTGAGCACGACCAGGCCC
>NZ_JANEZT010000631.1 GCF_025403405.1 Frankia tisae
CCCCGTCAACGCCCCCACCGTCACCCGGTCCGGCAACCAGCCCTCCGGCGACAGTCCCTCACTCGCGTCATGCGGCACATCACAACCCTACCCGCATGACGATCATCTAAAGCATGGCCATTGGGCTAGGGCCGGCCCGGCCATCGCGAATCCGTCACGCATTAGGTAGTCGGTGACCGGCGGAACTGTCGTCCCGTTGGAGACCGGGGGCCAGCCGAGGCGCGCGGTGTGCCGGCACGGCGGCGGCGCGATTTCGCGGGTGAGCTGGATCATCCGGTGGTCGGACCGCCCAGCGCCAGCCCGGCGAGTTCGGCTCGCGAGCGTACGCCGAGTTTGTGATACGCCTTGTTCAGGTGGTAGCCGACAGTGCGGGGGCTGAGAAAGAGCTGTGCTGCGATATCCCGATCCGACAGGCCCTCGGCGGCCAGCCGGCCGACCTGGAGCTCCTGGGGTGTGAGCCCGGCCCCAGCGGCGGATCCGGACGACGGGCGGCTCTGGGTGGCCCCCAGCTCGACTGCGGCACGTCGCACCCAGAAGCGTGCGCCCAGATCCTCGAACGCGCCGAGCGCACGGGACAGCGGCGGGCGGGCATCGGCCTTCCGACGGCGGCGCCTGAGCCATTCGCCGTACAGCAGCGCCGTCCGCGCGTGTTCGAAGGGCCTCGGAGCCAGCTCATGCAGGTCCAGCGCGGCACGGTAGTGATCCTCAGCAGTGGCGTCGCTCGCCAGCAGCGCCCGGCACCGACGGACCAGTGCGTCGACGGACGGTTGCTCGATGTGCGAGGCCCAACGTTCGAGTCGCGAGAGGGCCGCTGCCGCCTGAGGCACTCGGCCCAGCCGTACCCATGCCTCGATCCCGTCCGGGATGCCATGGAGGAGCGGCGGGTCGAGCCGGGCCGGCCCGGCGGCGGTCAGGTTCAGTCGGCCGACCGCGGCACCGGGCCGGCCTGCGCCCAACTCGAGGACTGTGAGCGCCCAGTCGGCCCACGAGCCGCCCAGCGGCTTGAACACCTTGACCGGGCTGTCGAGCGCTTCGGCGGCGAGCGCGCGGCAACCGGTCTCATCGCCGGCTACCGCGGCGAGGTAAGCCAAAATTCCCCTGGCATAGCCGATCCACCGGGTCTGCCCTGTATCCAACGCGAGTTGCAACGCCTCCTGCGCGACGACTCGGGATTCCCGGTGCTCGCCGAGCAGCACCTGCGCGGCGGCACCAAGGCTGAGCATCGCGGTCAACCAGCCCACGCGGCCGTGGAGCCGGCTCTCGGCGGCCACGGCCGCCGCCACGTCCCGGGTTTCCCGTTCGTGTCCTGCGATAAGGCCGCCGACACCGATGAGCGAAAGGTCGTGTGGACAGCCCAGCGACGACTCCCGCGCCTCCGTGACCACACGGCCGAGCGGTGGCCACTCGGTGCCCGTCCGTTCCAGGGCGAGCGAGGTCATCCAGATCAGGAACGTATGGATCGGTGTCATCCGATCGTCCGGCGCCAGGTGGAGCCCGTCCAGCCTGCTCGCAGTGACGGCCAGCAGGCCCAGGTCGTCGGCGGACCAGGCGGCATTCACCGCGGTCAGCTGCATCCGCAACTCGAGGTGGACGTCGGTGTCGGCTACGTGTCGCGCGCCAGCGGTGAGCAGGGCATGAGCGGCTCGCGGCCGACCCTGCTTGAACTCGACGGTCGCGCGGACGCGGGCGGCCCTGGCCTGCAACAGCGGCTCGCGGGTAAGGACCGCCGCTTCCTCGGCGACCGGAGCCTGTCAATCCCGGTGAGACATCAGGCGGCTTGGTTCGTGTGTAGCGGGGCGCGTCGGGCCTGGATCTTGTGGGCGGTGCCGTCATGGACGCTGGCCGGGGTGTGCAGAGCGACACCTGAATGCCGGTGCTCGTTGTTGTACTAACGAAATTCTAAGTATCTAAACTGCTTCGATGTAGGAGAGTTCCGGGGTGTGGAAAAATCCGCGGACGATGTCTGGTTTTCCTGCGAGCCGGTCGAGGGCGTGTTCGGCGAGTTCGAACAGA
>NZ_JANEZT010000632.1 GCF_025403405.1 Frankia tisae
CCTTCCAGGTGTCGTGCAGCTGGATCCGGCTCGACGCCTCGAACGCCAGGCCGTGCACCTTCTTCGACACGCCGAGCTCAGTCTGCAGCTCGACGACGGGCACCGTGTAGGCGTTTGCCACGATGAGCCGCTGGGCGCGGTCGACCAGCGCGCGGCGCTTCGTCGGGTCGGGCTGCGCGGCCTGGTCGGTGAGCACGGTGTCCAGCTCGCTCGGCGCGAGCCGGTAGGTGTTCAGCAGCGTGGTGGAGAACGAGGTGCGCAGGATGTCCGGGTCGGCGCGGGTGATGTTGCCCCACAGCGCGTCGAAGTCGCTGGTCCGCTGGATCGCGCCGAACTGGGAGATCGGGATCTGGTGGAGCACGACGGTGACGCCGACGGCGCGCAGCTGCTGCTGGACGAGTTCCAGCGCCGGCTGGTTGGTGGCCGCGACGGGACCCCAGGTGATGGTCAACCGCAGCGGGACGCCGTCCTTACTGCGCACCCCGTCCGGGCCGGCCCGCCAGCCGGCCTCGTCGAGCAGCGCCCGCGCCCGCGCCTGGTCGAAGCGCAGTTGGGCGCCGAGGTCGGTGTAGTAGGGGGTGGTGTGCGCCAGCACGCTCGTCGCCGGCCGGGTGCCGGTCGGGAAAACGGTGTCAGCGATCTGGCCGCGGTTGACGGCGAACAGGATGGCCTGGCGCACCCGCGCGTCGCCCAGCAGCGGCCGGGAGTTGTTCAGCGACAGGCCGAACACGACGCCGGGGTTGGCCCGGGCCTGCAGGGCGACCCCGGCGCCGCGCAGCGCCGCCTCGTCGGCCCGCCCGACCGAGCCGATCGCGTCGAGCTGGCCGGACACCAGGCTGCCGGTGCGCACACCCGACTCCGGCACGATCCGGAACACCGCCGAGTCCAGGTACGCCTCCCCCTTCTTCGCCCACAGCGACGAGCCCCAGCCGTAGCCGGCCCGCCGCGTCAGGGTGATCGACTGGCCGGGGACGTACTTCGCCAGCGTGAACGACCCCGAGCCGGCCACACCCTGGCTGCAGCGCTGCTGCGGGGTCTTCGCCGCGCTGGCCGGCGACACCAGGCCGAGGGAGAACGTCGAGGATGCCTGCAGGAACTGCGCGTTCGGCTGGGCGAAGCCGACCCGGGCGGTGAGGTCGTCGACGACGGTGGTGCCGGTGTACCCGCTGAGGTAGCCGACGGCGAGCTGGCCGAGCACGCCGAGGTGGGGCACGGCGTCGAAGGTGGCCTTGACGGCGTGTGCGTCGACGGGCGCGCCGTCGCTGAACGTGGCGCCCGGACGCAGGTGGAAGGTGAACGTCCGCGCGTCCGGGCTGATCTCCCAGCTGCGCGCCAGCCACGGCACGATCGCGCCGGTGCGCGGATCCTGGTCGGTCAGCGAGTCGACGAGTTGGCGCATCGAGTAGATCGTGTCGTTGCTGCCGACCTGCTGCGGGTCGACGCAGCCGGCGTCGGAGCCGACCGCGAAGGTCAGGGTGCCCCCGGACCGGGGCGCTGCGGCGGCGGAGCCGGCGTCGGCAGACCCGCCCGAACCGCAGGCGGCGAGCAGGGTCGGGGCCACGGCGAGCGCGGCGAGGGCCGGTACCCACCGGAGGGGTCGGCGGCGGTGTGATCGATGCACGACGGTTGTCTCCTACAAGTCGCGGAAACCGTGGACGACCGCTCCACCCCCACCCCCACGCCCTCCGACGACGAGACGCCGATGCGGACGCCTCGGGTGCCCGAGGCTCCCCGCGCATCCGGGGCCCTGGCCTGGTCCGACCGCGCATCCGACGCCGCGCATCCGACGCGGCCACCCGGCGAAGGGTGCCTGGCGCCGGGCACGGCGTCCGGGCGTCCGGGCCCGGGGGCATCGCCGACGCGCGGCAGGACATCCCGGCCCGCCGGTCGGGCCCACGAGGAGCCCGGCCACACCTGGCTCGACGCCTGGATCCGGCCGCGGCCGCGAAGGCGGGTGCGGTGCGGCGGAGGCAGAGCGGGGTGGCGCAGAGCGGGGTGGCGCAGAGCGGGGG
>NZ_JANEZT010000633.1 GCF_025403405.1 Frankia tisae
TCGGATCCGTGGTGAAAGCATGCCTCGTGCTGCTCCACATGGAGCACCAGCGCACCACGTAGAGATCAACGTATGCACACAGCGTTGTTGCTACCAAAGGTGACGAAAGGTTACCGGGAAAGGTTCACTGTACTCCCAGCGGGGACGTGGATGCGACGGATAACGGCAGAATTTTCCGCTTCTGCGGCAGTAGCCGAGCGATACGACCGTATGCAGTAGATCTCTCACGTCAGGTTGCCGGGCAGGCGTGCCATACGTCGGACGCCACGACCGGCCGAGCCCATTCCTCAACTACGCGTGGTGGACGTCCAGTCCGCTGAGCGAGACGGGTGAGTGAGCCTCTGCTCCCCAGGCCCCGGTGAGCCCGCCCAGTTACAGATCTTGAATGGTCGGGCTAAGGTCTTGGGGTCGCAGACCAGTACCGACCGGCCTCGTCGTCCGCCGGCGCACGCTCGGCGGCCTGCGCCAGCCAGGCGGGCGGGTCCTCGTCAACGATCTCGATCTCGGGCAGGCGTGTGCCTTCGGGCTCGGGGCAGGCGGCGCCACCTTGGCCGAATCCGATACGTCTACCGCGTCGATACTGCCGCCGAGGGATCCAGCCAGGCAGCATCCGCCCGCGTCTCGGCGCGGGACGGGTTGTCGCCACTCGTCAGAGCCGAGGGGCTCCGGATGATCTGGATCGTCCATGGATCAGCAGCACACAAGCACGAGTAATATTAAGATCATAAGTATATGTTGATGGAATGAGTATCGACGACATGCGGGAGCCGACCTTTCTGGTCCTCGCGGCGCTCGCCGACGGGGCCAAGCACGGGTACGCGCTGATCCGGGAGGTCGGCGCCATCTCCGCTGGCCGGGTGACGCTACGGGCAGGCACGCTGTACGCCGCCCTCGACCGGCTGGCCGGCGAGGGGCTGGTGCACCAGAGCGGCGAGGAGGTGGTCGGCGGCCGACTCCGGCGCTACTACGACCTCACCGACGCGGGCGCCGAGGTGCTCGCCGCGCAGGCAGCCCGGCTGCGGGAGAACGCCGCCGAGGCCGACCGCCGGCTGCTGGCGCGGCGACGCACGGGGACGGCGCCGGCATGACGTGCTCACCGATGGTCGCCTACTGAGGAGATCGCAGCGGCCGGTGAGTGAAGGGGGCGAGCCGTGACTCTTACCGAGGCTCAGGCCCTCGGGGGCATCGATCGGCTGTGGCTCGTTCCCGGCAGCGGCAAGGCGCTCGTCACCATCACCGTCACCGACGCGCGGGTCAGGCGTAGAAGAGAAAGAGAACACCGCTCCCCCCGCACACTCGACGCCGGACTCGCCAGGAGACAGACCTTGACCACCGGCTCCACCCTCGGACCTGGGACCCGCCTCGCCGCCCGCGTCATGCGCGCGGGTTTCACCCTCGTCGGCAGCCCGTCGAAGTCCCTGCGGTTCGCCACCCGGGCGGTCGCCGACCCCGAGACCGTCACAGTCCCCACCCGGCACGGCCCCGTCCGCTGCCTGCTTTACCGGCCCGCGGGCACCGGGGCGCTCCCGCCCGTACATGTGCAGCTGCACGGCGGCTCGTTCATCGTCCGCAGGCCCGAGCAGGACGACCACGTCTGCCGCTACCTCGCCTCCGACGTCGGCGCCGTGGTGCTCGTCCCCGATTACGACACCGCCCCCGAGGTCGCCTACCCCGTCGCCGAGCACCAGGCCTACGACGTCGCCGCCTGGGCCCACGCCCACGCAGCCGAGCGGGGCTGGGACGGCGGACGGCTGTCCGTCGGTGGCTACAGCGCCGGCGCGAAGCTCGCGATCAACGTCGTCCAGCAGGCCCGCGACGCCGGGGAGTTCCTGCCGGTCGCACTGGCCGTCGGGTACGGCGTCACCGATGTCAGCCTCGACCCGCACGCCCGCACCTCGCCGAAGAAGCACCCCACCATCGGCCCATGGCTGCTGCGGCTCGTGCAGAACGCCTACTTCCCCGACCCGGCCACCCGCGCCGAACCCCTCGCCTCCCC
>NZ_JANEZT010000634.1 GCF_025403405.1 Frankia tisae
GCGCCTGGCTACTGGGTGGGGGCCGGCCTTCGTTTTCTGCCCGTCTTCGGGTCCAGCCGGCGTAGCAGCATCGACGTGATGCCGATGTAGACCGCGGTGACCACGATCCCGGCGCCGATGTCGATCGCGTACTGCTTGTTCGTGTGGTCGAACAGCCGGTCCGGCTTCGGCGCATTCGGGTTGACTGGCACGGTCAGCCCGGCGACGGGCTGGCCGTTCACGGTCTTCGGCCGCTGGAGGCCAGCGCGGGTGATCGTGTTGAAGTCGGCGTCCGCGGCCAGCCCCGCGAAGCCCCACCTGGCCGGCGAGACGACAGCGACCTGCTCCAGCACCCGTGTGCCCCCGATCGGCACGATGCCGGCGGAGAACACCAGCTGGACCATCGTGACGATGACCAGCAACGGCATCGTCTTGTCGGCGTTGTCCACCAGCGCCGAGATCACCAGTCCGATCATGCCGGAAGCGAAACCCACCACGAACACCGCGAGCATGCATTCCAGCAGCGTGTTGCCGAGTGCCAGGTGGCTCGGTGGCTGCCGGCCGACGAGGCTGATAAGCGTGAACGGGATCACCTGCAGGACAGTGATGATGAGCAGCACGAAGACCTTCGAGCCGACGTACGCGGCTCTCGACAGCCCGATGGCACGTTCCCGTTGATAGATCGCCCGTTCCTTGACAATCTCACGCACCGAGTTCGACATACCCATGAAACAGGCACACAGCACCATGATCAGGAAGATGGTGGGCGCGTCCGAGTTCGGCGTGAACATGTCATGGGTGTCGGCGAAGTCCCCTTTGATAAATCGTGGGATCGCACCCAGCACAAACGGGAACGCGACCGCGAGACGCAGGTAGCCCTTGTCGGACGCGATGACCGCCAGTGTTCGCCTGCTCAGCGTCACCAGCTGCGAGAGCACCGACTGCTGCCGAATACTCGGCAACTCCTCCGGCGCGCGCCGGGCCGACGGGGCCGTCACCGACGCCGGCACGTAGTGCCGAGACTGGCGGAAACGCGCCGCCGAGTCGGCCCCCGGGTTCTCCTGCAGACGCAGGAACACCCACGGGTAGCCCTGCTCACCGAAGAACGCCAACGCGTCCTGCGGCGGCCCGAAATAGGCGACATAGCCGCCCGGCGCGAGTACCAGGACGTAGTCACACAGGTCGAGCTGCGCCACCGAGTGCGTGACGACGACGACCGTGCGGCCGTCGTCGGCGAGCTTACGCAGCGACTGCATGACCTGCAGGTCCATGCCCGGATCGAGGCCCGAAGTCGGCTCGTCCAGGTACAGCAGCGTGGGCCGGGTCAGCAGCTCCAACGCCACCGAGACCCGCTTGCGCTGGCCGCCGGACAGCTTGGCGACAGCCGTGCCCGCATGCGGGGTGAGGTTCAGCTCGGCGAGGACCTCGTCGATCCGCCTGTCGCGCTCCGGCTCCGTCACGTCCGGGGGGAACCGCAGCTCGGCGCCGAACTCCAGCGCCTTCCGGACCGTCAGCGAGGTGTGCAGGATGTCGTCCTGCGGCACATAACCGATCCGGCGGCGCAACTCGTCGTACTCGGTGTAAAGATCCCGGCCCGCGTACCGCACCGCACCCTGGTTCGCCGGCCGGAAGCCGGTCAGCGCGTTGAGCAGCGTCGACTTTCCAGCACCCGACGGGCCCACCACACCGAGCAGCGCCTGCCCGGGCAGGCGGAAGGTCATGTCGTGCAGGAGCTGCTTCCCACCGGCCCACACGTTGAGATGCTCGGCTTCGAAACTGACGTCACCGGAGTCGAGGTACTCGACAAGCAGATCGCCCTCAAGCTGGAAGACATGATGGCCGATGGCGATGATGGCACCCCGGTTGACCGGCGCCTGCTGGATACGGCGGCCGTCGAGGAACGTGCCGTTCGCGGAGTCCAGATCGACGAGGTCGACGTGCGGGCCGCGGACGAGCAGCGAGGCGTGGTGGCGCGAGGCAAGCAGGTCGGTGATGACGATGTC
>NZ_JANEZT010000635.1 GCF_025403405.1 Frankia tisae
GGGCGGGGATGGTCCCAGCGAGGCCGCCGAGGGCGAGTGCGGCGGTGTGGCCGACTCCGTCGAGGTCGCCGTCGGTGACGCCGTACATCATCACGGGGCCGACAACGGCGAGAGTCACGCCGGCCACGGTACGTAGCCGACGGGGGGTCGGCAGGGCGACCAGGGCGGCGAGGGCGCCACCGAGGGCGTAGCTCGGGCCCACATCGAGTACGTGCAGCGCGCTGGAGGGCAGCCCGCCGGCCGCGACCCGAAGCCCGAGAATCCCTTCGGAGATCAGCGTCGCCGCGGTGTGGCCGCCGAATGCCACCGCGAGCACCGCCACGCTTCCCACGGTGGCCTCCAGGCCGCCGACGGCCAGGGCTGCGAATGCCAGCCAGGGCGCCACCGGCCCATCGGCCACCCAGGGGATGCTGCCGAGCAGGGCGCCGAGCGGGTGGCGCAGCATCTGGTGCAGGGTGGTGCTCGTCGCCCACTGCCAGCGGAGGGCGAGATCCGGGTCAACCGCACGCAGCACCCGGGCAGCGACGAGCACGACCAGCAGGGCGCCCGTCACCGGGAACCGCCGTGGCACTGTCCGCAGCCACGTCACCGGCCTCGACACCGCCCGGTCCGATGACACCAGCCGGTCCGACGCGTTCGGGCGCCACAGGAGGCGCTGGCCGTCACTACGTCGAGCCGGCAGCATCACGGAACACCCCCACCCAGCGAGGATCAGCGTCACCGTCATGACATCGTGGCCTGCCGCGGCATTCCCCGCTACCCGTCGAGGCAACGTCGATGTGACGACCGCCACACTTCGACCGCCACACTTCGGCCGCCACACGCCGACCGCCACAGCCCTGCTGACGCCGGTGCCAACCCACCCGGAGGCCGCGTCAGCGCCCGAGGTCAGGCCGTCGCGGTGGCCTGGGCGCCGTGGTGCGGTACCGGATGCCCCGCCGTCAGCCGGACCGGGACGCCAGCCGTCGACGGGAGCGTCCAGGCCAGGCCGTCGCGCAGCGCCGGGCGCCACACGCCGAAGTCGTGGCCGCCCGGGCGCAGCCGCAGGCGGACGGTGAACCCCGGCCGGCTGCTCAGGATCGACGCCATCATCCGGGTGTCCCCAAGCGCCTCGTGGTCGCTGAGGCCGCAGTCGAGCCAGATGCGCATCGGCGGCTCCGGCGCCAGCATGGCGGCGTAGCGGGCCGGGGTGTTGGCCTCGACGACCCGGGCGAGATCTCGACGATGGCCGAACAGACCGACCATGCCCCCGTCGTGGGTGGGCCGATCCATCCCGGACATGTCGACGATCGACCCGACCAGGTCCCGGTGGCGCAGGCCGAGGTTCAACGCGCAGAAGCCACCGGCGGACATGCCGGCGAAGACGCGGTCGGCGCGGTCGGGCAGGACGCGCAGCCGGGCGTCGATCGTCGGGATCACGTCGTCGATGACGTAGGTCTCGATGTGCTCACCGGGCCGGTCGACGCATTCACTGTCGTCGAGCCAGCCACGGCTCAGCCGCGGGGCGACGAGGATCGCCGGCCGGTGGTCGGCGGCGAGCCAGGCTCCGGTCTGCGCGGCCCGGTTCGCCCGGTACCAGTCGACCGGCACCCCCGGGGAGCCGTGCATCAGGTAGACCACCGGGAAGCGGGTGTGCGGCTCGGTGAAGTACTGGGGCGGCAGGTAGACCAACGCCTGCTGGACGCCGAAACCGCTGCGGGCGCCGGGCACCGGCAGGCCGACGACCGTCCCGTGCGGGTAGGTCTGCGCCGGCGCGGCGGTGACCACGTCATGGGTCGACGCGGTCGGCCAGGACTTGACTCCGATGACGTCGTCGACCCGCGGCAGGTAGCTGTAGTGGGCATTGACGAGGTCGGCCGCGGTGGCGAGGGTGAGCAGGACGGCGACCCCCGCCATCCCGGCCGTGACAGCCCGGCGGCCCCGCCGCGCCAGCCACAGGCAACCCACCCAGGCCACCAGCGTCATGCC
>NZ_JANEZT010000636.1 GCF_025403405.1 Frankia tisae
CTTCATGCCCGGCACCGGCGCCCTGCCCCGAGACTGCGACCGCCCACCCCCACCGATCAGCTCGCCGTCGGCGGACTCACGAACCATGTCGTCGAGGATGTCGACGACCTTCTTGCGCAGCGGCTGCGGATCGAGGCCGCGTTCGGTGTTGTAGGCCATCTGCTTCTCGCGGCGCCGGTTCGTCTCGTCGATGGCATGGCGCATCGACGGGGTGATCTTGTCCGCGTACATGTGTACCTGGCCGGAGACGTTGCGGGCGGCGCGGCCGATGGTCTGGATCAGCGACTTGTCGGAACGCAGGAAGCCTTCCTTGTCGGCATCGAGGATGCTCACCAGCGACACCTCGGGCAGGTCGAGGCCCTCGCGCAGCAGGTTGATCCCGACGAGCACGTCGAAATCGCCGCGGCGCAGCTCGGTGAGCAGCTCCACCCGCCGCAGGGTGTCGACCTCGCTGTGCAGGTAGCGCACCCGGATGCCGAGTTCGAGCAGGTAGTCGGTGAGGTCCTCGGACATCTTCTTGGTCAGCGTGGTGATGAGTACCCGCTCGTCCCGCTCCGCGCGCAGCCGGATCTCGTGGACGAGATCGTCGATCTGCCCCTTGGTCGGCTTGAGCACGACCTCGGGGTCGAGCAGCCCGGTCGGCCGGATGATCTGCTCGACGATGCCGTCGGCCCGGCCCAGCTCGTAGGGGCCAGGCGTCGCCGACAGGTAGACCGTCTGGCCGATGCGCTCCAGGAACTCCTCCCAGCGCAGCGGGCGGTTGTCCATCGCGCTGGGCAGCCGGAAACCGTGCTCGACGAGATTGCGCTTGCGGGACATGTCGCCCTCGTACATCCCGCCGATCTGGGGGACCGTCACGTGCGACTCGTCGATGACGAGCAGGAAGTCGTCGGGGAAGTAGTCCAGCAGGGTGTGCGGCGGGGTACCCGCCTCGCGGCCGTCGATGTGCCGGGAATAGTTCTCGATCCCGGAGCAGAAGCCGACCTGGCGCATCATCTCGATGTCGTAGGTGGTGCGCATGCGTAGCCGCTGGGCCTCGAGCAGCTTGCCCTGGCGCTCCATCGTCGCGAGGCGCTCGTCGAGCTCCGTCTCGATCCCCGCGATCGCCCGCTCCATCCGCTCCGGGCCGGCGACGTAGTGCGTCGCGGGGAACACGAAAATCTCCTGCGCCTCGCGGACGATCTCCCCGGTCAGGGGATGCAGATAGGTCAGCCGCTCGATCTCGTCACCGAACATCTCGACCCGCACGGCGAGCTCCTCGTAGACCGGGAACACCTCCACCGTGTCGCCGCGGACCCGGAAGGTCCCCCGGGTGAAGGCCAGGTCGTTGCGGGTGTACTGGACATCGACGAAGCGGCGCAGCAGCAGGTCCCGCTCGATCTCGTCGCCGACGCGCAGCCGCACCATCCGGTCGATGTACTCCTGCGGCGTGCCCAGGCCGTAGATGCAGCTCACACTCGCCACGACGATCACGTCGCGCCTCGTGAGCAGGTTCATCGTCGCAGAGTGCCGAAGGCGCTCGACCTCCTCGTTGATCGAGGAGTCCTTCTCGATGTAGGTGTCGGTCTGCGCGATGTAGGCCTCGGGCTGGTAATAGTCGTAGTACGAGACGAAGTACTCGACCGCGTTGTGCGGCAACAGCTCGCGGAACTCGTTGGCGAGCTGCGCCGCGAGCGTCTTGTTCGGCGCCATCACCAGCGTCGGGCGTTGCAGGCGCTCCACGAGCCATGCCGTCGTCGCCGACTTGCCGGTGCCGGTCGCGCCGAGCAGGACCACGTTGGTCTCCCCGGCCTGCACCCGCCGGGCCAGCTCCTCGATGGCAGCGGGCTGGTCACCCGACGGAACGAAGTCGGACACGACCTCGAACGGGGCGCGCGTCCGCTCGATGTCGAGACTGGGCCGTTCGAACGTTGTGCTCACGTCCTCTAGAACACCACAGCCCTCCGACAG
>NZ_JANEZT010000637.1 GCF_025403405.1 Frankia tisae
CGACGGGCCCGACCGCCCGCATCGAGCTCACCCCCGCCGCCGGCAACGCCCCGCTGAGCGTGACGGCCAGAGCTTCCGCCTCCACCGCGGGCAGCAGCCCGATCACCGGCTACTCGTTCGCGTTCGGCGACGGGGCGACAGCCGCCGGGGAGAAGGCGACCCATACCTTCGCCCAGGCCGGCGACTACACCGTCACGGTGACGGTGACGGACAGCGCCGGTCGGACATCGACGGCCAGCGCCGCCGCGCACGTTACCGCCGCCGCGGCCGTCGGTCCGACAGCGCAGCTCAGCGCGGGACGCAGCCAGGCAACGGCGCCCGCCGACATCGTCGCTGACGCCTCAGCGTCGACTGCCGGCTCCAGCCCAATCGCCGACTACGCGTTCACCTTCAGCGACGGCACGACCGTTGGTCCCCAGGCGTCGGCGACCGCCCGCCACCAGGTCACCGCCGCCGGCACCTACACCGTGAGCGTCACCGTCCGCGACCAGGCCGGCCGCACCTCGACGGCAAACGCCAGCGTCCAGGTGACCGCCCCCGCCGCCGCGCCACCGCGCGCTGCCCTGATCTCCGAGCTGCCACCCGCAGGCGGTGTCGCGGCGCAGTCGGTGCTCAGACTCAACGCCTCCGGTTCGGTCGCCGGCTCCGCGCCGATCACCTCCTACCGCTTCGACTTCGGCGATGGCACGGTGGAGGCACCGTCGGCTGATCCGACTAGCGGATATCACAACTACCTGGCGGGTACCTACCGGGCGTCGGTGACGGTCACCGACCAGAACGGACAGCAGTCCACCGCCACGACAACGATCAACCGCGTGGGCAGAATCAGCCTGAGCAAGCAAGTACTGTCGACCTCGCCCGGAGGGACCATCTGGCGAGTCAATATCGGCGGCCACGGCTCCACCTTCCTGGTGCAGTCCGTGAGCGGATCGGGTATCCAAACCGACAAATGCTCAGGTCAGAGGCTCAGCGCGGAATCGGCCTGCACGGTCGAGGTGAGCGTCCCCAGCGGCACCCCGTCCTCGGTGATCACTGTGGTCAGCACCGCGGAGACCAGCCCGGCCAGCATCGAGCTGGTGTCGTAGCCGCCGTGTTTCTCGAACGTGCGCAGGTCGAGGCGGCGTTGCCCGGCTACGAGCTCGGCCCGACCCTGGGCCAGGGCTCGAGCGGCATCGTCGTGGAAGGCCGGCACCGGCAGATCACCCGCCAGGTGGCGATCAAGGTGCTGACCCGCGCGGGCCCCGCGTACCGGGACGGCTTCCGCCGCGAAGCCGACGTGCTCGCGGGACTCGACCATCCGCACATCGTGAGGATCTACGACTACGTCGAACGCGGCGAGCTGTCTCTGCTGGTCATGGAGCACCTGCCCGGCGGGACGCTGCGCTCGCGGTTGGCCGAGACTTCCCCGGCGATGGCCTGCGCGGTGGGGCTGGCCGCCGCCGACGCGCTCGCCGCCGCGCACACCGCCGGCGTCCTGCACCGCGACATCAAGCCGTCGAACATCCTGTTCGCCCGGGACGGCGCGCCGAAGCTCGTCGACTTCGGCATCAGCAAGTTCTTCGGCGGCACCAGCACCTCGGTCCACTCGATCGCCGGCACCCCCGGTTACATGGCGCCGGAGCAGATCGGCGGCGAGCGGGTCGGCCCCGGCACCGACCTGTACGCCCTGGGCGTCGTGCTGTTCCGGCTGTTGACGGGCACCATGCCCATCGACCCGAGCCTGCCGCCGGCGCAGCTGTGGCGCCGCCAGCTCGAACAGCCCGCCCCCGCGCCGCCCGGCGTCCCCGAGCCGCTGGCAGGGGTCGTCAGCCGGGCGCTCGGCCGGCGGCTGCGCGATCGGCCGGCGTCCGCACGCGAGTTCGCGCTGCAGCTCGCCGCCGCCGCCACCGCCGTCCTCGGGCCGGGATGGCTGGTGGCCAGCGACGTCGCCGTCCGCGCCGACCGAGAGG
>NZ_JANEZT010000638.1 GCF_025403405.1 Frankia tisae
CGCCCCGGCCGCGCCCGCCCTGACCGGGTCTGATCCGTCGGCGGGGGTGGAGCCTGCGGCTGGTCCGCCCGCTGCCGACGAGCGGGCCGGCGGGGCCGAACGGCGTGCCGCGGCTGTCGTCGCGGCCGCCCTGGCCTGCCTCGACGTCGCCCAGAGCGCGTGGTGCGACGCTGGCGGCCGTGCGTCGCTCGCGGCACTGCTCGACGAGGCGATGGGCGCGGTCACGCCGTTGGACGGGTGAGTCAGGCACGTAGCCGCCACGCTCACCCCGGCAAGATCTTCCCGTGGAACTGCTTCTGCACCACCTCGAACGGCCCGCATGCTCCGGGAGAGCTTGTCACCGAAACTCGCCGTGGAATCGGACAGCGACGGGGCGAGGTCGATCGGCCGGGTGCGCCGGCTGGCCGCGGGTGCGGCGGCCGGGAGCGCCCTGACCAGGAGAGATGGGCAGTCCTGGGCGTCTGCGGCGCGCCCCGAAGAGGCGGACGGGAACATAGTTATCTGTTATAACTAGGTGATGGATGAGAGTGCTGAGCGCTTCGGTGTCCTGACGGACGCGGCCTTCGAGCGGTCGCGCAGGCGGATCGGGGTGCCGCAGCCCCTCCCGAACCCGCCGCACAACTACGAGGTGACCTGGGACGCCTCCCGGCATTTCGCCTACGGCTACGGCGACGACAACCCGCTGTACTGCGATCCGGACTACGCCAAGGGCACCCGGTGGGGGACGCTCATCGCGCCGCCGACCTTCCTGTACACGATGGGCGAGGACGCGGCGCCCAGGCCCGACCCGGAGACGAAGGCGCTGCTCAAGGGCGACCCGTTCGCGGGTCTGGGCTCCTACCAGGCGGTGATGGAGTTCGAGTGGTGGCGCCCGTTCGCCCTCGGCGACCGGGCCCGCTGCCTGCGCACCCAGGTCGGGGTGGTGGCGAAGCCCAGCTCCTTCGGCGGCCGCACCGCGCACGTCACCCACGACTTCATCTTCGCCAATCAGCACGGGGAGCCCACCTGCCTGCAGCGCGGCACCTGGATCAACGCGGAGCGGCACACGTCGCGGGAGCGCAGGAAGGAACATGACCTGCCGGAGCCGTATTCGGCGGAGCAGTTGGCGGAGATCGACTCCTTGTACGCGGCGGAGTCGCGGCGGGGCGGGGAACCGCGGTATTTCGAGGACGTGGTGGTGGGGGAGGAGCTGCCGACGAAGGTGAAGGGTCCGTTGACGACGACGGACGTGGTGGTGTGGCACCTGGGCTGGGGGATGCAGCTCACTCCGCCGGGCGCGTTCCGGTTGGCATACCGGGTGCGGGCGAAGGCCCCGGGGTTGTATCCCGCGAACGCCCTGAACATTCCGGATACGGTCCAACGGTTGCACTGGGAACCGGCACGGGCGCAGGAACTGGGGTTGCCGACGTCGTACGACTACGGCGCCATGCGGGAGACGTGGCTGTGCCATCTGCTGACGGACTGGATCGGTGACGAAGGCTGGCTGTGGAAGCTTTCGGTGCAGCACCGCCGGTTCAACTTCGTGGGGGACACGACGTGGTTGAAGGGCCGGGTGACGGACAAGCGGCAGGTGTCCGGGCCTGGCGGGGCCGAGGTCCGCAACGAGGTCGAGATCGAGGTGTGGGCGGAGAACCAGCGGGGGGTGACGACGTCGCCGGCGACGGCGGTGGTGCTGTTGCCGAGCCGGACGGGTGGCCAGGTCGTCCTGCCGACCCCGCCGGCCGATTCCCCCGACGGCATCGTCCGCCACGAGATGGACCGCATCGCGGCGGAGGCGAACGCCGGGTCCTAGGCCGCGTAGTCGGTTGTGATCAGGACGGTGTGTCCGCGCCGCTCGATCCGGATCATCGAGGCGTCGACGTGAGCGCATGCCATGGCCATGGCCATCGAAGTCGTCGATGGCCGTCGGGCTTACGCCCGGCCTCGCGGCGCGGTTCCGCGG
>NZ_JANEZT010000639.1 GCF_025403405.1 Frankia tisae
CCCCGTCCCCCGGAGCCCCTGTCGCGCCCGTTTACGCTGGCCAGGACGCCCGTCGACGCCCCTCGCCGCATCGCTGCGGCCCCACCGGGCGGCCCTGGACAGGCCCGACGGCCGACGGCGGAGGTCGCCGGGTGACGGCACCACGCGGCCCACCTTCGTGGCGAATGAACGGTAAATAGTGCCAGATCTCCGCAGGTCCGGCAACTCGCTTGACCAGCGCCGCGTCCTGACTGGTGGATCCCGCGATGGCGCGGGCGTCCGGCCTGCCGGCGGTCGCCGGCTGCCGGCTGCTTCCCACGGAGCGGAAGGGGTTTGGTGTCGATGCGGATGATCGTTGCTGTCCGTGATAAGCCGAGGCCGCCGACATCGCTCTTCGTGCGTTGTTGTTACGGTTCGTCCGTCACTCCTGGATTGATGAAGGAGCCTCGGCTCCCGGCGTTGCCGGTGTCGGCGAATCCCCTGGCAAGTCGGCCGGGCGGAGGAATTGTCACCCCGGGTGAGAGTTGGGCACTGGATAAGCCGGGACGTTTTGACGGGGCAGAGAGCACGATCTGGGGTGATGCGGGTGCGCGGGCGCTCCTGGTCGGATGAGCCTCCGGCCGGAGACCGGGAGCGGGTTGCGCCTCGGTCCGCGGAATCCGGCGAGGACCGCGGGCAGCGGGAACCACGGGTGCATCGCTCCGCCGGGCCGGTGGAGCCCCGCCCGGCCGGTGGCGCCCGCTCCACGGCCGGTGACCCGGCCTGGCCCGTCACGTCCGGGGCGCAACCGCCCGACGGGGACGTCGGCGGTGCTCGCGCGGACCGCCGGCCGGGTTCCGGCCGTTCCGAGCGCCGGCGTCGGACGCCGCCGGTGGTCCTGCTCCCTCCGTCCATGACCATGCGCGCCGGCGGGTCGAGAACCGACGGCGACGGTGACCAGCCGGCGGCGGCCGGTGCGGATCGACCCGCCGATCCCCGGTTGCCCGGCACCCGCCCACCCGATCCCCGGCTGTCGGATCTCCGCCTGCCCAGCTCCCCTCCGCCCGATTCCCGTCCGGCCGACTCGCGTCCGGCCGACTCGCGTCCGGCCGACTCGCGTCCGGCCGACTCGCGTCCGGCCGACTCGCGTCCGGCCGACTCGCGGGCCGCCGGCCCTCGCCCGACCGATTCGTCCGCCCGCGCGGCGTCCTTCGGCACTGGATTGTCGATGGATCCGCCGACTGACACGCCGAACGATCCGCCGCCCGGTCCAGGCCTGGACGCGCCGACCAATCCGCTCTCGGAGCGGGCCGTCCTGGTGCACGGTCGACTCCCGTCCGGGCAGCCGGTGAACCCGCCCGACCGGGACGAGGGCACGGCGCTGTTCCAGACTCGCCGGCCCGGCGCGCGCGGCGACGACCCCGGATGGCCGGGCGACCCCTGGGCGGACCTGACCGCGCCCCCGCAGGTGGATCATGAGCCCCCGACGCCGCCGATGCGGGTGCGGACGCACGGACCGCGCCCGAGCGGCGAGACGGACGTCCTGCGCTGGTCCGAGACCGGCGTCCCGCCGCGGGACAGCGGGCGTCGCGACGACGTCGAGTTGAACGGCCGTCACGTTGAGAGGCAGGACGACTCCGGGCTCACCCATGGGATACCGCGCACCGGAGCATGGACCGCTGCCCGCGACGCCTGGATGGCCGCCGATCCTCGCAGCGGAGGTCGGTGGGCTCCGTTGCAGCCGTCCGGCCCCGCTGCCTCGGCCGCCGCGGATGGCCCCGCCGTCCGCGGCCACGACGGCACCCGCGCTCGCACGGGCCCGGCCGGAACACGGTCCGCGGGCCGGCAGGACGAGGGCCGGGACCGCCGGACCGGCCAGGACCGGAGCGGGTCGGAGCGAACCGGAATTGGCCGAGAAGGATCTGGCCGAGAAGAATCTGGCCGGGCCGGCGGTCCCGGCCCTCGTCC
>NZ_JANEZT010000063.1 GCF_025403405.1 Frankia tisae
TCGTGCATCTGGCGGCCCCGGCCGGGCTCGGGGCGCAGGCGGTGTTCGCCGCCCGGCGGCTCGATGTGCCAAGCATCGCCGTCTACCAGACCGACATCGCGGCGTTCGCCGCCCGCTACGGGCTGGCCACCGCCGAACGCACGATCTGGCGCTGGCTCGCCACCGTGCACCGGCTGGCGGCACGCACACTCGCCCCGTCCTGGGATTCCGTCGACGCCCTGCTCCGGCAGGGAGTGCAGCGGGTCGCCCGCTGGAGCCGGGGCGTGGACCTCGAATGCTTCGATCCGGGGCACCGCGACACCGACCTGCGCCGCCGGCTCGCTCCGGGCGGCGAGCTGCTCGTCGGCTACGTCGGCCGGCTCGCCCGGGAAAAGCGGGTGGACCTGCTGGGCGCGGTCGCCGATCTGCCCGGCACCCGGCTCGTCGTCGTCGGCGACGGCCCGTCACGCGCGGCGCTCGAACAGGCGCTGCCGGGCGCCGCCTTCCTGGGCTTCCGCAGCGGACGCGAGCTGTCCGCCGCGGTGGCGAGCCTGGACGTGTTCGTGCACACCGGCGTGCACGAGACGTTCTGCCAGGCCGCCCAGGAGGCGAAGGCCAGCGGGGTACCGGTGGTCGCCCCGGCGGCCGGCGGGCTGCTCGACGTCGTGGAACACGGCCGCACCGGCCTGCACTACGCGCCCGGGAATCCGGCGGCCCTGCGGACCCAGGTCGCCACGCTCGTCGGCGACCCGCAGCGGCGGGCGGCCATGGCGCTGGCCGCCCGGGACTCGGTCGCCGGATGCGGCTGGACCGCGGTCGGCGACGAGCTGCTCGGCCACTACCGCGACGTCCTCGGCACCGGCGGCCGCGGCGGACACGACGAGCACTACGCACTGGCGGCCGCAGGTCCGCGGACAACGGGGGCGGGCGACCGGGAGGCGGCCCGACGAGACGACAGGCGGTCACGGTGAAGATCGTGCAGGCGGCGAACTTCGTCGCGCCGGCCTCCGGCGGCATTCGGACGACGCTGCGTCACCTCGCCGCGGGCTACACGGCGGCCGGTCACGAGGTCGTGCAGATCGTGCCCGGGGAGCGTGACGAGGTCGAGCAGCGCCCCGACGCGCTGGTGCTGCGGGTCCGGGCGCCCCGCCTGCCCGGCACCGGCTACCGGATCATCACCCAGCCGTGGCGGGTGGCGGCCCTACTCGACCGCGAGCAGCCCGACCGGCTGGAGGTTCACGACCGGGCGACGCTGCGCCCCCTGGGCGGATGGGCACGGCGCCATGGCGTGCCGTCACTGGTCGTCAGCCACGAACGACTCGACCGGCTGCTCGGCACCTGGACGCCGCCGTCGCTGCGAGGCGTGCTGCCGGTGACGGCGGCGGCCGACCGGGCGAACGCATCGCTCGCCGCCGCGTTCGACGCGGTCGTCACGACGACGGCCTGGGCCGCGGCGGAGTTCGTCCGGCTCGGCACGCCGAACCTGCGCCACATCCCGCTCGGGGTGGAACTCGACCGGTTCCACCCCGATCACCGCGACCGCACGCTGCGCCGCGCCTTCGCCCGGGACCGGGAGGCACTGCTGGTCGTGGCCAGCCGGCTGGCACCGGAAAAGCGGGTCGACACGGCCGTGGACGCGGTCGCCGAACTCGTCCGCCGGCGGGTCGCCGTCCGCCTGGTGATCGCCGGCGACGGTGCGCACCGTGGCCGGCTGGAACGGCGGGCCGCCGGGCTGCCCGTGACCTTCCTCGGCTTCGTCGCCGACCGCGAGCGACTCGCTGGCCTGCTGGCCAGCGCCGACCTCGCGCTCGCCCCGGGGCCGGTGGAGACGTTCGGGCTGGCCGCCCTGGAGGCGCTCGCGAGCGGCACGCCGGTCGTGGTGAACCATGCCAGCGCGCTGGCTGAGCTGGTGGTACCGGGCGTGGGCGCGATCGCCGCCGGGAGCGGGTTCACGTTCGCCGACGCGGTCGTCGACCTGCTGTCGACCTCGCCCGCCGGGGACCCCGAGCGGCGCGCGGCCGCCCGGGCCCGGGCCGAGCAGTTCACCTGGTCGGCCACCGTCGCCGGCTTTCTCACCTGCCATGCCGCGTCGCCGACGGCCGGCCCCACCATCCGAGCCGGCCCATCGGCCCACCCAGGCCGGAGTACCACTTGTCGGCGCGCCGTCCGGGCCGGTTGATGCGGGCGGCCCGAACGCAGCGGTCGCGGCCCCCGGCATGCTCCGACACTCCTACTGGCTGCTCAGCGTCGGCCTGCCCTGGCTCGCCGGGCGGTGCCTGGTCGGCGACGATCGGCGACGATCGGCGACGATCGGCACGCCTATCACACGGAAAATCGGCTCGTGACCCACCCTCGGCGCGCCGGAGAGCCCCTGGATTGCCTACGGTAGGCAATGTGCTTCCCGCCCTGTCAGCCTCGCCCCGGTCCGGCGTCCTCACCGGCTGGGGCAACGCATGGCTTGCCGGGCTCGTCGGACTGGATGACGTCATCACGCAGGTGCACCGCGCACTCGGCGGCGAGGCGGCGCCCCACACCCTCGGTGACGAGCCACTCGTCCTCGGCCTGGGTGCCCTTCGCACCGCCGGCGCGCAGCGGCTACGTCTCGTCCTGCCCGCCCCGGGTGACGCCACCGGCCTGCCCGGCCCGCCGGAGGTGAACCGCGACGCGATCACCGCGGGTGAGGCCATCATCGTCATCGGGCCGGTTCCGCCGCTGCTGCTCGTCCCCAGCGTCGTCGTCCACGGCCCGGCGCTGGAGGGCCGGCTGGAGTCCGTGCACTGGCGGGTACTGCCGGCGGCCAGCGTGCCGCCGGCCGGCGCCGGGCTGCGCGCCGCCGAGTACGAGCTCAGCGACGCGATCCGCACGACCACGGCTGCCCTCGTGCACCTCGACATCGCCAGCGCCCGCCCCGAGGTGCTCGCCCTGCTACGCGACCGCGGCGAGGAGGAACCTGGGCCGGGGTTGGGCCCGGGGCATCCGTCGGCCGCCCACGCCCTGCTCGCCCGGGCGGAACGGCTGTCGACCCTGCTGGACCTGGCGGCCCGCGACGACGGCGCCGCGGTGACGGCCAGCGAGATCGCGCGGCGGTCGGCGGCCCTGCGCGGCCTGTCCGCGGCGGTGCGGCGGGCCTACGAGGCCGCCTACGACGCGTTCGACCCGTCCTGCGCCACGGTGCCGCCGCCGCACTGAGCCGGCCCGGGATCAGCCGGCTTCAGGATGAGCCGGCTCAGGGATCAGCCGGCTCAGGGATCAGCCGGCTCAGGGATCAGCCGGCTTCAGGTGTGCGGCGGCCCGGTCAGTTCAGTCGGGGGCAGAAGTGGCCGGCGGGATCGTCGGGGCGACCGCACAGGACGCACGGCGGGCGGCCGGCGGCGACGATCGTGCGAGCCCGCTCGATGAAGGCCCGGGCCTGCCGGATCGACAGGCCGACCCGCAGCGAGTCGAGCTGGTCCTCGCTTTCGGGCAGCCGGATCTCCCCGGGGGATAGCCCGGCCGCCTCGACGAACACCCGATGGCCGTCCCAGGAGACGGTGAGCTGCCCCAGGTGGAAGTCCTCCTGAAACGGCGCGTCCAGCGGGGCCAGGTCGATCTCGACGTCCGTGGCGGCGGGAAGCGCGATGCCCTGCGTCTGGCCGACCTGTCCGAGCAGCGTGTTCAGCCCCTCGGCGAGCGCTGTGACCTCGGTCTTTTCCAGACCCACCGTCACAACCTGCCCCCGGCCGGCGGCCTGGAGGAAAAAGACCCTGTCACCGGGCTGGCCCACCGTGCCCACCACGAACCGCTCCGGGGATTCGAACACGTAACGCTGCATAGCTCCGATCGCTCCGTTACCTTCGTTCGCCTCGTCGTCCGGTTCCGGTTGCCTTGTTCCCCATCAGTATCGCCGCATCCCTACGCCGTCCACCTTCTGCGGCATTCTGGATTGCGCGAGGCGGCTGTTGCGGCGGTTGGCAGCAGTGCGCGGCGCACTGCTCGGGCCACGGCCCAAGCTCGGTCAGCGCCCGGCGGGGCAGGTCCGGATGCCGGATCTCCTCGACAAGCTCCCGCACCATCGCGACGAACCGGGGATCGGTGCCCACCGTGCCCGCGCGCGCCATCGGCAGCCCGACCTGCCCCGCCCGCTGGGCGGCGAGAACGTCGAGGTCGTAGGCGACCTCCATGTGATCGCTGACGAAGCCGAGCGGCACGACGACGGCACCCACCGCCCCGGCCGCGGCGAGCTCGACCAGCCGATCACCCACGTCCGGCTCCAGCCAGGGCACGGCCGGCGGCCCGCTGCGGCTGCAGTAGGCCAACTCGGCGCGATGGCGGACCCCGGTGACCCGCTGGACCCCGTCGGCGATCACCTCCGCCACGGCACGCAGCTGACGCGGGTAGGCGTCCCCGTGGGGACCGCTGGACCGCGCCTGCGACAGCGGCAGGGAATGCGCGGTGAACACCAGGTGCGCGTCGGCACGCGCCTTCTCCGGCAGCTCGGACAACGCGGTGACGCACCGGTCCACCATCGGCGCCACGAAGCCGGGATGGTCGAAGAACAGCCGCAGCTTGACCAGCTCCGGAGCCGCAGCTCCAGGCGGGAGCGCGGCGAGTGCCGCCGCCAGATTCTCCTGGTACTGGCGGCAGCCCGAATACGACGAGAACGCCGAGGTGACGAAGCAGGCCGCCCGGCGGACGCCGGCGGCGGCCATCTCGGCGACCGTGTCGGTCAAATAGGGCGCCCAGTTACGGTTGCCCCAGTAGACGGGCAACCCGGGCAGCTCCGCGCGCAGGACCTCGGCCAGCAGGCGGTTCTGCTCGTTGAGCGGGCTACGCCCCCCGAACATCCGATACTGCTCGGCGACGACCTCCAATCGCGACTGCGGGATATCCCGGCCGGCCGTCACGTTGCGCAGAAACGGCAGCACGTCGTCCGGGCCCTCGGGGCCGCCGAAGGAGACCAGCAGCAGCGCGTCGACCTCCACGGCGGCGGCCGGCGTCCCGGTCGTCCCGGTCATCGCGGCACGCGGTCGGCGATGTCGGCCGGATAGGTCGGGAAGTAGCGGCCGATGGTCGACAGCTCGAACTCCGGCAGGATCGCCCCCGCCGGCTCCCGGGCGAGCAGGTACTCGAACGACACATGGACCAGAGCGATCATCCCGGCCTCGTCACCGACGGCCGTCCCGCTCGCGGCGAGCACCGCATCGTCGACTCTGACCCGGAAGGAGAAGGAGAGCCCGGGCACGCCGGGCGAGGTCTCCTCCGCGACCTCCACGTCGAAGTCACGGCCACCGCGCGGTTCCACCCGGATCACGCTCATCGGACCCACCCCTTCGTGGCTGCAGCGGCCTCGACGGCGCGCGGCAAGGCTCCGCCGCCCACGATATCCGCCGGCGACGTCGCCCACCCGACCGCGGACCCGTGCCCGCCGCAACGTCCCGCGCGTGCCGGACGGGATGCGGCCCTGTCAGTGCCCCATGCTCAGACCGCCGTCGACGGGGATCAGTGCGCCGCTGATGTACCCGGCCTGCGGCGAGGCCAGGAAGGCGACAAGAGCGGCCACATCCGCCGGCTCGCCCATCCGCCCGCCGGGCACCTGGGCGGTGAGGGCCGCCCGCTGGACCTCGGTCAGGGCGTCGGTCATGTCCGTGCGGATCGGGCCGGGGGCGACCACGTTGGCGGTGATGTTGCGCGGCGCCAGCTCCCGGGCGAGGGAACGGGCGAAGCCGATCAGGCCGGCCTTGGACGCGGCGTAGTTGGACTGCCCGGGCCCACCGGTGGAGGCGACGACGGAGGAGACGAAGATGAGCCGCCCGCGGCGCATCCGCATCATCGGCCGCGCCGCCCGCTTGGCCACCCGGTAGGCGCCGAGCAGGTTCGTGTCGACGACCTCTTGGAAGGCGTCCTCGCTCATGGTGGCCAGCAGTGTGTCCCGCACGATGCCCGCGTTCGACACGACGATCTCGACGGGGCCGAGCACGGCCTCGATCTCGGCGAACGCCTTGTCGACGCTCTCGGTGTTGGCGACGTCCATCCGGACGCCCAGCATGCCTTCGGGGGCGGAGCCGCCGCGACTGGCGACCGCGACCCGCTCCCCCGCGGCGGCGAGCGCGACCGCACAGGCAGCACCGATGCCGCGGTTACCACCCGTCACCAGGGCCACACGACCCTCGTTTTCGACCATGGCCCGGATAGTAGCCGGCCGATGCACCGTCTCCGGACCGTCCCGGCCGTAGACACACGCCCATCCCGACACCGCACCCGTCCCGACGAGGCATACACATCCCGGAGCAGCGCGAAAATCCACCACGCCCGCCGTCACCCTTTGGTGGCATCGATGCCGCGGCACAAGCTCCCGGCGGTGCGGCGGTGCGGGAAGATTGCAGTCATGCGGGTGACGATCCGGGTGCAACCGGGCGCCGGGCGAGCCGCCGTGGGCGGGCGTTGGACGGACCCGCGGGCGGGGGCGATGCTGACCGTCCGCGTCACCGAACGGGCCGTCGACGGCCGGGCGACCGAGGCCGCCCTGCGCGCGCTGGCCGGAGCTCTCGGCCTGCGCCGCACGCAGGTCCTGCTCATCCGCGGTGCCACGAGCCGGGTCAAGACCGTGGAGATCACGACGCCCGCCGTGGACGAACCGGCCCTGCGCACCCGCCTCGACCACCTGCTCGCCGTCGGCGACCCCGACGGGACGACCAACACCACGACGGGCTGACCTCTGTCGTCCCACAGATGCTGAAATGGTGCGACATCAGCAAACGGGACGCCGGACGCGGTCCTGCCGCGCGTAACAGGCGTGGGTCGCCGATCCGGCCGGCGGCACAACCTCCGGCCCGCACCGCACGTCCGGACATGGGGAGGTCGGTGCCGTGGGACGAAGACCGGTCATGCGCAGGCCGGACATCAGACCGGCGGATGCCCTGTGGGGGCACGCGGGTCGGGGGGAGCTGACCATGGGCCCAGCCGGCCCGGATATCCCAGAAACCCCGGGCGCCACCACACCCGGCTCCACCACACCCGACGCCACCACACCCGACGCCACCGCCCGACCGGACCGGGAGGACAGCGCGGTTTCGCTGTCCCGCCCGCCCCTGCGATCCGGCTCGGACATCCATCGAGATCGAGACGAGGACTCCATGGTGACGTCGCCAGGCGCCGTCCGCAGCCCCTGGCCCGCCGAGGCCGAGGCCGAGGCCGGACTACCTGCGGTGGTGGCCGCCGCGGCCCCGGCCGCGCCCCACGGATCAGGCGTGATCGTCGGCGGTGTGCCGGAACCGGTCACGCCGGGGCCGCCCGGTGGCGTGCTAGACCTCGCCGCCCTGGCCGCGGTGGAGAGTCGGTTGCGCGCCGCTGCCACCGCGGCCATCGAGGTCGGTGCGCGCGGCGGGCGGCGTTCCCCGGCTGCCGCCCGGGGCGAACGGGCGGGGGTGGCCGCGGCCTCGAGCATCGCCACCGTCCTGTGGTTCGACTCGCTGCGCGCCGAGGATCGGGTCAGCGTGACGCCCCGGGCCGGCGCGCTGGTCCACGCCGTCCATCAGGTGCTCGAGGACGCGCGGGTGGCCGACGACCCGGTCGGTGAACCGGCGGCAGGCGGGCCGCCGACCAACTGGCCGCGGCCCGACACCGCGCCACCCCCGGCGGACGCCCGACCCCTGCGCGTGCTGGGCGCCGGCAGTGTCGGACCGAGCGGGACGGTCTGGGCGGCGCTGGCCCGCCGGTACGCCGGCGAACGCTTCGACCGCACCCCACGGGGACGCCAGATCTGCCTGATCGACTACGCCGAACTGCGCGACCCGGCCGTCTGGGAGACGATCGCCGACGAGCGGGCCACGCATCTCGGCGAGCTGCTCTGGGTGGTGATGGTGACCGGGTCCGGCGTGTCCGCCGCCGCCGGCGGCCCCGGTGGGATCGGCGGACCGGCCCGCGCGTCACGGCTGTTTGAGGCGGCGGGCTGGCAGGTCCTGACCGTACGCTACGGCCGTCGGCTCGAGGCGTTGTTCCGGGCGCCCGGCGGCCATGCGCTGCGGTCACGGCTCGACCTGCTCACCCCGGCCGAGTTCCAGGACCTGCTGCACACCCGTGGGACGGACCTGCGCCGCCGCCTGGCCGGGCCGGGCACCACCGGCGCCGGCGTCAGCCGGCTGTTGGACACGCTCACCGACGAGCAGATCCTCGCCTGCCTGGGCGACCTCGGCGGGCATGACATCGCGCTGCTGATCGACGCCTTCGACGAGGTGGCAGCGGACCGGCCGACCGTGCTGTTCGCCTACACCAGCGACCGGCTCGCACCGGCAGACGGCGCCGACCCGACCGCCGCGGCGTCCCACGGCGGTGGGTCGATCGCCGTCCTGCCGCCGATTGAGGGAGCTCGGCGCCTCACCAGCCACGTGGCGCGCTACCTGGACCATGTTCCGGTGCCGCTACGCACCCCCGCGCAGGTGCCCGCGCACGCCGGCCGCCGCTTCCCGGAGTGGATCTCCACCCAGGAGGCGTTCGGGGACCTGCTTCGCGACCTGCCCCGGCTCGCCCCGCAGGCGGCGGCCGCGGTGGTCACGATCAGCACCCGGGCAGCCGATCCCGTGCTCGCCGGCTGGCTGGCCGCTGCCAAGGCCCCGGCGGGGCGGCACGTGGCCGGCGGCCTGTCCGCGACGGCCTTCGGCGGGGTACTCGGTTCGCTGGGGGTGGCCTGGAGCCGGCAGGGCCTGCCGCTGCTGCCGATCGGGGTCGCCGACGAGGTGTCGGCCGGTCGGGTACTGCCCGGCTGGTTCGCCGCGGGCAGCGGCGACGCCCGCTCCGTGCTGGCGGTCGCCGACACCGGGCTCGACCCGGTCACCCGGGCCCTGGCGTGGAACGGCGGCGACGGTGCCCCGGCCGGGATCGCGACGACCTGGGTGCCGGCGTTCGCGCACGACCTCGCGTGGTGCCTGCTGGCCGGGCTCGGCCGGCTGGCCCGGCTCGACGGCGCGTCCAGTCTGATCCAGCTCTCCGCCCGGCCGGTGGACCAGCGGCTCGCCGAACTACCGGTGGACGCGGACGGCTGGCGTCGCCGTCGCGCCCTGGTGCTCGCCGGCGGATACCGGCTGCACGAGGGCGGCCCGGGGGCCGCGATCACCCTCGTCGGCGTCGGCCCGGTCATGCCGGAGGTGCTGCGCGCCGCGGCGGAGCTGCGCGCCGGGCTCGGGCACGAGGTGAGCGTGGTCTGCCTGACCTCGCCGGGTGCCGTGTTCGGAGCGCTGCAGGCCCGCCGCGGGCTGGCCGACGGGTCGGACGCGCTGCTCGCCGAGCTCTTCCCGGCGAACCGGCGGTGCCCGATGGTCACCGTCGTCGACGGCGATCCGCGGACGCTGAGTTTCCTGGCGGGCGTGCACGGCGATCCGATCTCGACGCTCGGCTCGGCCGCACCGCCGCCGGCCGCCGCCGTGACGGCGGCGGCCCGAGCGGAGGCCGTCCCCGTCACGGTGGACGTCATCGTCGGAACGGCGTTGGACCTGCTCGACGAGGCGGCAGCCGCCGGCTGACTCCCGGCGGCCGAAGACGGGCCGCCGGTCAGACGCCGACCGCGTGCACGCCGCCGTCGACGTGGACGATCTCGCCGGTGGTCGCCGGGAACCAGTCCGACAGCAACGCCACGCACGCCTGGGCCGCGGGCGTCGTGTCGTGGACGCTCCAGCCCAACGGGGCCCGACCGTCCCAGACGTCCTCGAACTGGCTGAAGCCCGGGATGCTCTTGGCCGCCATCGTGCGCAGCGGGCCGGCCGCCACCAGGTTCACCCGGATGCCGCGCGGGCCCAGGTCGCGGGCCAGATAACGGGCCGTGGACGCCAGACCCGCCTTGGCGACGCCCATCCAGTCGTAGGACGGCCAGGCGACGGCGGCGTCGAAGTCGAGGCCCACGATCGATGCCCGTTCCCCGAACAGGGGCAGGGTCGCCCGGGTCAGGGAGGCCAGCGACCAGGTCGACACCTGCAGGGCGGTGCCGACCTCGGTCCAGGCGGCCTCGACGAACGGCTTGCCGCCGAGGACCGACTCGGGCGCGAAACCGATCGCGTGCAGCACCCCGTCAAGGCCGTCGACGTGCTCGAGCACCCGCCCGGCGAGCCCGGCCAGCTGCTCTTCGTCGGTGACGTCCAGCTCGACGACCGGCGCCTCGGTGGGCAGCCGCCTGGCGATGCGCCGCGTCAGCGACAGCCCACGCCCGAATCCGGAGAGAACAACCTGCGCGCCCTGTTCCTGCGCGATGCGGGCAACGCTGAACGCGATCGATGCTTCGGTGAGAACGCCGGTGACGAGAATGCGCTTACCTTCGAGAAGTCCGCTCATGGGCCGCATCCTGCCAAACATGGCTGCCCGAGTGGGCATACCCGGGCCCGTAAGTTCGCCCCGTTCTCAGCGGACAGCACCGCGACCGGCCGACGGCAGGCGGCGACCCTCGCCGACGCCAGCGTAATGTTGATCAACCGTTGCGGACTCGTCGATTCGGTGCCGCCGCCCGGCGATCAGGGGCGGCTCAACCGGCCGCGGGCCGCGCGGGTCACCGGCTCGACGAAACGGGTAGCCAGCGGGCCGATAATCGCCATGAGCAGCACATAGCAGGCGGCGAGGGGGCCCAGCTTCGGTTCGATGCCGGCCGCCACGGCAAGCCCGGCGATCACGATCGAGAACTCGCCCCGCGCAACGAGGGCCGCGCCCGCCCGGAACCGGCCCATCGTCCCGATCCCGGCGGAACGGGCCGCCCACCACCCCGTCATGACCTTTGTCACGACGCCGGCAAGCGCCAACAGCGATCCGGCGAGTAGCGCCGGGGGGATGTCGGCGGGGGCCGTCTGCATGCCGAAGAAGACGAAGAAGACGGCCGCGAACAGGTCCCGCAGCGGCCGGAGCACCTCCTGCGCGCCCTCGGCCACGGGGCCGGACAGGGCGATGCCGACGAGGAAGGCGCCGACGGCGGAGGACACCTGCATCCGCTGGGCCAGGCCGGCCACGAGCAGCGCCAGCCCCAGCGCCCGCAGCAGCAGGACCTCGTCGTCGCGGTCCGCGGACGGGTTGAACACCAGTCGGGTCACCTTGTCGCTGTGCCGCAGCGCGACGTAGAGGACGGCGACGAGCACGCCGAGGGCGATCGCCACCGTCAGCGACCCGCGGGCGAGGCTGTGATGGGCCAGCAACGCGGTCAGGATCGGCAGGTACACGGCCATCGCCAGGTCCTCGAGCACAAGAACGGACAGCACGACCGGCGTCTCCCGGTTACCGAGCCGCCCGAGGTCGCCGAGGACCTTCGCGATGATCCCGGAGGAGGAGATGGCCGTCACCCCGCCGAGGACCACCGCCGCCGTCGGGCCCCAGCCCAGAATGAACGCCGCGGCGACACCCGGGGTGGCGTTCAGGACCAGATCGAGCACCCCCGACCGGGCCTGTTTACGCAGGCCGGACAGCAGCTCGCCGGCGGTGTACTCCAGACCGAGGGTGAGCAGCAGCAGGACGACACCGATCTCGGCACCGACGCCGATGAACTCCTCACTGGCGCCGAGCGGCAGCAGCCCGCCGTGGCCGAATGCCAGGCCGCCGACGAGATAAAGCGGGATGGGGGAAATTCCGACGCGCAGCGCCAGATGCCCGAGGATGCCCAGGGAGAACAGGACTCCCCCGAGCTCAAGGAAGGTCGTCGCGGTGGAATGCACTCGATCCGGCCAACCCGCTCGTCAGCCGGAGTGGAGCAACGCGGCCACGGACGCCGTGTTCTCCGGGGTCCCGACGACCACCACGATGTCCCCGGCCTCGAACCGGAAGTCCGGCCGGGGGGAGGCGTGGACGATCTGGTTGCGGACGACGGCGACGATGGAGGCGCCAGTGCGGGTGCGGGCCTGGGTGTCACCAAGCGGGCGGCCCGCGAAGGGCGAGTCGGCCAGAATCGCGATCTGCTCGCCGACCAACCCGGCGAACGCGCTGCTGATGTCGGCCAGCTTCTCGACGATGTGCGGCGCGCCCAGCAGCTCCGAGAGCGCGTCGCTCTCCTCCGCCGTGAGCGGGATGGAGTCCCGGGAGGAGTCGGGATCATCGGGATCGTAGATCACGAGGTCACGCCGCCCGTGATGATGGGACACGACCCCCAGCCGACGGCCGCTGCGCGTCTGGAAGTCGTGCCGCAGCCCGATGCCAGGGAGCGCGGTCTCCTCGATCTCCACAACAACCCTCTCCGCGCCTTGTCGACCCGCTCGTCCGTAGGAAGCTCCTGGTGAGCCGCCTTGCCACCCTAACGAACGATCCGCGGGCGCTTCTGGTTCGCCCGCCGCTCATCCCGAAACGCGGCCCAGGTCACGGAGCCGAGTTCGGAGATCCGGGCCACGATTGTGGTGCGCGGCGCGTTGGACGAAGGTAACCACGACGACAGGAGGAGTTGCCCGACGTGCTGACCCGAAGCGCCCGACTGCTGCGCAGGATCGCCCTCACCGTGTTGGGGATCGTGGTCCTCGGCGTCGGCATCGCGATGCTCGTGCTGCCCGGTCCGGGCTTCCTTGTGGTCGCCCTCGGGTTCTTCATCCTGAGCCTGGAGTACGAGTGGGCGCGCAGCCGCTTCGAGCGGACCCGGCGCAAGGCAGCCGACCTCGCCGATCAGGCCGCCGCCAACCGGTTCTCCTCGGTGTTCACGATCCTGTTCGGTCTCGGGATGATCGGCGCCGGCATCGCCTGGGTCGTCGTCGACACCCTGCCCGCCTCGTCGCCCTGGAGCGGCGGGAGCCTGGTCTTCAGCGGACTCGTCGTGCTGGCGACGATGATCGTCAGCCTGTGGCAGGCGAAGCAGGCGCGTGACGCCGGTCTGCCCACCCCGGCCGAACTCCTGGACCAGCACGACCTGGACCAGCACGAGCGGGAGCACGCCGACGAGACGCCGGCGGGGTAGGGCGCCGGCCCCGCCGTCACTGGCCCTGGGTCTCCTGACTCATGCCGTTCACGCCCGGCTGGTCGTGCACGCACTTGTACAACGCCGCGCGGTCGGCCGTCGACGCCTTCGCGACGTCGTAGCGCAGCGGATACGCCCGGCTGGTGGCGAGGTTGTTGCGGTCCTTCGGCAGCTGGATCGCGCGACCCACCGAGGGACACGCGGCGCGCACGGCATCCTTCTGCGCCGTCGTCGCCTCCGGGGTGAAGTAGACGACGGCCTCCTGCTTGGGCGGCGGCCCGCTCACCGTCGCGTAGATCCCGAACGCGATCAGGCCGATGGCCGCAAGAGTGATCGCCACCACAGCCGTGCGGCGCCGCGGGTCGGCCAGGTACCGCACGGCGCGGGTGGCAGCGGTAGGCGACATAGAGGCCACGTCGTGAGTCCTGTCACATCGGGGAAAGTTTTCTGGTCCGGATTACGGGTGGACCACCGCGAAGTCCGGACCCCCAACCTAGCCGGCCGGCGCAGTCCGTAAGGTGAACGCCTTTGTGAGGCTCGGCGACCTCCGCCACGGGTGACCGCCGCACCCCGCCCGATGACGCCGGCGACGGTGCTCATCCCACATCCGGCGATCATCATCTTCCGATGATCGCGACCAGCGAACCATGGGAGCGAGGAACAGGCCGTGCCATCCCTGATCGAGGACTACGCGCTGATCGGCGACACCCACTCTGCGGCACTCGTGGCGCGCACGGGCTCGATCGACTGGCTGTGCCTGCCCCGATTCGACTCACCGTCCTGCTTTGCCGCGTTGCTCGGTGACGCCGACGACGGGCACTGGCAGATCGCCCCGGTCGAACCGGTTCTCGGCGTCAGCCGCCGCTACCGCGGTGACACCCTGGTGCTCGAGACGGACATGACCACCGCCTCGGGCACCGTACGCATCGTCGACGCGATGTTCCCCCACGCCGGCACCCACACGGTGCTGCGGCTCGTCGAGTGTCTCGAGGGCGCCGTCCACATGCGCTCGGAGACCCGGTTCCGGTTCGACTACGGCTCGATCGTGCCGTGGGTGCGCCGGGTCGACGAGCACACCATGTCCGCCGTCGCCGGCCCCGACGCCGTCACCCTGCGCACCACCGCCCCCATGGAGGGGCACGACATGGCCACCTACGCCGACTTCCACGTCGCCGCCGGCCAGTCCGTGCCCTTCTCCCTGACCTGGACGCCGTCGCACCAGTCCCCGCCGCCGATCCACGACGTCCGCCGCATGATCACCCTCACCGAGGCGTGGTGGTCGGACTGGATGGCCGGCTGCACCTACGACGGCCAGTGGCAGCCCGCCGTGCGCCGCTCCCTGATCACCCTCAAGGCGTTGACCTACGCCCCGACCGGGGGCATCGTCGCGGCCGTCACCACCTCCCTGCCCGAGCACATCGGCGGGGTGCGCAACTGGGACTACCGGTACTGCTGGCTGCGCGATGCGACGATCACCCTGCTGGCCCTGCTCGACGCCGGGTTCACCAGCGAGGCGACCGCGTGGCGGGAATGGCTGCTGCGCGCCGTCGCGGGCGACCCGTCCCGGGTCCAGATCATGTACGGCGTCGCGGGGGAACGCCGGCTGCCCGAGTACGAGGTGCCCTGGCTCGCCGGCTACGAGAGTTCCTCCCCCGTCCGCGTCGGCAACGCCGCCGTCGACCAGTTCCAGCTCGACGTCTACGGCGAGGTCCTCGACGCCCTGCACGTGGCGCGGGTCGCGGTCGCCAACCGGCGGCCGTCCGTCCCCGGGCTCGTCCTGCCCGGCGGGCAGGCGATCGCCGACCACCAGAGCGACGATTCCTGGCCGCTGCAGACCAAGCTGATGGACTTCCTGGAGACCGGCTGGCGCAAGACCGACGAGGGCATCTGGGAGGTCCGCGGGCCACGCCGGCACTTCGTTCATTCCAAGGTGATGGCCTGGGTCGCCGCCGACCGGGCCGTCCGCGGCATCGTCGAGTCCGGCCTGCCCGGTCCCGTGGAACGCTGGTCCGCGCTGCGCGACGAGATCCACACCGAGGTCTGCGCGCGGGGCTTCGACTCCGACCGCAACACTTTCACCCAGTTCTACGGCTCCCGTGAGCTTGACGCGGCGCTGCTGTACATGCCGCTGGTCGGCTTCCTGCCTGCCACCGATCCCCGGGTCGTCGGCACGGTCGCCTCGATCGAACGAGAACTGATGGAGGACGGCTTCGTCCTGCGTTACCCGACCGCCGAGGACGGCGCGGTCGACGGGCTGCCCGCCGGTGAAGGTGCCTTCCTCGCCTGCACCTTCTGGCTCGCCGACAACTACGCGCTGTCCGGGCGGGTGCACGAGGCCCAGGAACTGTTCGAACGCCTGTTGTCGCTGCGCAACGACGTCGGTCTGCTCGCCGAGGAGTACGACCCGCGGCTGGGCCGGATGACCGGCAACTTCCCGCAGGCGTTCAGCCACGTCCCGCTGGTCAACACGGCCCGCACCCTCACCGACGCGCTGCGCGGGGTGCCGCGCTCGCGCACCGACCGGGCGCACCCGCCGGGCCACTTCTTCGGCTGAGCCGCTCGGGGCGCAGCGGCAGCACGGCAGCGGCGGCAGCGGCGGCGGATCACCTGGCGACGGGTCCGCCGCGCGGCCGTCGGGACGGACTACCGGCTCGTCACACAGCGTGTATGCCGATACTTGTTCCGTACCGTCGCCCGTGGTGGCGGACTCCAGCCGATCGACGAGAAACAGGGGGCGGGGCGTGGCAGGTCGGATCGCGGTCATCGGCGGCGGCATACTCGGACTGGCGGTGGCCCGGCGCCTCGGCCAGGTCGAACCGGGAGCGACCGTGACCGTGTTCGAGAAGGAGCCCGACGTCGCCCGGCATCAGACCGGACGCAACAGCGGTGTCGTCCACGCCGGTCTCTACTACGTCCCGGGCTCACTGAAAGCCACCCTGTGCCGGCGCGGCGTCGGCCTGCTGCGCGAGTTCTGCGACACCCATGACATCCGTTACGACGAGTGCGGCAAGGTCGTCGTCGCGGTCGACGACAGCGAGCTGGAACGCCTCGCCGAGATCGAGAAGCGTGCGCAGGCCAACGGCGTCCCCCGGACGCGCATGCTCGACGCCGCCGAACTGCGGGCGATCGAACCGCACGCCCGGGGAGTCGCCGCCCTCCACTCCCCCACGACCGCAATCGTCGACTATCCCGGGGTCGCGCAGGCGCTCCGCAAGGAGATCATCGCCGCGGGCGGCACGGTGCGCACCAGCGCCGAGGTGGTCGGCGTCGACGAGCGGCCGGACGGGGTGCACCTGCGGCTCACCGTCACCGGCTCGGCCAGCGCCCGGCCCAACGGCAATCACGAGATCGCTTCCAGGGACGGCGGGCGGGTCACGGCCGTCTCCGAGCGCGTCGGCCCGTTCGACCTGCTGATCGCCTGCGCGGGTCTGCAGTCCGACCTGGTGGCGACCCTCACCGGCGAGGACCCGTCCCCGCAGATCATCCCCTTCCGAGGCGACTACTGGCTGTTGCGCCCACAGCGGCGGGACCTCGTGCGCGGGCTCATCTATCCGGTGCCGGACCCGCGGTACCCCTTCCTCGGAATCCACCTCACCAAGCGCATCGACGGCGAGATCCTCGTCGGCCCCAACGCGGTGCTCGCCACCGCCCGCGAGGGCTACACGGTCGGCACCGTCCAGGGCGGCGACCTGCGGCGCACGCTCTCCTGGCCCGGTTTCCACAAGATGGCCAGGACGCACTGGAAGACCGGCGCGAAGGAGATCCTGCACACCGTCAGCAAGCGGGCGTTCATCTCCGAGGCACGGCGCTACGTGCCCGAGCTGCGGACCAACGACGTGGTGCGCGGTCCGGCCGGGGTGCGTGCCCAGGCGGTGGCCCGGGACGGCAGCCTCGTCGACGACTTCGTCCTGTCGCACACCGGTCGCGTCGTCCATGTACGCAACGCGCCGTCGCCAGGCGCGACGGCGTCCCTTGCCATCGCGGAGCACATCGTCAGCAAGGTCGTGCCCGAGCGGGCGAGCTGACACCTGCCGCGCACCGGGGCCGCACGGGGGCGACACGGGGGCGACATGGCGGCAGTCCCGACCGGGCCCGGGGAGGCGCAACGAAGGCCCCGGGCCGTCCGACGGGTGCGATCCTGGTCCGGTGGATGCGACGGCGAGCCGCCAGAATCGTGAGGATCTCACCGACGCGGCGGCGGGCGACCACCGCGCGGGGACGGAGCTGGCCCGGCGCTGGCGTGCCGCACGGCCGCCCTGCGCCGTGACCCACCTGGACGCGGCCGCCGCGGCGCGGCCCAGCCAGGCGACCCTCGACGCTCAGATCGCCCACCTGGGGCGCGAAGGCGAACGCGGCGCGTACGTCGCCGAGGTGGAGGCCGGCGAGGTCCTGCACTCCGCGCGGGCGGCACTCGCCGACCTCATGGGACCCGGCCTCGGCCCCGACGAGGTCACCTTCCACCATTCGGCCAGCACCGCCTTTGCCGCGCTGCTCACCGCGTGGCCCCTGCCTGCGGGCGCCAGAATCGGAGTTCTTCCGAGCGAGTACGGCTCCAACGCGCTCGTGCTCGAGGCCCGGACGCGACAGGCTCCCCTTGAGTTGATCGATCTGCCCGTCGACCCACAGGGCGTGATCGACCTTGATGTCCTCGACAGGGTGGGGATACCCAGCCCCCGGGCGGGCCGCCCGCTCGCTCTCGACGAGCTGGATCTCGTCGTCTTTCCGCATGTCCCCAGCCAATGCGGCATTGTGCAGCCGGCCGTCGAGATCGGCCGGCGCTGCGCCGCCGCCGGGGTGCCACTCGTCCTCGACGTCGCCCAGTCCCTCGGCCAGACCGGTGTCTCCGACATCCACGCCAGCGCCTACGTGGGAACGTCCCGCAAGTGGCTGTGCGGCCCACGGGGCACCGGCTTCCTCGCTGTGCGGGGAGACCTGGCCGAGCGCATCAACGTCGCGGTTCCGAGTCTTTACAGCATGGGCCGGGGCAGGGACGGCCGGCCGATTCCCCTGCCCGGCCTGGCCCGGCTGGGCATCGGTGAAGCCTCGGTAGCCTCCCGGGCCGGTCTCGCCCAAGCGCTTTCCGAGCTGCTCGCCAGCGATCCCCCGCTCGTGTTCGCCCGCATCGTGTACCTCGCCTCCTACGGGCGACGCGTCCTGGACGGTGCCGGCGGCTGGCGGGTACGAGAGCGGCCGGACTCGCCGACCGGCATCGTCACGCTGCAACCGCCATCCGGCGTGGACCCCGTGGCCGTCCGCGATCGTCTCTACCGGCAGGATGCGATCCTCACCAGCGCCATCCCGGTCCAGCGAAGCCGTGATCTCGAGGGGCCGGTGCTGCGGGTGAGCGCCCACGTGTACAACGACCCGGCCGAGTTCGAACGGCTCGCCGAAGCGCTCGACCGCTGACGGCCACGGGAAACAGCCCGGCCGAGGCTCGCCGCCTGTGCGAGGAAAGCCGCCGGGATCTGCGGGACGCGCTGGCCGAGATTCGATCCGCCGACACGGTCGATGCCCGGCTCGCCCGTCTCCTCCTCGGTGACGGGCTCGGCCATGCCATCGACCGGACCTTCGCGTCCGCAGGATCGTCTCCCGGGCCGCCCCGGCGAATCGCCGCTCGAGGGACAGCGGAAGAAGGGTCTGTGTGGTCGGTGCGGCGACCCCGACTGCGACTGCGACGGCGACTGCGGCGACTGCTGTGAGTCCTGTGGTGAGTGCGCGGAGTGCGACTGCGGCGGTTGTGACTGTAACTGCTGAGCTAGCCGGATGTTTCGGCCTCGTTGCGCAAGTCCGAACCAGGTCGTGACGTCGGGTAGAGATCTGCTGAAATGGTGGGCGTCGCGCGAGCGGAGTCCCCGACGCTCCTCGCGGCCGGGGACGCCCCCACGTCCCCACTGACGGGCACCGACGCCCGTCGGGCCGTGTCGAGATCTGTCATGGCCGCAAGTCCGGGAGAACGACTGGACCACCATGAACGCTGAGGACAACACGACAGCTTCCGACATCATCACGGTTGCGGCGGTGGACGATCATCCGATCGTGCTGCGCGGTCTGGCAGATCTGCTGCACGACATCAAGGACTTCGACCTTATCGACACCGCCTGTTCCCTCGATGCCCTGCTCGCCGGTCCTGGGCGGCACGCACAGGTGGTCCTGCTCGATCTCGACCTCGGTGACGGCACCGAGCCCCCGGACAACCTCCGGCGGCTGCTGTCCGACGAGCGGAGCGTGGTGGTGTTCAGCGCCGCGGCCGCGCCGGACACCATCCGGCGTGCGATGCGCGCCGGCGCTTCGGGCTTCGTTCCCAAGACCGACGACGTCGAGGATCTGGCCACCGCAATCCGCGCGGCGGCCGCCGGTACCGGATGGATCTCTCCGCAGCTGGCCTTCCTGCTCCTCACCGATGATTCCCCGGACAAACCGCACCTGTCCCCGAAGGAGGTCGAGGCGCTGCGCCTGTACGCGACAGGGATGCCGCTGAAGACCGTCGCCCGGAAGATGGACGTCTCCCCGGAGACCGCCAAGCAGTACATCGACCGGGTCCGCCAGAAGTACCGACGGGTCGGCCGCGACGCGGCGACCAAGGTCGACCTCTTCAAGCGGGCCATCGAGGATGGGCATCTCGATCGCCGCGCGGAGGGAATGGCCTGACCGAGGCATCAGGCGGCCGAGCCGCGCGACCGTGGTGATGGAACTCCGCCACGTCGCGTCGGATCGGCCCAGAAAAGCGTAGTGGGCGCCGACACCCCCATGTCAGCGCCCACCACCCAGACCCACACCGGATCCCCGAATCCGGTGCGAGCCCTCGCGCCACCCCCCCGCATGGCGTGAGGACGCGCGATCCGGTCAAGTGCGGAGCATCTCCGGCTCGTCCCCCGACCGAGCCTCGTTGCTCCCCCGTGCGCCCTTGACCTGTTTCATCGTGCCCGCTGTCGCGGTTGTCGTCATGACCCCAAATCCACCGGACCGGGCGTCCCCCCAACGGGGGTCACCCATCTCACCATCGGGTCATCCCCACCCGGTTCAGGCCGCCGCGCCGGCCGCCGGTCAACGACGCGGCTCGCGGCCGCGGCCACCGTGACCTGAGGCCTGATACACACATTGCACAACAACACCGACCGCGAGAACAACAAAACCACAGCAGGCAATCACCCACAATCCCGGGCCGACCGTGGTCGCCGTACGCAGCCCGCTGTCGACGAACGGACCACCCCGGTAGAGCTGGACGAGGTCGACCGCCGCGGTCAGCAGGACCATCAGCCCGGTCATGGTCGCGAGCATGCACCCCCACTGCCTGCGCCCGGCGGCGAGGAGCAGGCCCGCGACCACGGCGAGGATTCCCAGCAGCACCGTCAGCTGCCCGTGCTGGTCGGGATCGGTCCCCCGTACGGTGAACTCCACGAACCCGTAGGCCCGCACCGTCGCCCACCGCATCCCCGATGCGATGATCACGACGACTCCGGCGCAGACTGCCACCGGACCGGGTAGCCAACCGCAGTGGGACGCTGCCCGGCGCAGCCACGAGCGGGCGGCCGGATCCGCCGGGCGGACCGGCGCAGGCACCAGGATGCCAGCCGTTGCCGGCAAGGCCCACGGGTGCGCGCCACCCGCCGCCGACTCCGGCCGCACGGCCGGCACGGCGACTGTGCCAACGGGCGGCGACAGCGTCACGGCGCCCTCCCGAGACCAGGCGGGATCGGCCGTCGCCGCGGCCCGCGCCCGCCACGCTCGCAGCTCCGCGGCGACGGCAACCGCGCGGTCGTCAAGCTCGGGCGGGCCCGGGCCAACCGGGGATGGTCTCTCCCGGCCGCCGGCCCCCGCGGCCGTCCTGGTGCCGCCCCCGGCAGCCGGAGGTGAACCGGTACCGCCCGGGCGGGCCCATGGACTCTGCTGTTGACCGCTCACCCACGCCACCACCGTCCGACACCCCGCAAGGGGTCTGACGACCGCCTCGCACGGTCGTATCACGCGGGGAAGCTGCCCGCATGACGCGAGACAGAACCACCTGTACCAGGCGAGTTACCCTCCGCCACCGCCTCCGGTCGATGTCGTACGCGGCCGAAGCAGTACCGCGCCGATCAGGGCGATAATGCCCGACGCGAGCGTGACCATGATCCCGTTCTGCGGATGGATGGAGATCACGTCCGCCGAGATGGCCCGAAAGGAGGCGAGGGTCGGCGGTCCGTAGGCCCGGTCGAGCCCGGCAATCACCACGATCATGGCGGCGGCCAGCCGGGCAACCAGAATATCCGCCGTGCGACCACCGATCGGCCGGCGCGCGAGTCGGGCGGCACCCACGACACCCAGGAGGACTGCCAGGACGAGGACCAGTCGACCGTCCCCGGCGACGATGCCGTTGAACGTGCGGGTCTCGTCCGCGCTGGACATCTCGCTCCACGGTAGGACGCTGCCGACGACGCAGCCCACCGCGCCCACGATCATCGCCAGTGCCGCTACCGGTCGCGTCGTACCCGGCCCCGGCGCGGACCCCGGCACCCCCTGCCCGGTTGCGCCGATCGGTTCCGGCGATTCTCCGGTGCCCGGCGCCGGGCGCACCGGGTCAGGCCGCTGCCCCCGTTCCGGCACCGCGCCGCGGACGGGATCCACGGATACGCGGTCAGGGTCAACGGGCTCGCCGGGCCGTGGCACCTCGTGCCGCGACGTCACGCCCCGCCCGGCAGATGAGCTGCGATCATCCAGGACGGACGGGGCGACGGCGTCGGTCTGACCCCCGTCGAACGCCTCGAACGCCTCGGCTGCCCCCGGGTCCGGTTGGTGCCCCGGGTCCGCGTGACGCCAGCCGTCATCGGTGACCGTGAACCGGTTCGCGACATCGCCGTGATCATCGTTCACGTGCTCCCGACGCATCCCGACGCGCATGGTCGGCGGGTCGAGCTCCGGCCGTGCGGCCGGTGGCCGGTCGGGAACGGCCGCGCGGGCCGAGGCACCCCGGGCGGGTGGCTGCGCCCTGGACGGGTCACTGCCGCGTTCCTTCTCCCGCCTCGCGAGTGGGTCGGGGATCCGAGGAACGGCCGGCTCTCGGCCGGAACCGTCGCCGCGAACCGGCCCGTCGGCCCGGCCCGCCACATGGCGATCCGCGGCGTCGCGTTCTCCGGCCGGCCGGGCCGCCCCGGAGTCGGCGGGCCGGACTGGCAATTGCGGTGCGTCACGCTCAAACCACGTGGGCCGGGGCCCGGCGGCATTCGATCGCCCCGGGTCTCCACCCGCGGCGGAGGGCGGCTGCTGTGGCTGCACGGCGGTACGCGGCGGATCGACACCGCGCGGCGACAGGTTACGGCCCGCGCCGGGTGCAGGACCGAGCCCAGTCCGGCCGGCCCGGGGGGCCCCCGAGGGAGCGGGGTGGGCGGCGCCGGCCAGGCCGGGTGGTCGCGTGCCGGCACCCGCGGGATTCTCGGGCCCACGCTCTTTCCCCGGCTGACCGGCAGCAGCACGGCCAGCCTTCGAAGCTGCTTCGTCGGCCGCACCAGCCTGACCCGGGGCTGCCAACCGCGCCCGAGTTCCGTGACCCGCGCCTCGTCCCGGTT
>NZ_JANEZT010000640.1 GCF_025403405.1 Frankia tisae
GCGGGGGCGGCGGGGGCGGCGGCGGTGCGGCAGCGACCGCGGCGACCGACTCGACCGTGACCCTTCCTCCGGGCACGAAGGCGTCCGGCGCACCGGTGAAGATCGGTTTCATCACCGCGGAGGGCGGCAGCGCGATCTCTCTGCCCGAGGTCCGCGAGGGCGCCCAGGCGGCCGCCGCCTACGCCAACGACTACCTCGGCGGCATCGGCGGGCGGCCCATCCAGCTCGTCGTCTGCAAGTCGCAGGAGGATGCGGCCTCCGCCCGCTCCTGCGCCAACCAGATGGTCGAGCAGAAAACCACCGCCGTGAACATCGGCACCACGGCCTTCGCCGACTCGATGGTCCCGATCATTACCGGCGCCCGGATCCCCTACACGACGGGCGTGGCGGCCAGCGGCGCCGAGTTCGTCACCGACGGCGCCTTCTCCTGGACCGGCGGCTTCCCCGCGACGCTCGGCGTCATGGCGCAGGCCGCCAAGGACAAGGGCTACAAGAGCGTCTCCCTGTTCGTCACGGACGCCCCCGCCGTGACCGCCGGCGCGAACGCGCTGGGCAAGCCGGTGTTCGCCAAGGCCGGCGTCGGCCTCGACATCGTCCCGATCCCGCTCGGCACACCGGATGCCACGTCCCAGGTCACCTCCGCGATCAGCAAGAAGCCCGGCGCGGTGATCCTCGTCGGTGAGGGGACCTTCTGCACCTCGGTGCTCAAGAGCCTGGTCGCGATCAACGCCACCCAGCCGAGGTTCGTCATCCAGCCGTGCCTGTCGAAAACCGTCGAGGACGCCGCGCCCGGCGCGCTGGACGGGGCGACGCTGTTCACCCCGGGCGACACCGACAGCGACGACGCCGAGGCCAAGCTTTACCGGACGGTGATGGGCAGGTACGCACCGAAGACAGCCCTCGACGGCTACGCGGTGACCGGCTACCAGAACCTGCTGGGCCTCGTCCGCGCGCTCAAGGGCATCACCGGCGACGTCACCCCCGCCTCCGTGACCAGCACGCTGAAGGCCGCCAAGGACGTGGTCCTGCCGGCCGGCGACGGTCTGACGTTCACCTGCGACGGGACCGCGATTCCGAACCTGAAGGCGCTGTGCTCGACGGGCTCGGTCGTCGCCACGGTCAGGGGCACCAGGGCGACCGGCTACCGGACCGTGGACTCGGCCGGTCTGTTCGGCGGCTGATCCCGCACCTCCCCCATCCGCCCGGTCGGCGCCGGGCCCTGCCCCGCCTCCGGCGCCTCCCCGCGGCGGCCTGGGCGCAGCAGCCGGGTGAGACCGGCCGTGGCGACGCCGACCCCGACCAGCACCCACAGGCTCGCCGTGAACGCGCCCTCGGCCGTCCCCGCGCCGAAGAAGACCACGCCGATCACGGCGACCCCCAGCGCGCCGCCGATCTGCTGCGCCATGGACAGTGCCCCCGCCGCAGCGCCCGCGTGGTGCGGGTCGATGCCCGCCAGCACCGTCGAGGACAGCGGGACGAGCACCAGGCCGATGCCGAGCCCGGTCACCGCGAGCCCGGGGACCAGGGCGAGGGCGCTTGCCGCCGACGCGGTGGCCACGAGCAGGGCGCAACCCGCGGCGGTGCCAAGGGCGCCCACGGCGAGGACCCGGTGACCAAGCCGGTCGCCGATCGGCCCGGCCAGGAACATCGCCAGGAAGTAGCCGGCGCCGACGGCGATGAAGACGATCCCGGAGAACAGCGCGCTGTAGCCGCGTCCCTGCTGGAGGTGGAGCGCGAGAACGAAGAAGAACGAGCTCGGGACCAGGGCGAACGCCAGTGCGACGCACGTGCCGGCCGCGAAGGCGCGATGCCGGAACAGACCGAGGTCGATCAGTGGCGCCCCGCCCCGGGCGGCAAGCCGACGCTGGCGGGTGACGAATCCGGCGGCCAGGACCGGTGCGGCGGCCAGACAGCACC
>NZ_JANEZT010000641.1 GCF_025403405.1 Frankia tisae
GTCAGGAGGTGCGGGGGGACGTCAGGAGGTGCGGGGGAAGTTGTAGAGCGTCCGCGCGTTGGTCTCGACCATCCGCAGGGCCTCGTCGTCGGGGACGTTGATCAGCGCCTCGGCGAGCAGCTTGCGGGTGTTCGGCCAGTTGCTGTCGGAGTGCGGGTAGTCGCTCTCGAACATGATGTTGTCGACGCCGATGCGGTGGCGCGCCTCGATGCCGGCCTCGTCGACGATGAAGCACCCGTAGATGTGGTCGCGGAACAGCTCGCTGGGCCGCACCTCGGTGTTCACGTCGTTGTACCAGCGGTGACGCTCCCACACGTAGTCGATGCGCTCGAGCATGTACGGCATCCAGCCGATGCCGCCCTCGGACAGCGCGATCTTGATCTGCGGGAAGCGGTGGAAGACGGGGGAGAGCAGCAGCTCGGAGGTCGCCGACATGGAGTTCAGGCCGAACAGCGAGATCGCGACGGTGAAGTTGGTCGTGGCCGCCTCGGGAGAGCACTGCGGCGACCCGCCGGAGCCGAAGTGCAGGCAGATCGGCAGGCCGGTCTCACTGGCGGCGGTGAGCACCGGGTCCCAGTGGGTGGTGTGCCAGGACGGCAGGCCGAGGCGGTCGGGCAGCTCGGGGAAGGTGATGCTGCGCGCGCCCTTGGCGGCGGTCCGCCGGATCTCGGCGGCGGCGGCCTCGACGTCCCAGTAGGGCACCATCATCAGCGGGATCTGCCGGTCGGGCGCGGCGGCGCACCACTCGTCGAGGATGAAGTCGTTGTACGCGCGCACGGTCTCGGTGGCGAGCGCCAGGTCCTGCGAGGCGGCGAGCACGCTACCGGCGAAACCGGCGAAGTTCGGGAAGCAGAGCTGCGCGTGGATACCTTCCTCGTCCATGTCCCGCAGCCGGTCGGAGATGCGGTAGCAGCCCGGTAACATGTCGTCATAGCTGCGGGGGTCCAGACCGTAGTCCTTCGGGCTCTTGCCGGCCACGGCGTTGAGAGCGAAGTTTCCGGCGCGGCGGCCCTCGTAGATCCACCAGTCGTTGCCGTCCTCGGCGCGCTCGATGCGCGGGCAGGCGTCCTGGTACTTCGCGGGCATGCGATCGAGCCAGACGCGTGGGTGCTCGATCACGTGATCGTCTACTGAGACGATCTGGGCGTTGGCGGGCAGCATGTGATCCTCCTCGGGGACGACGGCCGGTCCACTCCGGGCAGCAATCCCGACTTTCTGACAAGTACGTCACAATTACAGGAGCTGCGCAAGGGGTGGTCGTCGCATCGCCGCCGTCACCCGTGCCGGGCGGGGGCGTGTTGTGCCCGCGGGATCGGGTAGCGCTGACCCGTCGGCCCTGGTCCATCTCGGACGACGACGGTCGGCTCATCCCGGAGCGAGACGGAGGCCTGGCATGGCGAGCAAGCTGGCGGAGCGGGAGCGCACGCAGGCGGCGAAGCTTCCCGAGGACGACATCGTGGGAATTCTGCTCGCGCAGCACGCGCGGATCCGCGACCTGTTCACGGAGGTTCGTGAGCGGCGTGGCGAGCACCGCAGGAAGGCGTTCGACGAGCTGCGGAAGCTACTCGCCGTGCACGAGACGGGCGAGGAGATGGTCCTGCGGCCGGTGTCGCGCCGGTCGGCCGGCCCCGACGTCGTGAAGGCCCGCAACCACGAGGAGGAGCAGGCGGCGAAGGTCCTGTCCGGACTCGAGAAGCTGGACGTCACCAGCCCGGACTTCGAGCGGCAGATCGCGGCACTCGAACAGGCGGTGTCCGCTCACGCCGAGCGCGAGGAGTTCGAGGAGTTCCCGGCGGTGCGGGTGGCCACCAGCCCGGACGAGCGGCGCAAGCTCGGCAGGCAGCTGCGCGCGGTCGAGAGCCTGGCGCCGACCCACCCCCACCCGAGCACGGTGGGTTCCCC
>NZ_JANEZT010000642.1 GCF_025403405.1 Frankia tisae
TTCTTCTCGAAGAGGTCGACAGCCCGCATGCGGATGTCCTCTTGGGTTTCCCGCGGAAGAGCCCGTCCATCGATAATCATGTTTCTATGACAGCAGAATCATGCACACTCTTCAAATCGGACTAGTAGGTGCGGTACCGATTGAATTGGTCCATCCCAGATCATTTTGACAAGGAGCCGTCCCACCTTCGGCAGCCACACCCGTCTTGCCATTAGCAAGAGTACTAGCTATACGAGCTACCAGCCAGTCGCCGTTATACTGCCAGACCTCGACTCTGACCCCGGCCCCGGAAGCGAAGGGACCTGGGTCCAACCGGACGCAGGCGGAGACGGGCAATTAATGGATGGCGATGGACTATAGGTGGCAGCACCCGAGGGCGACGAGCCATCTGCGGGTGGCGGAGCAGATGAAGTCGAGGGCAACGACGTGCTTGCCGAAGGCACAGCTGAGACAGCAGGAGAGGAGAGGCGACGCCGAGACCGAGGGCGCCACCAAGGGTGTGGCGATAGGCGTGACGGACGCCGATGCCGCAGGAATCACCAAGGTAGTGACGATCATCGCGCCCAGAGCAGGCACCAACCTCCAATGTATGGCACGCCTCCTCCCGGAACCGATCGACATCAACATCTCCCATCGTGATCACTTCATTGCAGGATGGAGCACCCACAGTAATCGGGACATCTGCGTACGGTAATTCCACGCAACGGGAACCCAACTTTTGGCGGTATACGGCCCGCCCACCTTCCTTGCTATCCGGCTGAACCACGTCCGACAGGGGTACTGCCGAGCTGCGCGGGCCCTCAGCGGACCGCCGGGTTCACCCGCTGCCCCCGAGTTATCCACAGCCATCGGCCGAGGGTGCTGTGAACCAGTCATGCGGCCGCAGACTCGGAGGATGGATCAGGCCCACGACAGGGTGATCGCCCTCGCCCGGCAGCAGGATGACGTCGTCACCCGGGCGCAGGTTCATGCGCTCGGTCTGTCCGATCAGGCCATCAACCTGCGGCGCCGAAAAGGCTGGGCGTCACCGATCCGTGGTGCGATGGTCGTCCCGCCCGTCCGCGACGATGCACGTGCTCTCGCCCGAGCCGCGCTGCTTGTCGTCGGTGGGACGGTCTGCGGCCTGACCGCCGCGCGGCTCCACCGCCTTCCCGGGCTCCTTCGCCGCGATCCCGACGAGTCCGTCGATCTCGCCACACCTGACGCCGACCGCAGCCGGCTGCGCGGCGGCTACCGCCGGCATCCGATACTGCTCGCGCCGACGGAGATCGTGGACCTTGCTGGCCTGCGGACCAGCTCGGTGCGCCGCACCCTCGAGGACATACTGCTGTGGTGCGACCGAGATGTGGTCATCACCATCGTCGACGCCATGCTGCACGAACGGAGGATCACCGAGGCCGACCTCGCGGAGCTACGCCGTCGCGTGGAAGACCGCCGCGGCGGCGGCCGGGCCCGGTCCTGGTGGGTGATGATCGACGGAACAGCGGAGTCTCCCCTGGAGACCCGGCTCCGCCTGCTGCTCGGCGACGCCGGCCTGCTACCCGACGAGACTCAGTGGCCGGTGCACCATCCAGCGACCGGGCAGCTCATCGCCCGGCTCGACTTCGCCTGGCCGGCACTCCGTCTGGCCATCGAGGCGGACGGAGTCGGCCCCCACAGTGAGCCGCAGGCCCTGTTCCGCGATCGGCACCGGCAGAACGACCTCGTCCGGCTCGGCTGGGAGGTCCTCCGCTTCACCTGGCATGATGCAGCCCCCGGTACGCCGTCTGCGCGACACACGACGGTGATTGTCCGCACCGCCCTCGCCGACCGCCACCGCCCGCCACCGCGGGCGCGACCGCAGGCACCACCGCCCCGGGTAGAGGCTGATCCCGAGGCTGATC
>NZ_JANEZT010000643.1 GCF_025403405.1 Frankia tisae
GGTGGGGCTCGGCCCCGCGGGGCTAGGCCCGGTGGGCTGCGGATCCGGGTTCGCGGGCGATGTCACCACGCCCACCTTAGGCCCTCGGTGGCCCCGTCGGGTGACGGCCTCGCCCCCACGAGTACGGTCCGTGACAACGTTCACCGGACGGCAATCCGGGCTACCCCGACCACCCCCGCCAAGCCCGATCCAGCCCGATCCAGCCCGCGATCGTGGCCGCCACGGCGGGTCAGCCGCCGTAGGCGTACGCCCGGACCCAGTCGACGTACATCGAGACCTGGGCGGCCGTGTTGGCGTCCCGACAGGGGATGCCGTCGTGGCAGCCGGTGTCGAGCTGGAGCGCCATATGCATCGGCGAGGTGCTCGGGATGGTCGCGGCGCCGTTCTGGGTGCGGGCGGGCAGCACCGTGAAGACGTTGCGTCCGTCGAGGTAGTAGGACAGCCGGCCCGGCAGCCATTCGACGGCGACGGTGTGCCAGGCGGTGAAGTCGGCGGTGAGCGCGGTCAGCGTGCTCAGGGTGTCGTTCTTCGCCCCGTTGTGGACGGCCATCGTCGCGCTGCCGCGGGTGCCGTCCTGCACCTCGATCATGTCGATCTCGCCGTCGTCCGGCCACTTCTGGGACTGCGGCCACAGGAGCACGACGGCGGAGTAGCCGGCGCCCGGGTCGACCCGGAACCGGGCCTCCCAGCGGCCGTACTGCTGGTGCAGCAGGCTGGACAGCCCACCGGAGACGTCCCGGCCCGCACTTCCGTGACCACCGGTGATACGTAGGGAGCCATCAGCCACGGTCACCGCGGACGGCACCCGTGGAAAGCTGCCCGTCGGACTGTCGTAGACGAACCACTTCGACGCCTCCACCGCGGAACCGTTGAAATCGTCGGTCTCCACCGGCGCTCCCCACCGGGTCCCGTCGCTGCCGGCCGCGGACGCGGCCGAGCCGACCGCGGCCACGAGACCGGCGACGAGCAGGAGCCGGCCGGCGGCCGCACCGCCCCGAAGCCGACCGGACCGCACGGGACGCCGCCACGAAGGTTTTTGGCGGTCACCCGCGCGTGCTGACCGGCTCACCGCACCAAGTTCATGAGATCCGTGCACAGAAGCTCCGCCATCGCGACGACCGCCTTCCGGTCATAGACCGCGCCGTCGAAGCTGATGCTCACGTGCAGCGATTCGGCAACGTCGACCATCGTCACGGTGATTCCGCTCGGGCCACCAGGGGTCGAGGCAAGTGCGAGGATGCGACCGTTGGCGTCAGGATGCCATGGCAGCGATTCGAACCCGGTGTTGCGGGTGAGAAAGCTGACGGCGAGTGTCGGTGCGGGTGTCCCGGAAGTAGGGGGTGGCGCGGGCGGCACGAGCTGCTTGGCCGCGGAGACGGCCATCGTCGCCACCGGCCGCCCATCGGCGAGCACCGCCCGGATCGCCTCGGTGACGGCGCCCGGGTCACCCGGGTCGGCTGGTTCGAGGTAGACGCCGGTGGCGAAGTTGCCCAGCGCACCGGAGGGCCCCGGCAGGTAGCGCCGCACGTCGAACAGCACCCACAGCCCGGGGGCCGGCTCCGGTAGGCCCGCCTTCGCGGCGGCCGACCAGGCGGCGGCGAACATGGTGGCGGCCGTCGACGGGCCCGCCGGCCCCCGGGCGCGGGCCCGCCGCACCGCACGCAGCAGCTCCGGCCCCGCCTCCCGGTACACGAACGCCGGGTCGGTCACGCCGGCACCGGAGGCCGCCGGGCGGGCGGGATCCTCCGACGGCTGCAGCGCCGCCGCAGCGGACCCACCGACACCGAGCTGGCCCGCACCGGGCTGGCCCGCACCGGGCTGGCCCGCACCGGGCTGGCCGGCGGTGGGCTGGCCGGCGGTGGGCTGGCCGGCCAGCCCACCGC
>NZ_JANEZT010000644.1 GCF_025403405.1 Frankia tisae
CCCCTCTGACCCCTCATCTGGCCCCCACCTGATGGCGGGTCGTTGTCCTGCCCGGCCTCAGGTACAGGGCATGGACCTGACCCGGGGGCATGGCCCCGACCCGGGACGGATGTCCACCGAGGGTGGTCCGAACGGCCCCCGGGTAGGCAACCTCTGGCGGTCGTGAGATCGCCGACGGACGGCGAGCATGACGAAGGAGAACCATCGAACGCCTGTGTTCGACTGTTCGACGGTGGAACGGGGCGTCGACCGTCAGGATCGTGAGACTTTCACGCAACCCGGGGAGAGGCCATGACCGTCCAGTATGTGCGGGATGCGCTGCCCGGCGCAGGAGCCGGCGACAGCCGCAACGCCGGCGCCTCGGCGCCGCCCGGCACCTCGTCGCCGGGCGTCCCCTCGGCCGGTGCCAGCCACCAGGCGGGGGACGCGACGGCCCCGGCCGGGCCGGCGCCGGCCGGGGGTGCGTCCGTGCCGCCCCGGCTGGACGCCCCGCTGCTCGCCGAGCTCGCCGCCTGCGAGACCCGCGAGACGCACAGCGCCGTGCTGTATCTGACCGCCGACCGCGTCTACAAGCGGAAAAGGCCCGTCAACCTGGGATTTCTTGACTTCACGGAACGACGGACCCGGGAGGCGGTGTGCCTGGCGGAGGTGGCGCTCAACCGCCGCCTCGCCCCCGACGTCTACCTCGGCGTCGCCGACCTGCGTGACGACTCCGGTGAGGTGATCGACCATCTGGTCGTCATGCGGCGGATGCCGGCCAGCCGCCGGCTGTCGACCCTGGTGCGCCGCGGCCACCTGCTCGGCCCCGCGCTGCGCTCGGTCGCCCGCGCGCTGGCCGTGTTCCACCAGCGGTGCGAGACGTCGCCGCTGATCGCCACCGCGGGGGAGCGGGCCACCCTGGAGGACCTGTGGCGGGAGGGGATGACCGGCATCGCCGCCTACCGCGGCACCCAGCTCGACGCGGCGGTCGTCGACGACATCGGCCGCCTGGCGCTGCGCTACCTCGCCGGGCGCGCCGAGCTGCTCGCCGAACGCACCCGGGCCGGCTGGATCCGCGACGGGCACGGCGATCTGCTCGCCGAGGACATCTTCTGCCTCGACGACGGTCCCCGCATCCTCGACTGCATCGAGTTCGACCCGCGGCTGCGCTTCGGTGACGTCCTTGGCGACGTCGCTTTCCTCGCGATGGACCTGGAGCGACTCGGCGCCCCCGAGGAGGCCGCCGAGTTCCTGGAGGCCTACCGCGAGTTCAGCGGCGAGGTGCATCCCCGGTCGTTGCAGCACTTCTACGTGGCCTACCGGGCGTTCGTGCGCGCGAGGGTGGCCTGCGTCCGCGGCGGGCAGGGCGATCCCGACGCCGCGGAGAACGCCCGCCGGCTGCTCGCCGTCGCCCACCGCCACCTGCGGGCCGGCCGCGTCCGCCTCGTCGTCGTCGGCGGGCTGCCCGGCACCGGCAAGACGACGCTGGCGAGCCGGCTGGCCGAGGTCGGCGACGGCTGGGTGCTGCTGCGTTCCGACATCATCCGCCAGGAGCTCACCGGCGAGCTACCCGCCGAGGCGATCCCGCAGCAGCCCGCCGGCGCCTCGTCGCCGACCGGGGGTGACGCCTCGACCTTCGACGCCCAGTTCGGGGTCGGTCGCTACGCCCCGGAGATCACCGACGCGACCTACGCCGAGATGCTGCGCCGGGCCCGGGCGGCGCTGTGCCGCGGGGAGAGCGTGGTGCTTGACGCATCCTGGTCCAGCGCGCGCCACCGCGCCGCCGCCGCCGAGGTCGCCGCCGACGTCTGCGCCGACCTGGTACAGCTGCACTGCGTGACCGCACCCGAGGTCGCCGCGGCGCGCATCGCC
>NZ_JANEZT010000645.1 GCF_025403405.1 Frankia tisae
GCTCGGGGGTAGGTGCGTTCGCGGCGGGTGTTGAGCCTGGTGGGCCGGGTGATACCGGCGGCGGTCGCGGCCTGGCAGGCCAGGGCGGCGATCGCGTGGTGGGGAGTTCACCGGGCCAGCGGCGTGCCAGCCCGCGCGGCGGCGAGCAGCGCCTCACGCGCGGCGCCGGTGTCCGCTGCCGCGCACCAGTCCGCCCAGGACCAGAGGTTCCGGCGCGTCACGCTGGACGAACGGCGTCAGGACTCCCAGCGAGATCCAGTCCGTCAACCGGCTGACCGCCACCACCCGAGTGTCCGCCGCAGCGTTCGATCATGCCGCTACCCGCACAGAACCACTGCAACCGACACACCGACGACTCTCGGGATCCCATGAGCGGAAGTGGCATTGTGCCGTGTCCACGCTGCCGCCTGGGTGGAACCATCTCACCCGCACAGCGCCGGGAATCATGTCGTGTAGGCGGCTGGCAAGGTCGATCAGTCCCCGCCCGCTGCCGAACCGGCCATCGACTGTCGACGTCGAACGTAGCCGTGTTTTCCCGGTAGCGGGCGGCGGCGCCCGGACTCGGCCGAAGTTTTAATCTCGTTTGGCTCCCACATGTTCGGCTCTGTGTCGCTCGTGGCTCTGGCCGATTCAGCGCCCATGAGTGAGGTCACTCCGTCTCCGCTCTCTCCGAGTGTCGCTATTCGGCGTCGGTTCATCTGGCAGTTTCCGCCCATCGTTTGTTCGGACTACCGTGTAGCGTGGTAGTCGCCCACTTCCTAGCCGGCGAGGTCCATGAAGTCGGCGAGGGAGCGGAGTTCCTGACTCAACGGGCGCTTGCGGCTCCGCAGGATCGCCAGCAGGATATCTTTGCCCTTCCGCTGGTGTCGGAGCCATTCGGGGGAGGTCTGCCGCAGGTGAACGAGAAAGTCCGCCGCATCGCGATGGTCACGAAGGGATGTGTGCGGCAGCGACGTCGAGGAGGTGCCGGCTGAGGTTGTCGGACCAGTACCGGTCCGACCGTACCTGACGCAGCGGAAGTAGATTCGGTTTGTCTCCCTCTTCCCTATCCGGCACCGGGCCGGGGGAAGCGGAGCCGAAAAGCGATGATGTCTCGACATCGAGGGCGCGGACCAGAGCGTGAAGCGTTTCGATTCGAGCGCCTCCACCCTGTTCGATCTTGCGAAAGGTGGAAACACTGAGTTCGGTCGCGTGGGCCTGCCGCCGCGCCCTCTCCCCACCCACATGAGGCGGCCACGTCCGACGGCGACCACGACGGGCCAGCGCATGGATCTACTGATCTTTAATGTGTGAGGTTACGTCGATCACAACCCTTCCCAGGCCAGGCCGGTTTCGGCGAGGAATCCGACGAGCAGACGGATCGGTACTGCATCTGTTTCAGCCCGTGCCTGACCCTCTGGTACACCTCGTCCATGGTGCGAACAACCAGGTTCGCCAGGATGGCGCGTTTCAACCAGGACCACACTCCCTCTGCCGGGTTCAGCTCAGATGCGTACGCCGGTAGCAGCACCGCACTCACCCAGCCGGCGTGCGCGTCCAGGAAGGTGGCCATCTCCGCCTGCCGGTGCGCGTTCACCCGGTCCCAGACCAGCACCAGCCGGCCGCCGGGAAGCTGCGCGTGCGCGGCCGGCCAGCAGATCCCGGCAGTCGGTCCAGCCGATCCCCCTGCGCTCACCCGAGCGGCCACGCCACACCCGGACCCGGTAGACCAGCCGCGGCCGCGATGACCTCCCCCATCACCTGGAGGTTGAGGGCGTTAAGCGCCTTCGGCCGGTTGAGGGTGATCAGGGCGACGCCGGGATGTGGCCGATCGATGAGAATGGTCTCGTAACCGGTGG
>NZ_JANEZT010000646.1 GCF_025403405.1 Frankia tisae
CGCCAGTGCCGCCAGTGCCGCCAGTGCCGCCAGTGATCGGCGTATCCCGCGACGTGCGCCACTGGAGCTGCACGGTCGTGCCGCGCCCCGGCGCCGAGACGATGTCGACCGTCCCGGCGACGTCCTCGAGCCGGCCAACGATCGAGCGGCGCAGGCCGAGCCGGGCCGGGTCGATCTTGCGCGGGTCGAAGCCGCGGCCGGCGTCGGACACCCGCACGGTGACGACACCCGACCCGCCGTCGATGCGGACCCGTGCCCGGCGAGTGCCGGCATGGCGCTCCACGTTCGCCAGCGCCTCGCCGACGGCTCCGGCGAAGGCGGCGCCGACGACGGCCGGCGGCTCGGTGAGGACCGCCCCACGAGCGGCGCCGCGCAGATGATTGTCGAAGGTGACCCGCAACCGCGGGCCGGTGGCGTTGCGGACGACCTCGGCGAGGCGCTCGTCGATGGCCGGCCCGGCCGCCTCGTCCGGGTCGAGCAGGCCCTGCACGGCGATGAGGCTCTGCGCGCAGCGCCGGCGTGCCAGCGCCACATCCCGCCCCCCGCCCCAGGCGATGCCGGTCAGCGTGTTGAGGACCGTGTCGTGGATGATCCGCTCACGCTCTCGACGGTCCCGGGCGACCGCGTGGACCACCGCCTCGCCGCGGTGGCGCGCCACGACGTTCGCCCAGCGCCGGTCGGCGGTACGGGCGATCTGGCGCAGCCGGCCGATCGCGAAGCCCAGCAGCCCCGGTACCAGCACCAGGATGGCCGACTCGGCGATGACCTGCGGGTTGTGCCCCCAGCCCCCCACCAGGGTGCCGGCGCCGAGCAGCAGCACACCCGGCGCGGCCAGCAGCGGCGGGAAGGCCCACACGGCGACGATCGCCGCGTTGACGACGGTCAGGAACACGAAGTTGCCGCTGTCCCCCACCGACTCCGGCGGCAGCCAGCGCTCGGCCGTCAACGCCAGCGCCAGCGCGACGACGACACTCGCGGCGGCCAGCGGGCGACCAACCCCGCGGCGCAGGCCCATCACGCAGAAGAACACGCCCCACCCGACGCTGAGCGCCACGACGGCCATGGCCGCCGGCTGGCCCGCGTACCAGTGCCAGATGACCAGGTAGAACAGGGTCAGCAGGACGGCGACGGCGCGCAGCGCGACGAGCACCGCGGCCATGACCCGCTCCAGCGCCCGGTAGGCGGCACCCGACTCGACCGACGCGCGGCCCAGCTCCAGCGCGGCGGCACCGAAGGCGGTGTCGGTGATCCCGTCGGAGTTCCCGTCGGCGGCCCTCAGCCCGCCCGGCGGAAGCGCCGGCCTGCCGTGGCGGTCGGTACCCCCGGACTCGGTGCCCTCCACCGTCCCCATGGTGGGACCAGCGCCACGGATCACCACCGTGGTTCCGTCCTGGTCGGTGGTTCCATCATGATTCGACAGTTCCATCCTGGTCCGACAGTTCCGCCATGGTGACATCGCTTCCGGCCCGAGGCCCGTTCCCCCCGGGCAAGCTGGTCGCAGGCTACAGGCCACTCACCACCTGCTGCCGGCAAAGGCCGCCTCCGGCGGCCCGCCGCCACGAACCGGACATCGGGCGGTTCGGCGCGGCGGAACAGCCGGCCGGTCGCCGGTGGTTCCCCGTGAGCGGGCAGCCCCGCGCCCACGGTGCCCTAGGCTTGACAGCGTGCGGAAGGACAGCCCTTGAAACCTCCGCCGTTCGCGTCCTCGCCGCGCTCTCCCGCCGCGCCGAGGACCTCCATCCCCCTCCGCCGCCCGGCCCTGGCATCGCCCCCGCGGCGGGCCCGAC
>NZ_JANEZT010000647.1 GCF_025403405.1 Frankia tisae
CCCACCACCACCACCACGCTCCGCGATCACCGCCACGGCCCAAGGCCCGCGGCCCAAGGCCCGCGGCCCAAGGCCCGCACTCGCCATCCTGCCCCCACCCAGACGGTTGTGCCGGGAATTGCTGGAGCCTGATGACGGTCGCGGGCCCGGCGAACCGCGAAAAACCTCCAGCATCTGCTGACCGCCATGCGGCGAGGGCGGCACCGACCGGCCAATCGTGGAACCGCGCCCTACCGCCGGACCACTCCTCGGCCCTTGTCGATGAGGCTCCCCCGGCACCGTCAGCCGTGTTGCTGCTCACGGCTGCCTGTTCGCGGCCGACGTCCGCCGGAAGGTCGGCGTGCAGGCACCGCGCGAACTGTGATGACGCGAGGCCGACACCCCAGCCACGGAACGCCGCGGATCCCCTAAAGTCACCGAATATGACCGCGGTGCTACCGCGCCGCGCGGCCACCCCGCCCGGCCGACTGAGACTGGTGTCGATCATCGTGGCGGCCGGCCTGGTCCTGCTGTGGGTGGCGGCGTTCGCCACGGTGCACTCGCGCCAGCAGGCGCTGGACTCGCTGCGAACAGACAGCGGCGCATCGTTCATCGCGGCGCAGAGCCTGCACGCCGACCTTTCGGCGGCCGACGCCGCGGCGGCGCGGGCCTTCCTCGCCGGCGGCGTCGAACCCCCCGACCAGCGAGCCGCCTACCAGCGCGCCGTCACCGACGCGAGCGAGCGAATCGTCGACCTCGCCCGGGCGGCCGGCCCGCGGGAGCCGCTGACCGTGCTCACCGAGCAGCTTCCCGTCTACACCGGCGAGGTGGAGCGGGCCAGGGCGAACAACCGGCTCGGTCTCGTCGTCGGCGGCGCCTATCTGCGGGAGGCGTCGAGTCTGATGCAGGGCACGATCCTGCCGGCCGGCGACCAGCTCGCCGCGGCGGCCGCGGAGCGCATCGACCACGACTACCGCCAGGCCAGCCGCGCCTACCACCCGATCCTGGTCGCCGCCGCCGGGCTGGCGACGCTGGCCGTCCTGGTCGTCCTGCAGGTCCGGCTGTTCCGGCGGACCAACCGCATCTTCAACCCGGCGCTGGTGGCGGCGACGCTGCTCACCACGCTCGCGCTCGGCTGGACGATGACCGCGTTCGCGGTGCAGCGCACCCGCCTGCTCGACAGCCGCGACCACGGCTACGCGCCGATGACGATGACCGCGCAGGCCCGGGTGCTCGCGCTGCGTGCCTGGGGCGACGAGAGCCTGTCGCTGATCTCCCGGGGCAACGGCGCGGGCCTCGACGCCGACGCCGACGCCGTCAGCGCCCGGCTGGGCTACGACCGCCAGGCCCGGCCGACCCGCACCGGGCTGCTCCCGGCGACCGCGGCGCTGCCCGGCCCCGACCGGCCCGCCCGGGGCGCGCTCGCGCCCACCTGGCAGACCTACCAGGCCAGCGCGGTGCGGGTCCGCGCGCTCGTCGCCGAGGTCGGCGGGTTCCAGCAGGCGGTCGCCCTGGCCCAGGGCAGCGGCTCGGACTCCTTCCGCCGGTTCGACACGGCGTCCACGGTCGTGTTCGATGCCAGCCGCGGCCGGCTCGAGCGGCAGCTCGCCGACGCCGACGACCCCCTGGACACGCTGCCACTCGCCGTCACCGCGGCCCTCCTGCTCGCCGCCGCCCTCGCCCTCGCCGGTATCCAGCTCCGCATCAACGACTATCGGTAGCCGCCGTCATGCCGAAACCCACGACCCTCACGACCCTCACGATCCCCACGACCCCCACGACCCCCACGATGCTGCCG
>NZ_JANEZT010000648.1 GCF_025403405.1 Frankia tisae
CGGCGCCTGGCGCGCTACTCGACGAGCTGCGTTCGATGCTCGCCGGCCAGGGTCTGCCGGTCGCCACCGTCGACCCGCCCGCGCCGGCCACCCCCCGAGCCGGCGGGACAGCCGAGTTGCCCGCCGCGCTGGGCTGGGCGGCCAGCGGCCTGATGTGGCTCACGGGCCCGCCCGGGCGGGCCCCGCTGGTTCCGGACGGGCCGGTGCTGGCCCGCGCCGAGGCGGCAGCCCGGTTGTTCACGGCGTTGTCCTGGCAGCTCGGGCGGGCCGTCTGGCCCGATGCGGCCACGCTGTTGGGCGGCCGGGCCGCGCTGCTGGGGTTGCACCGCCGGGGTGACTGGTCGGCGAACGGGAGCTGCCGGCTGCTGCCGGCTTCGGACGGCTGGATCGCCGTCAACCTCTCGCGCCCCCACGACGTGGACGCCGTGGACGCCCTCGTCGGCGCGCTCGGGGACCAGGTCGGACTGGTCTCGGCCGACCCGTGCCTGCATCCCGTGGAACAGGCGTGGGCGGCCCTGAGCGCGGCGGCGGCCGCCAGGCCGGCCGCTGACGTGGTCGACCTCGCTCGGCTGCTCGCCATCCCGGCCGCAGAGCTCGACGGCCCCCGCCGGCCCACGCCGATTCGGACCCTGTCGACCGCGGGAGCGGTGGGCGTCCGTGCCGAGCCACCCCTGGTCATCGACCTGTCCGCGATGTGGGCGGGTCCACTGTGCGCGCACCTGCTCGGCGAGATCGGGATGCGCGTGGTGAAGGTCGAGAGCGTGCACCGGCCGGACGGGGCACGCCGTGGCGATCCGGACTTCTACGACTGGCTGCATGCCGGTCACGAAAGCGTGGCCCTCGACTTCGCGACCCCGGGTGGCCGGGCCATGCTGCGCCGCCTGGTGGAGCGCGCCGACGTCGTCATCGAGTCATCGCGGCCGCGGGCCCTGGCCCAGCTCGGGCTCGACGCCGCGGAGCTCGTCGCCGCCCGGCCGGGGCGCACGTGGGTGAGCATCACCGGCTACGGGCGGTTCTACACCGACGCCCATGCGGGCCCCGACCCCGTCGCGTTCGGCGACGACGCTGCGGTAGGGGGTGGTCTCGTCGCGTGGGACCGCTCGGGCGGCGGCGACGCCGTGACCCCGGTGTTCTGCGGGGACGCCATCGCCGACCCGCTCACCGGCCTGTTCGCCGCGCTGGCCGCGGCCGCGTCCGTGCTCGGCGGCGGCGGTCATCTGCTCGACGTCGCCATGCGCGAGGTGGCCGCCTGGGCGGCCGCGCCGCCTGCCGCGCCGCCCGCCGAGCCGGTGCCGTGGACCATCACCGGTTGCGATCGGGATGGCTGGACGGTCCACCAGGCCGGCCGGACCCAGCGGGTCCTGCCCCCGCGTCCCCCGCGCGCGGGGGACGCGGTGGGGGAGGCCGGACGGAGGCAGGCCGCCGTCTCCGGAGCGGACACCCGCGCCGTCGTCGACGCACTTCGCCTGGCCTGACGGCGGCGCGGCACACCGCGGGTCAATCGCGGGCTGGTTTTC
>NZ_JANEZT010000649.1 GCF_025403405.1 Frankia tisae
CCGGGGGTGGGCTCGGTCGGCGCCGTCGTCGATCGGTCGCTTGGTACGTCGCCGACCGATACGTGTGACCACGGCCGCCGGGACGGAAATGGGCGCGGACCGGTGCGCCAGGTGCGCCTTCGGGCCGCATTCCCGCCGGTCGACGTCGTGCGGTGGCGAGGCGTCGGGCATCGCCGCCAGAGTTCTTTACCGACGCCGTGAACGGCGGGGTTATGTACCGGCATCGCTCGTCGCCGCCCACCGCCACCCACCTGCGGAGGCGGTGGGAGCCGCACGAGAAGATAAACCGACTACCTGAACCATACACGCGCACCATTGGGAGGGCGTTGTCCCGCAAAATGAAAGCGTGGTCTCCTCGTAGAGAGTTCCAGCTGGCGCGCGAGGATCGGATGCTATCGGGTCCTTGTCAAGGCATGGACACGGCTCTTTGTGATCCGGGTGTGGTCGAGGGAAAGGGGCTGGCTCGGCGTAGGGTGCCGTTTTCTGGTCGCTCGGATCGCGGGGGCTGCGGGTTCGCGGAAATGCACGCCCCGTCGAGGGTCGCCGGTGGAACCCGGGCGCCGAGCCGGCAGGGGGAGTTTCTTGCTTGGTGGCCAACCCTGATGTCGGTTGCGTATCCGGCTGTTGTCCGGCCGGTCGTGGGGTGACCGGGGCCGGACCCACCGCCGAGGGCGGTCCCCGACCCGGGGAGGCGGGCAGGTGGCGGATTTTCTCTGCAGCTTCGTGGCCCCGGATGATGCGGTCGCGCATCCCGATGCCGCTGGAGACAGTGCGGTGCGACAGCCTTCGTCACCCTGGGGGGACCCGTTTCGGCCATGCCCGATAGATCCGCATAGTCCGGCTTTCGGCCTCGAAGCGATGTGTGTGACGTGTCGGTTGCTTTCGGAATAATTTTGGCTTTCGATGAGACACATGCTAAATGTGGTGATCTCCGGTCGATTCGAGGGGGAACACGTGATCGTCGCGCAGGTCGTTCATCAGCATGCGAGCCAGGACGTTCTGTTCGTCGTGGTGTCCATCGGGCTTGCCGTGGTGGGATCCTTCGCTGCGCTGGTGAGCGCGATCAGGATCCCCCTGTCGCAGGGCACGGCCCGGATCCGCTGGACTCTCGCAGCCGCGCTCTCTCTCGGCGGCGGCGCGATCTGGTCCATGCATTTCATCGGGATGATCGGCTATCATGTCGACGGCCTTGACCTGCGGTACGGCCTGCCGCTGACCGGGGTCTCGCTGCTGATCGCCGTGGCGGTCTCGGCGCTGGGACTCACCCTCGTGGCGAGCCATCAACGGAGCATCGGATGGCTCGCGCTCAGCGGCGTGGTCTCCGGCCTGGGGATTGCCGCGATGCATTACACCGGCATGGCCGCGATGCACGTCGGTGGGACCGTGACGTACCGGCGCGGAATCGTCGTGTTGTCCGTACTCATCGCGGTGGCCGCGGCACTCGCGGCGCTGTGGATCGCGTTCCGGGTACGCACCGGCCGGCACGTGGTCGCCGCCTCCCTGGTCATGGCGGCGGCGGTCAGCGGTATGCACTACACGGCGATGGCCGCCACCCAGGTTCAGGCCGGGGCCGGCGAGCAGGAGGTGGTGGGCACCGATCCGATCTCCCTCGCCCCGATCGTCTGCGTGATCGCCTTCTCGGTGCTGGCGGTGGTCATTTTCGCGGCCATGGGCGGCGTCACCGAGTCCGGTTCGTTCACGATGGCCCGCGAGAGCAGCCGCCACCGCCGCCCCGCCCCGCCGGTCCCCGCCTGGAAC
>NZ_JANEZT010000064.1 GCF_025403405.1 Frankia tisae
TTCTTCTCGAAGAGGTCGACAGCCCGCATGCGGATGTCCTCTTGGGTTTCCCGCGGAAGAGCCCGTCCATCGATAATCATGTTTCTATGACAGCAGAATCATGCACACTCTTCAAATCGGACTAGTATTCGCAGTTTCGCGGTGCGGGCTACACTTCGGTCTCCCGGAGATCCTTTGGTTTTCGGGAAGAACCATGACGATCCATACGGGGGGTCCCATGACTGAGACAAACTAGCCGACGGACAGTGAGCAGAAGACTGCGCCGCGCGCCGATCTGTGGCAGGCTCAGATACCGAACCCGCCGCTGTCACCCCGGCCCGGCCAGGCCGTCGCCTGGGCCCAGCCTCCGATCGGCGCTATTGCCCCCGTCCCGCGCAAGCAGGGCGCGTGGGGCCTGTGGTGGCTCTGCGTGATCACATTCTCGATCTACTACTTCATCTGGTACGCCAGGATCAACAGTGAGCTGTCCGCGATCCTCGGCCAGCCGCGCAGGGCGAACAGCCAGTGGTGGAACCAGATCATCCCGTTCTGGGGCCTCGTCGGCCTCGGCGCCACCGCCAAGCGACTCAACGCCGCACATGCGCTCGTCGGCTCACCAACCCGGGTCGGTGTCTTCACGTCCTGGTTCTGGGCACCCGGCTGGTTCGGCTCGCAAACCCGTTACCTGCAGCGACGCGTCAACATTCTGCATGACGTGCTAGCCTCGCGGACCGCCCACCCAGGGTACTAATTCCATGCTGCCCGGCGGCACCAGGCAGCCCGCCTGACCGCGGCGGCGGGCAGATCGCCGACGACGGTGAGCGGGTTATGCAGACGCTTTCACGTGAGATCTGTCGTGATGATCTCGACGCCCCGCACCGCGCCGGAGGAAACAGCGCCACCCGCTCACCTGGCCAGCCCGATAGCCGAGGGCCGGCCGGGTGAGCGCGGGCGGAAAGGCGTCAGCGCAATCCGTGGGAGAGCAGGGCGCCGTCCAGCACGCGGACCGTCAGGATGACGATGACGCCGGCCAGCACAGGCACCACCACCAGGCGTTCGACCCTCCCGTCGGTGCGGGGGACCAGGACGACCCCCATCCGCCAGTTCACCGGCCAGAGCAGGAGGCAGCCCCGAGGGGTCAGGCAGTCACCGATCAGGTGCGCAAGGCACCCCAGGACAACCGGGTAGGCGACGAAGCTCATGTCCAGGCCGTGCATCAGATAGACGGCGACCCCGGCCGTCACGCAGTCCTTCAGACCCGACCAGAACTCGTGCCCCTCGAAGTCCAGGCCGAGGCCGCGCAGCCCGAAGCCGACGAGCACGAACAGTGCCGCCCACCAGCCATACCGTAAATGGTCCGCCAACAGGCTCATCGCGACGCCCATGGCGAGCGCGAAAAGCAGGGAGTGGGTGGCGTGCCGATGGCCGCCGCTGGCCCGGCTCACCCATCGGCAGATCGTCCGACTGACCGGGCCGAGGGTGTTCGCGATCCGGCCGTTGGGATGGTCGATGTCGGGCAGCAGGCCCGCACCCGCGGCCACCACCCCGCCGGCGATCACCTGATGGGACGACAACGACAGCGCGTAGGTCCCCAGCCAGTCCTCCCGGCCCAGCAGGGGCACGACGGCCAGCCAGAGCGCCGCACCGCTCAGCGCATGCGTCCGCCCCATCACCGCTGACAAACCTCGTTGATCGGCATTCGGCGGACTCTAGCCTGACGTTTCCACCGGCCATCGCCGAGGTGGGGGTACGAGTGATCACGAAAGCTGTGGCCAGCCCGCTCTCAGGCAGGCACCGCGACATGCAGGCGTTCCTGCGCGGCCGCGGCGGAGAGGCGTTTGTCATAGCTGATGAAGACCAGCGACGGCGCATCGAGCCGGAGGGCCGTCGCGAGATGAAGAGCGTCCAGCGACCGCAGCAAGGGATCCGCCAAGGCCGCGGCGGAGACGAGGATCGGCTCCTCGATGGGCACGAGCGTGACGCGAGCCAGGACGCCGGGAACCCGGGGAAGCGCGGCGGGGTCGCTGCGGCGCAGTGCGCGGGTCACTTCCAGCGTGGCAAGCGCAGATGACACCGAGACACCAGGCCGGGCGGCGAGCCAGGATCGCAGCGCGCGTGTCTCCAGTTCTGGATGAACCAGCTTCACCAACGCGCTGGAATCCAGATAGATCACGCAGACTCCTCGCGCAGTTCCGCGACGACGCCCGTGGAATCGCGCCCGTCCCAGCTGCCGGTGGGAACCGGTTCGGGGAGATCAGCCAGGCCCGCCGTGGGCACGGTGACGCGCCCCTCCGCGACGAGTTGATCCAGGTAGTCGCTGCCGGTCTGGGTCAGTTCCGGCACCAGCCTCGCCCACGGCCGCCCATTGCGAGTGATGATGATCGACTCTCCCGCGTGGGCGCGGTCGACCCAGCTACCCACAGCGTGACTGAGATCCCGCATACTGACGGTAGTCATACCATGAGTCTAACAGTTGTTAGACATGAGATCTGATCGAGGCGATGCCGCCAGGGTTGGAGCGGTGGCTGGACGCGACCCAGGCAACGACCACGCCAGTACCGACGGGAGAACGGAGCCTGGGACGGTGAACCCCGTCGAGACCCCGACAGCCTCGTCGTCGTAGCTGATCTCGAGGAACCCGTCGACATGGCCGGGACGGTGTTCCGCGGAGACTGGTTAGCCGTCGTCGCGCCCGACTGCGCCTGACCGGCGCACCCGACGTCGAGCGGCTCAGCGCGGCCCAGGAGGCCGCGTCCCGGCCGGGGACGATGTCGAGGAGGCCGAGGAGGCCGAGGAGGCCGAAGCGCAGCGGCTGCGCACGTTCTAGTACGGCAACTCCCGGCGGCCCGCGGACGCGGTGGCCTGGCTCGCCCACTGGTAGGGGCGCCGGGCAGCGGCGCAGGACGGCCCAGCCTGGCAGCCACGCGGCCTCGATGAGCGGGACCCGGTGAAGCTGGCGAGCGCGCGTCGGCCGCTGTGGCTAGGCCCAGCGACTACCGTACGATCACGCGCAAGTCGTGGCCGAACTGGAGCAGCGGCGAGCCGGGGACGAGTGATGGCCGGCAGCGATGCTGCCTACGAGGTCGCGCTGTCGCGCAGGGCACGGAGAAACCTCCACGAGGATCTGCCCCTGGAGGTCGCGGCCGCCGCGCTGGAGACGATCCAGCGAACGATCGCCGTGAACCCTCGCCGGGTCGGGAAGCCGTTGGACGAACCTTTCGACGGCTTCTACTCGGCGCGCCGCGGGACCTACCGCATCATCTACCGGATCGACGCGGCCAAGCACCTGGTGGAGATCCGCTCCATCCGACACCGGCGAGACGTCCACCATCTGTGAGTCCCAGCGCGCTTCACCGCGCTCTGCCGAGTCACCGAGGAACGGAGCGGGCGGGGCGGAAGCTCACATCGTCGACCCGGAAATCCGGATGGCCACACGACGCACGGACGCCTGGCAGCTCCCATGCTCGCCGAACCAGCCGCCGCCGCGCAGCACCTTGCAGTCGCCGTAGACCGTGGCGTCATGGGTGTCCCAGCACCGGTCCCAGACGTTACCCAGCATGTCGTACAAGCCCCACGGGTTCGGCGCCTTGCCACCCACCTCGTGGAGGTACTCCCCGGAGTTGCCGCGATACCAGGCGATCTCGTCGAGCAGACCGTACCTCGGGCCGGCCGTCCCGGGCCACGCTCGGCCAGCCACCGTGACCTGCGCGCGCATCCCCTGCGTCACCGGAAACGCGCCAAGGCGGTGCGCCGCGACCTCGACCGGCCGCGTTCGCCGCGTCCGCCGATCCGACAGCGTCGCCTGCCCCACCGGGGATCGCGACCAGTAGGCTTCGCGAGGCGACAGGGACAATCCGGCGCCACGTGTCAATCAGCAGGGGTGGCCAGCCACGCGCGCAGGTGGTCGCCGAGGTCGAGGCGGCGCGGTACCCGCAGAAGCCCGGCCGGCGTGGAGACCACCCCGAACGCGCGCAGCCGGTCCGCGAGCAGATCCCAGTCCTGCGCACCGCCGCTGTCCTCGACCGCGGCGAGGTCCGGCGGCAGCGGGTGGTCGACGTCGGCCCAGTCCGGCAGCAGGACCATGTGGACCATGCGCGCGATCTCCTCGATCGTCAGCTCGGCCAGGAACGCGTCGGGGGTCCTGCCACCGCCCGACATGCCCCAGCCCCGGTCATCCAGGAGGGTGACCTCCCGGCCGTCCGACAGCTCCGCGAACTCGTGCACCGTGAAGGAGAGCCCGCTGGCGGTGTCGATGTAGCCCGCCGGCATGGGGGCCGGCGTCGGAACCAACCCCGGAACCGCGGTCGGATCCGGCACCACCCCCGGAGTCGGGACGAGCATCGGGTCAAGCGGGCCGCTGGTCACGGACCGACCGCCCCCGGCACCGCCCTCGCCGCCGGCGGCGCCGTGCGGGCATCGACGGGAAGAAGTCATCGGGCCGGCCGAAGCGAGCTCGCACCACATGCGGATTCCCACGACGACAGGGCTCATAGGACCATCATGGCAAGATCCGCGACCGGGCCTGCATCCTGTTCGAGGACGTCTACGCCACGCTGGCGGCGTGCGGCGGTGTCGTCGCGATCGCCTTCGGCGGGGGAAGGGCACGGACGGCCGGGCTATTGCTGCTTCCACCGGTATGCCTGGTGCTCGGCTGGACCTATCTCTTGATGCCGGCCGCCGGCGCCGGAAGCTCGCCCAGCTCGGAGACGAGCTACGGGTAGTAGAGATGTCGCATGCGCCGCGGGGTCGCACCACGGGTCGCACAGCGCTCGGCGCCACCTGGCGCCGAGCGCCCACGGTCCGACTCCTGCCCTGCACAGACGCGCGCGCAGTGGCTGGCGCAGAGGGCGGTCTCTGCTACCAGGCGAAGTGCTCGGGGGCGGTCCGGTAGCCCGGGAAAATCTCGTCCAGCCGGGCAAGCGCCTTCTCATCCAGGCGAACGTCGAGCGCCCGGACAGCGTCGTCAAGGTGCTGCTGGATGCGCGGGCCGACGATCGGCGCGGTGACGGCCGGCTGGTGCAGCAGCCAGGCGAGCGCGACGTCACCGGGCTCGTGGCCGAGCTCGGCGGCGAAGTCCTCGTAGGCCTCGATCTGGGAACGCTTGGCCGCCAGGGTCTGCGCGGCACGGCCTTCGAGGCGCCGCCTGCTCTCCCGCTCCTTGCGCAACACGCCACCGAGCAGCCCGCTCTGCAGCGGCGACCACGGGAGGATGCCCACGCCGTAGTGCTGGGCCGCGGGCAGCACCTCCAGCTCAACCTCCCGGGTGAGGAGGTTGTAGATCGGCTGCTCGCTGACCAGACCGAACGTCCCGCGCTGGGCCGCGGCAGCCTGCGCCTGGCCGATGTGCCAGCCCGCGAAGTTGCTGCTGCCGACGTAGAGGATCTTGCCAGCCGTGACGGCGACGTCGATGGCCTGCCAGATCTCGTCCCACGGGGTGGCACGGTCGACGTGGTGGAACTGATAGAGGTCGACATACTCGGTCTGCAGGCGGGCCAGGCTCGCGTCCAGGGCACGGCGGATGTTGAGCGCCGACAGCCTGCCCTCGTTGGGCCACTCCCCCATGGCGCCGTAGACCTTGGTGGCCAGCACGGTGCGCTCCCGGCGCCCGCCGCCCTGCGCGAACCAGCGGCCGACGATCGACTCGGTGTGGCCCACCCCCTCACCAAGGCCCGACACACCGGCCGAGCGCAGGCCGTAGACGTTGGCCGTGTCGAAGAAGTTGATGCCGTACTCGTGCGCCGAATCCATGATCCGACGAGAATCGGTCTCGTTGGTCAGCGGACCGAAGTTCATCGTGCCCAGGCACAGGCGCGAGACAGACAGACCGGAACGGCCGAGTTGAGTGAACTGCATCCTGGATGAATTCCTCTCCGATGAGGGATCAGTCGGCGCCACCGTGAGACGGGCACCGTGCCGACACCCCAGTCTCCAACTTCGAGCACGCTCCAGGTCAAGACCGTCACGACGGGTCACCGCCCGGCGCCACATGGCGCCAAGGACCCGCCGGCCACCGTCTGCTTTCCTGCCGCTCTCACGTCGACCTGATGCTCAGCCCGGGTCATGCGGGCATCAGGCCGGCCGTGAGGCAGGTCGGCGTCAGCGGGCAGTCGCCTTGATTCGGCGGACAGGCGGGTGACCTGCTCCTACGTCCGCGACGCTCAGCAGATCCCAGGGACGTCCGCCAGCGCACGCGAGCGCGGCACGCGCAGGCCGACACAGGAGAGGAGGTGCGGCCAGGGCACGGGCTCTCCCGGCGCACGGCCGCCCGACGCTTACTTGCACGCAAGGACGATAGGCAAGGACAATAGGCTTGGTCGCAGAACTTGCAGCAAGTCGCGTGCGTCGGGTGGTTGCGCTACGTGCCCATGAGACTGGCTGCCGCGGTGGCGCCCAACTCCCAGCATGCCTCGCGGGTGTCCGCGTCGAGCGCTCCTACTACCGTCAGCGGCTCCCGCAAACGCTTCCACCGCAGACCCGTAGTGATCGTTTCTACCGACATCACGGCGCCCGTGGTGTCGCTGCCTCCGTGGACGTAGAGGGCGTATGGCCGACCAACGGTTGCTTCGAGGCAAGGATAATACACGCCGTCAAAAAAGTGCTTCAAAGCCCCCGACATATAACCGATATTGGCCGGAGTACCGAGAATGTATCCGTCGGCAGCCAAAACATCCGAGGCTGTAGCCGATAGCGCCGGCCGTACCTCAACCTCCACTCCCTCAATTTCATCCGCCCGAACGCCCGACAGAACAGCCTCCAGCATCTCGTTCATGGTCGGGGACGGGGTGTGATGGACTACCAGTATCTTCGACACAGGCGTACCCTACCAAGCTAAGGCCCACCCCCTCGTACGAGAAGGTGGGCGCCAGTCAGGGACAGTTGCACGGGCTATGCACCCAGACGCGCCCCAGCAGCGCCGTGGCCGGCGAGATGATGAATGGCATCCATGTAGCCGGCGGCTTCCTTCATATCCCCGAAGCAGTGGTATCGAGAATTCCAGCCGTTCGGTTCCCGGTAGGCGAGGCGAACTTTCACGCCCACCGAAAGGGAACGCCCATCGCTTCATGCACGAGGCACCGTCCGCGGCGTTGACGGACCGGCGGCGTTTCCCGGCTGGCTTGAAGGTAGACCGCGATGCAATTTCTACTCGACTGTCCATCATGCCCGGTCGGCCAACCACGGTGTTCCAGCTAATTGTTGGTGGCGACGACCGGAATGCCGTCCCCGACCGCCTCCGACCGACTGGCCTTCACCGAGCGTCCCCGTGGGCGCTCATGCCTTGGCCCCGACCGTATCGCCAAGAAACTGCAGGCAACCTTCCGTAGCTATTATAAGTAGTCGATATGCATCTCAACGTAGTTTTTTGAGTAGCCCTAGCCCTTCTCTTGCCTCTAAAAAATCTTACGCATTTGCGGCGATGATCCTCATAAAATGCCGCATCTACGTCTACCCAGAGCCCTGTTGCACGCGGACACGGATCTCTTGGCGGCCGCCTCTCGTAACAGGTCTGACACGAAGCGGTAGGTCGATGCGTCGCCACGACGGTGATCAGTCACTTACCGAAACGGACTCCATCGAGATCCGGAAGGCAGAATGCCCGATATGTAACTTTTATCCGGTAACCACGAGCACGCATCCCTGCTAACCGTGAACGAGGTCGAACCATTTTCGCAAAAGGCGACGGACAGTTTCCTCCGTTGTCACAGAGCGCCACCACAATAGACACCGCTGGTCATCGAAACCACGCACTAACCTCGCCTTCACGGCAGCGAGACAGCACACGCTTTTCTTGACAGCCCAGTTTTCTCGCTGCTAGCTTCACGCGCCGTGAGGGCTAATTTCGAAATTTACGCCGAGCACTTTCCGGCACTCCAGGCGCCGCATGCGATTTCCCCGAGCTGCCAATGCGAAGGCAGCCACCGATGAAAAGTGTTCGCGGACCACGAACAGCCGGTCCGATCGCCCGGCCGCGGCGACCGCGCGGCGGGATGGCCGCAGCCGCGTTGTCCGGAATCCTGGCATTGCTGTTCACCAGCTGCAGTAGCGGGTCGGCCAGTACCACCAACGCCGGTGCGGGAACGCCGGCCACGTCGACAACGCGCACGGTGACCGATTCTACCGGCAAAAAGGTGACGGTCCCGGCCACAATCAACCGGATCGCGGATGGCTGGTCCGCGCACAACGAGATCGTGCATATGCTCGGCAGCGGCGATAAAATCATCGCTACTTCCCTGACGCCGGACCTGGTGCCGTGGTTCTATAAGATCAACCCGACGATGCAGAAAGCCAAGACCCTGTTCAGAGGCACGACAGTCAACACAGAGGAAGTCCTGCAGGCACGTCCCGACATGCTGTTCACCAGCACGGGCACCCAGGACTGGTCGAAGATCACTGCGGCGGGCATCCCGGTGGCCCAGCTGACTTTCCAGACGTTCGACGGCCTGAAGTCGGTCGTCAACACGACCGCCAAGGCGCTCGGGCCGGCGGCCGAGGCCCAGGCGAGCCGCTACAACTCCTACCTGGACAGCAAGATCTCCCAGGTTCGTACGAAAACCGCGCCGATCCCGGCTGACAAGCGGCCCAAGGTGCTGCATGTTCAGTCGCTGAACCCGCTGACCGTTGACGGCACCAACACCATTATCGATCAGTGGATCACCCTGGCCGGAGGCCGCAACGCCGCCCAGGTGAGCGGCAACGGCAAGGCAGTGACTCAGGAGACCATCGCCAGCTGGAATCCCGATGTGATCGTTTTTGCCGGCAGCACGATCACCGGTACCGACACCGCGCAGCAGACGCTGGCAAAACTGGCCGCCGATCCGTTCTGGGGTAACCAGCCTGCGATCCGCAACAAGCGGGCCCACATCAACCCGACCGGTGCCTTCCTCTGGGACCGGTACGGCGTCGAGGAGGCCCTGCAGGTCGAATGGGCGGCCAAGACGTTGAACCCCGACCTGTTCACCGGACTGGACATCGTCCAGGAAACCAGGACCTTCTATCATGACTTCCTGCACTACGACCTGACCAACGCCGAGGCGACGAGAATCGTCAACGCTCAGGATCCCGAATAGGTTCGGACAACCGACGCCGGAGGAGAGGGACTCGGGAATCCGGCGGGCGGCGATGACCAGGCAAGCCGCCGACGTGAACGCGCTCGTCCGCTCGGTGGGCTCCGCCCTCGGCTCGCAGGTGGCCGGCCACCCCAGGGGTGGCCGGCCACCCCTACCTGTCAACATGAGGTGAGGCCACCCGCGACCACTGTTGCTGCCGTACTGGGGAAACGTGCCCGTTTCTGCTACCCGGTGACGATGACCGTCGCGCGGTGTCCGACAGCGTTCCTGAGCTTGGTGTCGCCTGTGAGCAGGTCGCAGCCGAGTGCTTCGGCGAGCGCGATGTAGGCGGCGTCGTAGGCGCCGAGGTTGTGCCGCAGCTCCCACATCCGGGGGTGGTAGGGCCAGACCGGATGACGGGTGATCCGCAGGCGCGCGTAGTCAGCCAGCATCTGCTCACCGCGATGGTCAGTAATCTTCTTTCCGGCGGCAAGCCCGCGGACTGTTGACGCGACCTCGACATCGAGATGGTGCGGGGCGTGCAGCGTACGCGGGGCGGACAGGCGCTGCCGGAGCACCTCGTCGCCCTCGCGGACCGACAGCACATCAATGACGAGCGAGCAGTCAACCACGTACGTGACGGTCAACGCCGCCCCTCGTCGCGCGCCGCGAGAATGTCGTCCATGGTGAGCCCCACCGGTTCCCTGTCACGGGCGATGCGAGCGATGACCTCGGCGTTGGTCTCCGTGGCCGCGTCGGCATCCATCAGGTCCCGCAAGTACCCGGACAGCGACTGGCCGAGCGATCTGGCGCGCTCGCGCAGGACCGCGAGCGTCGTCGGATCGACATCGCGCACCTGGACGATGCCCCCGTCGGCAGACTCACTCATATATCCACCCTACCATCCGTTCATGCACGGCGCATGAATCATCGCGTCAACCTCGCCAGGAGCGTTCGTGGGCGCCTCACGACACCTCCGCCGGTCGACCTGCGCCCGCAGACCTGGCTGGACGCATGGGACGAGGGGCTGCTCGCGACCGCTTTCGGCGCGTGGGCGCGAATATGTCCACGTCCCCTGGTCCTGTTCCTCGACGAGATCGACGCCCATTCCGGGCGCACGCTACTCAGCCTCCTCGGCCAGGTGCGCGACGGCTACCGTCGACGACCGGCCGGATTCCCTGCGTCGATCGCCCTCTGCGGTCTGCGAGTCAGGCCGCTCGGTCAGGGCCCCAGACAGCTCCGATTGAAACCGAGATGGCTCAGATAATAGTCAGCGGCGGCCTTGTGCAGGGTGACGGTGCAGTAGAGCTGGTTCTCCTCGATCTCCGTCTTCGGGTCAAGGAAATGCCGGCCCTTCTGGTCGGACCCCCACAGCGCCGCCTCGAACTCCTGCCGGTCGGTCACCAGCAGGTCGGCGACGAATTTGACCAGGTTGGCGTCGGCCGCCTTGTTCACCAGCACGACGTTCGACGACGCGATCGTGTACGTCGGGTTCAGCCCCGCATAGTCGTTCCGTTGCAGCGTCCACTGTCGATAGTCGCCGCCGTGCAGCGCCGGGTACTTGTTGTTCCACTCGATCTGCATGCCCTTGAGGTAGCCCTCATCCAACGGCAGCAGGGTGAGCGTCCGGCCGGCCGGGTCCCGCAGGGCCGCGGCGATGGTCGTGGTCGGCGCTCCCCCGGACCACAACAGTGCGTCAGCACGTCCGCGGCGGACCGCGTCGACGGCATCGGTCAGGCTGCTGTTTCTTATCTGCGGGTTGCAGGTCGGGCTCCGGGATCGGAGCTGGTGGAGAAGGATCTCGCCGATGCGTTCCGTTCCGGACGACGTCGGCCCCGTCTCCAGTACCCGGTTCGGCTGGCAGAGGTCTGCGAGCTCGGTCATCGGCCGGTCGTTCGGGTACGCGCCGTCCGGCGCCCGGACGACCACCTGGATGAAGTCGAGCCAGAGCGGGCCGACGGTCCGCACCGTGGTCACCCTCTGCCCCTCGAACTGATAGACGGCCATGGCCGCGTCCACCGACGTGCCCATGCCGCCGAAGGCCAGCCAGCAGGTGCTGGCCGTCGAGTCGGCCAGCGCCGAGACGTTGAAGGCGCTTCCCGGCGTCGCGACCACGTAGACGGCCGACCCGGGGTACCGCCGCTTGATGTTCCGTTGGATGACGGCGGCGTACTGGTCATAGGGCGTCGCTCTGGCGCCGACTGACGATCCGCCCTGGCCGGCGAAGATGTCGATGACCGGGCACTTGCCGAGCCTGCGCGCCGAACCTGGCCGTGCCTGTGCCCCCAAGACCACGGCCAGCGCCGCCACGACGACGAGTGTCATGCCGATCGCCCGGTAGTAGCCACGGCCGCCCCGCGCCGATAGTTCGACATTCGACATCGAGCTTCGTCCCCCGCTCCGCCCTGCCGCCCCCCGGAGGCCGATGACGACTCTATCCACCCGGTTCAGTGCGCTGCGCGAGGGACGCAGTGGTGGTGGGCTGCGCGGTCATCACCGGCGCGGCCTGCTGAGGTCGCGCGACCACGTACACCAGCGTGGCGGCGGCCCCTGCCTCGACGACCACGGCAAGCGCCGAGTGCGCCATGCCGGCGGTGGCTAGCGCCTCGGCACCGACCGTCGCGCCGAGCAGACCCAGCGAACACGCCAGCAGCATCTCGACCGCAGGCGGCGCCCAGCGAGACGCGAGCGCACAGCGGACGACCACCGCACTCGCGACCCCCACTGCCAGCACACCCGCGACGACACCGACGACACCGGCGCGGCCCGCGGACTGCACGCCGATGCCCGCGGCCTCCAGCGCGACCCCAGCCGTCCCGACGACGGCCCGGCCAACCTGCCGCCTGAGACACATCCGCGGCCGGATCAGCCCCCTTGACCGCGGATCGGTGGAGACAGCCACGGCGGGAATGACCTCGGTAGGCATGACCACGGTGGACGTCAGCGTCGGGCCGGGTTCGGTGGACGTCAGGTCAGGCTGCGGCGATGCCTGGGGGCTGCCGCCGGCCTGGTCCTCATCCGTGCCGCGCGGTGGAAAGACGGGCGTGCGGGGCGGCAGATTCCGCTGACCGGTCACCGCGACCGAGATGTTTTTGAGCAGCCATGGGCCGGGGTCGGTTCCGCTCAGCCCGACCAGATTGATGGCGACGACGGACCGCAGCGGTTCGGGAGGGTCACAGTCGTCAATCCGGATCGGGATGAGTTTCCGATCGGCGCCCAGAAGATCTGCTGCCCACGCGGCCCGCCACTGGGTGCCGCCGTAGACCGAGCGCAGATAGCGCTGGGAGACGATGGCCAGGGTCCGGGCAGAATCGGCGATGCCCTCCTGCAGGAACACGTGCCGGTTTGCGCCCGCGACGAGATCCCAGTGCTCCAGAAGAATCCGGTAACCCGCTGCTTCCAATGTCCAGGCAACCCAGTCAGCCCACTCGCTGTCGGCCAGGTCGTAGGAGATGAAGAAGTCCCACCGAGGGTCGGTCGCCCCATCCGCGCTCGCCGCGGTCTCGAACATGAGCCACATCCTCGCACGATCCCGCCGACGACCTGCGGCGAGCCGGGTTGAGCCGGGGGCCCGGCGAAGTTGCCGGTTGACAAGCAAGCCTTTTGATCGTTTCTGGTGTTCGTTCAGGCCGCCGCGCGTGGTGACGGATTCCCTCAGCGATGTTCGTGGTGCCGGTCAGGCGCAGGATCGCGATCGCCAGGTCGCGCAGGCCGGCCGTGACCTGGGGCGCGTCGCCGGTCCGGGCCTGACTCAGAGCTACGGGAAGATCACCCAAGGTTGCGATCTGCTACGTTATGTAGCCGCCTCGCGGCGACATCTGAAGGTGCCCTGGACCGGATAGCACGCGTCAGCGCTATCCCTACGCCCTTCAACCGAGATTCGCCTCAATAAATCGACCCGGCACGCCGCGCACCGACCTAGAGAATCCGCTGGAACGCGACCGGCAAGCCCTGGCCGTCAAATTATCTGAAAACTGATCAATCGTAGTGATAAAAGTGTCCTTCTGTTCGGGATAATGAAAGTACCACCAAACAAAACCCCGAGCAAGAAGGCCACCGCGTGCGATCATGCCAGACCGGCGAGAATAAGGCCAGTAGACTTCTCGGAGTGCTGCGCCAGGTGAAAGATTTCCGCGCGGCCCGCGGGAAAATGTACGACCTCCATTTCGTACTTGCTGTCGCGGTCGTCGCCACACTCGCCGGAGCCGCGAACTACCGCCAGACCGGCAGGCGAGCAGCCGACCTTCCACAACGCCTACTCGTCCAACTCGGTGCACCCTACGACTACTTCTGCGCGGCTCACCTGACACCGCGCGAGTCCACCATCCGGGAGGTCCTCACGAACGTCGACGCGGACCTACTGGACCTCATCGTCGGCGCCTGGCTGCACGAATGCGCGACACGTGACCGCGACGGAGACCTGGTGATCGCGCTGGACGGCAAGGTCCTACGCGGCGCTTGGACCACCGAGAACACACAGGCCACGCTGCTCACCGCCATGATCCACGAACAGGGCGTCGTCGTCGCCCAGACCCTGGTCCCCAACGGCACCAACGAGATCACCCAGGTCGAGAACCTGGTGAAGAACCTCAAACACAAGCGCGGACGAACCATCGTCACAGCCAACGCCGCCCACACCCAGTTCAGGACCGCCACCCTGCTCCACAAACGCGGAATCGACATCGTCGGTGATCGCGCGGAGGAGGCGTAGCACCCGGACTTCGTCGACCACCGGCTACGCGTTCCGGTCCAGAACAGCCGCGGCGAACTCGCGGTGCGCCCGAGTGATCCGTGGAAGTTCGTCGAAGTAGATCTTTCTGGTCATCGCCTCCCAGTGCACCCGCGCGGCCCGGTCGTCCTCGAACAGCAGCCGCCCGCCGGCCGCGACCCTGCCGGCGAGCTCGAGCGGCGCGCTGTCAAGGACGAGGAGGTCGACGCCGGGCGGCAGGAGTATGTCGAAGGCACTCGGAGGCCGCGGGCCGCCGAAGAAGGCGGCGATATCGATGTCCGAGTCCGCCCGCTGGCACCCAACGGCGCGGCTGCCGTGCAGATAGGCGAACTGCGCGCCCGCCTGCCGCAGCACGGCGACAGCGTCGCGCTGGTAGCGAGCGTCTCGTCCATGCCCCGATCATCCCAGACACAACAGCCGTGCGGCACTCGGCTTCCGCCCGCGTCGCCGGCCCGCACAGAGGTTCGACGCTGGTAGCGCCGCCGTGGGGTGCCACCCGAGTCACCCGGGCATCAGGGAATCGCCGGTACGCCGACGGACTGTGGTTCGCCGCCCGCACCTATTGCGCCCGGGATCCACCGACGAGGAGTCGAGGCCAACCCGGCCGCGGCCGCCGACGGCCTGGCCCGGCGAAAAGGCGGCGAGTTCCTCCGGGGCTGGACCAGCCGGTGGCTGATCCGCGTCGCCCACCCGCCTCCGAGCCCTACCTGGCCGGTCGGTCGTAATGATCCCGACGCTGCAGACCACGCCGGTCATGTCGCTGGTGCCGTCGGTACAGAAGGCATGGGGGCGGTCGACGTCGGTGTCAGGCTCCAAGACCCCTCGAGCTATCCGCAGTTTCGCGGTGCGGGATACGCCCCGGAGCGCCGGAGATCTTCTGGTTTCCAGGAAGGATCATGACGATCCATACGGGGGTCCCATGACTGAGACAAACTGGCCGACGGACAGTGAGCAGAAGACTGCGCCGCGCGCCGATCTGTGGCAGGCTCAGATACCGAACCCGCCGCTGTCACCCCGGCCCGGCCAGGCCGTCGCCTGGGCCCAGCCTCCGATCGGCGCTATTGCCCCCGTCCCGCGCAAGCAGGGCGCGTGGGGCCTGTGGTGGCTCTGCGTGATCACATTCTCGATCTACTACTTCATCTGGTACGCCAGGATCAACAGTGAGCTGTCCGCGATCCTCGGCCAGCCGCGCAGGGCGAACAGCCAGTGGTGGAACCAGATCATCCCGTTCTAGGGCCTCGTCGGCCTCGGCACCACCGCCAAGCGACTCAACGCCGCACATGCGCTCGTCGGCTCACCAACCCGGGTCGGTGTCTTCACGTCCTGGTTCTGGGCACCCGGCTGGTTCGGCTCGCAAACCCGTTACCTGCAGCGACGCGTCAACATTCTGCATGACGTGCTAGCCTCGCGGACCGCCCACCCAGGGTACTAATTCCATGCTGCCCGGCGGCACCAGGCAGCCCGCCTGACCACGGCGGCGGGGCGCACGATCTCTCCAGTACGGTCTGCCGCGCCCTGAACATTTCGTCGCCGTTCGGACGAGTGCACTCGGCCCATCACGTGGCCGAGCAAGCTCCGCCGGCTGTCCCGTCAGTTCGTCATCAGCGACGTCGCAGCGGCGGCGCCAAGATCCCAGCATGCCCCCACGGTCGGCGGCGGACAGATCGCCGAGGACGGTAAGCGGGTCACGTAGGCGCTTCCACTTCAGGCCGGTCGTAATGGTCTCCACGCCGCGGATGGCGCTCGTGGTGTCGCTGTTCCCGTGGACGTACAGCGCGTACGGCCGGCCGATCGTGGCCTCCAGACACGGGTAGTAAATCTGGTCGCGGCGCCCTTGCTAACGTATGGGTAGGAAAACCAGCGAACAGCGCCCTGTCGGGACGCTAACCGAGCGGCGACAGGAGAGCGGATGCGGGCTGGCGAAGTCTGGTGGGTGGATTTCGGCGAACGACGGCCGGTAGTTCTCCTCTCGGCTGAGGGCGAGTCCGGATTCCTGGCCATGCAAGTGGTCCCCCCAGCCGGCACCGCCATCGATGGCGTGGCCGCGGAGGTTGCGATTGGCACTCCCGAAGGACTTCCCTTCGAGGGCGTCCTGCGCGTCGCGTTTCCGCGTCCAGGCGTCGTCCCCTGCACCTGGCTCCTTTCGATGACCAGAGAGGACCTGGCCGAACGGGTCAGCACCCTGCCGCCAGCGAAGCTCGCCGAAATCGAGAACCTTGTCCGCCTCGGTGATCCGGCGTAGGCAGGGTCAACGGCTTCAGCCGACCGGACGGCTCCGAGGCCGGGCCGGGACAGCCGGGTGGTGTCCCGGGTTCTCCGGCGACGGTACGCACAGCGGCGGTGGCGCCCAGCGCCCGGTCGATCAGACCGGCATCAGGCTTGCGGCGGTAGTGGCGCCCAGTTCCCAGCAGGCTTCCTGGCCCTTCGCCTCTGGCGTACCGATCACCGTCACCGGCTCTCGCAATCGCCGCCAGCGCAGGCCAGTTGTCATCGGCTCAACGGCCCGGACGGCGCCGGCAGTGTCATTGTAGCCATGTACGTACAGGGCGTAGGGGCGGCCCACCGTAGCTTCCAAGATCGGGTAGTACCCGGTGTCGCAGAACTTACGGAAAGTCAGGTGCATCGAGCGACTACGTAGCGTATCGTCGCCCCTGATCTTCAGGATCTCGATACCCCGGCTCTGCTCCTCGGACAGCGAGTCGTACTGCTCTGCTGCGAGCTGCTGGTGCATCCAGGCGGGAGCGACCATCTCCGCGGTCATGGCGCACCTCCCTCGCTCGGCCCCAGGCCTGACGCTCCAGATCAAGGGTCACCGGCCAGCCGCGCCCCCGCGGGGACTGCGGCGCGGTCAACTGTCGCGACCTCGTCGATACCGAGACTCTCCGCACGCGCGATGGCTGACTCGTCGACCGTGCCGAGCGGGCTCGACGTCGCCACCTGGGCGGATCGTCCACCACGGGGCCGTACCGCTCGGGCAGGTTCGGCCAGGACACACCGGTCCGTTCCCGGAACTGAGATCCCGTTGAGCACCCTGCGGTGATCAGCTCACCGGCCGCCGCGACCACACCGTCGCCCTCGTTCAGCAGCGTCAAGCATGGCCGTCGACGTCGAGGTTGATGGCGCGACGGCCGGCCGTTCCGGCGAGGCGAGGCGAGGCGAACGACGTTCTCGAGAACTACTCGAGGACAGTCAACATCATCCAGTGCGATCGCTACCCGAAGCCTGCCATGATCAGAAACAGGTCGAAGTATTGACTTCCGTAGTAACCCGTACGGGGATGCCGCCAAACCAGCTAGTATGCGAGGTATGCGGGTCACGACGCTGTCTGATCTCGAGCCATCTCAGGCGAGTTCGGTTGAGAGAATTTATCTGGAGGCCTTCCCCGCGGGCGAGCGGATGCCGTTCGGGGAGATATTGAGGGATATCAACGCGGGTATTCGCGTTGCTTACGTCGCACTTGACGAGAACACCGTTCTTGGCTTTGCCTCGGCCTACGTTCTCCAGTCGGTCCAGACCTTCTTTCTTGAATACATCGCGATCGAGAAGAGGCACCGCGGCGGCGGATTCGGGGGCGAACTTTGGTATCAGATCTGTACCGACGTCCAGCGCCATCAGGACGTCTCAGCGATTGTCCTTGAGGTCGAAGACCCTGACGAGCCGGATATCGGTCCAGGCGCGGTCGCCGCACGCCGGAGGCGTATCTGCTTCTACGAGAACAGAGGCGCCCGAATGCTGCCCGTCACTGACTTCCGGGTTCCACTCCTCCAGGGAGACGGAGAACAGCCGATGCTCCTGATGTGGGCACCGGCCGCCCGGCCGGATCCGCCGACCGGCGACGAGCTGACCGACCTCGTTCGAGCGCTGTACGAAGAAGGCTACGACCTCCCTCCCGACCACCCACTTGTCATAGCGACATCTGGAAAGTGACCTCGGATGGACATCTCAAACATTGTCGCGGTCGTCGCGCTGATACTTTCCATCGGCGCGACGACACTGTCCGTATCGGATGCCAGGCGCAATCGGACGGTCACGACCTACAACAGTACAACCGATCTAGTCCTCCAAATCGACAGAGTCTTTATCGAGTATCCCCAGTGGCGACCCCACTTCTACAACAACAAGCCGATCCCCGAGAATTCCACACACCAGGACCGCAGCCAGGTACTGGCGATAACCGAGTTCTGCCTCGACATCCTGGAATGCATCTGGGATCGAAAGATCGAATACTCCAGGAAGGATCTCAATTCCTGGCGCGCATGGATTCTGGACCTCTTCAATTCGTCGCCGACCATGAGGAGTTACTTCTCCGCAAACAGCACCTGGTATCCCACTCTCACGGGTCTGCACGAGGAGGAACGGTCGACCTGGTGGCTCGACGACCCTTCTCCGGCGCCCGCACCGCCTCAGCCGCGAGCTAGCTGATCACTACGCGAACTCGACGGCCACTCGGCCGCCTCGGGCTCTCCGGCGGACGGGCCCGCCGAACGCAAAGGTCCCGCTGCCGTACCCGGCTGCCAGCGGCCGTAGCCGCAACCACGCCAGGTATCCATATGTCGCCTACCGGGGCGAAACGGCCGTCATTGAATCATCCTTACGCAGCTCACAGCCGACGTGCCCAGCACGGGCGGAAGACCTGGACGTCCGCTGTCGACCAGGAACCCAGCCCAAATCACGCGGGCATCAAGCTGGCCGCGACCGTCGCCCCGAGTTCCCAGCAGGCCTCGCCTGCGGCAGCGTCCATCTCGCCGACGATCGACAGTGGCTCGCGCAGACGCTTCCACCTCAGCCCGGTGGCGATGGTCTCGACCCCCCGGATCGCTCCGGCCAGTCGCTGTTGCCATGAACGTAGAGCGCGTACGGGCGGCCAACAGCTGCTTCCAGGATCGGACAGTAGACGCAGTCGCAGAACTTGCAGAAAGTCGCGTACGTCGCGCGGTCACACTACGTATCGCGAGCGCTAGTCGCCGCTGCCTGCGGGAGGCCCTTTCCAACACCGGAGTCTGGCAGCGACACGTCAGGAACCGACCTCCCAGAGCCGACGGTAGAAGGCGGTCCGGTCATCGTCCGGCGCGACACCATAGGCATCCAGCAGAACGTGCTCCCAGCCGGGGCCGTAGTTCCACTCGGTGCTCCAGGTGGCGACCGCGAGATCCGCCCACCGGTCCGCCACCCCCAGCGCGCCGAGATCCACATGCCCCGACCAGCGTCCGTCCTCGCCCAGCAGAGTATTCGGGGCACAGGCATCGCCCTGGCAGACAACGAGCGCGTCCACCGCGGGGGCGTCTGCTGCGAGATCGGCCAGGCGACGCCGGCGCTGCGCAGTCGTCGCCTGCGCTGACGCCTCGGCCAGCCGATCCGCCACCGACCAGAAGAACGAACACTCCGCCACGGGCAGCGCCTCGCGAAAAGCACGAAGCCCCCGCCCGATCGCCTGCACGGCACGCAGCGGCTCGGCCTTCCAGATCGCGTCGACGGCGTTCCGCCCCGGAAGACCTGCTGTGATCAGCCAGCTTCCGGCCCCCGTCCCGCCCCTCGCCAAGCACCACTGGAACCGGCGTGAACGGCGCAGCCCAGCGCAGACGAGACGCTTCCGCCATCAGGTTCAGGTGAGTTCCAGCCAGCACCCACTTGACGAAACGTCGACCAGCAGGACTCGTCATCTCGAAGGTGAGACCACCGAGTTCGTTACGCCAGACCGGGCGTACACGATTGCCGGCGGCCATCGCCACGATCACACTAGGCATCGGCACATCGTCGTCCCCGGGTGAACCGGCAAATATCTGATCATGGTAGCCGACCCCAAGGCCACGCTGTCCGCGACCCGGCGGTGACGCCGAGTTCCAGGCGAGCAGCGCGGATCGCGGCGGGCGATCAGTGTTGAAGGCTGCGTCCGCGATATCGTGGGTGCATGGCGGCGTCGCGCACCACCACGGTCACCGTCCCGATCACCGTCGAGTGTGACGAGGACGGCACCTGGTGCGCACATGCCCAGCTGCGTCCCGATGTGGGCGCCCACGGCGAGGGCGCGACCGAGCAGGAGGCACTGGACGACCTGCGCGAGGCGCTTGTCGGCCTGATCGAGGAGTTCGGGGTTCCCCGAGAGCTGTCCGTCACCGTAGCGGCCTGACGCCTCCGGTCCCCTCCGTCCGAGGCATCCGAGTCGTCCACGCACTGGAGCGGCGCGGCTTCAAGGTGGCGAGGGTCAACGGCAACCATCACCTCATGCGGACACCCGGACGGGCGTGGCACGACGGTCCCGGTGCACGGCACCCGCGATCTGGCCAAGGGCACCTTGCGCGGCATTCTCAACGACATCGGCCTGACGATCGACGAACTCGCCCCCTAGCAGCCGCGCCGACGACGGGGGCAACCAAATCGGTCCAGGTCACGTGGACATCAGGCTGGCCGCGACCGTGGCCCCGAGCTCCCAGCAGGCCTCGTGGCCCGTGGCGTCCACCTCGCCGACGATCGACAGGGGCTCACGCAGACGCTTCCACTTCAGACCGGTGGCGATCGTCTCCACGCTCCGGACCGCGCCCGTGGTGTCGGAAGCACCGTGGACGTACAGGGCGTACGGCCGGCCGATAGTTGCTTCGATGCAAGGGTAATACGCCTGGTCGAAGAATTTACAGAAAGTCGCATGTGTCGCTCGACCACGCTACGTGTGCACGAGATCGGGCTGCCGCAGCAGAGCGAACCCAGGAGCCGGCCGGCTCGACCCTGCCGACTCGGCATCCAGACGTCGAGGATTTGCTAAACTTCTTGTTGTGGACGAGTGGGAGGTCCGCGTCACCGGCGAGTTCCTGGGCTGGATCGGCGGGCTCGATCCGAGGTCCAAGGCGCTCGTCGTCGACGCGATAGACCGACTGGCCGACGCCGGACCAGGCCTGGGCCGACCACTGGTCGACCGCCTGGTCGGCTCGGAGATCCACAACCTCAAGGAGCTCAGGCCGGGTTCCGCGGGCTCCTCGGAGATACGTGTCATCTTCGTCTTCGATCCCTGGCGCTGCGCGATCCTGCTGGTCGGCGGGGACAAGTCGGGCGACTGGTCCGGCTGGTACCGCAAGGCGATCCCACGGGCAGAGACCCTGTACGTCGAGTACGTGAAAGAACGGGAAGCCGAGGAGGGCAGCTCATGACCAGATTCCCCCGGTGGAACGACGTCCGCGCCGGCTTGGTCGCCGACGCTGGCGGTGAGGAGGCCCTGACCGAGGCCCGCCGACGCAACCAGGCATACATCGACGGCCGCCGGCTCGCCGAACGACGCAGACACCTCGGACTGACCCAGACCGACGTCGCCGAACACATGGGCGTCAGCAAGGGCCGGATCTCCCAGATCGAACGCGGCGAAGTCTCCACCGTCGACGTCATCGCCCGCTACGTCCAGGCCCTCGGCGGCCAGATCCAGATCACCGCCGTCTTCGGCGACGACCTGTACATCCTGCGCGGCACCGACACACCTGCCGCGTAGGGAACGACGAACTGCACCCACGCACTACCTTCGAGAAAGCGACCCAGGCCCGTTCAATTCCGCCATCTGGCGGAGACAGGACGCCCGCCCCAGTGCAGGGCATGCCGGTCGGCGGCGAGTACGTCGATCGGCGTCGCGGCCAGCGCCGGCCGCACCCGGGCATCCACTCCCTCGATCATCTCGTCCCTGGCTCCGGCCAGCACTGCTTCCAGCATCGCTTGCAGGGAGGGCAGAGGAGTGTGTTGGGCGATCACGAGGGTCGGCATGGCGGCCACACTGCGGCTCCCGGCGGCCAGCAGGTCCTGACGGACCGTCGCCGCCACCGAATACTCAACCTTCTACCTAGACAAAGTCGACATGGCGGGCTACGTTCGTCCCGGTCGGTCAGCTGACTGAAGATCACAACTGTCACGAGTGCCAACGTCCAGCCCCGGCTTGTTGGCCGGCAACCCTCCACCGCGAAGGGGTGCCCCGGGTGAGGACACGGCCGCGTCCAGCGGATGCGGCAAAGCGCGGGCCCGGTCTCCTGGGCCTCGGCCGAGGGAGCAACGACATGCTGGGAGCGACTCGCCACGCGAGTGGCCGCTCCACGACCGCGGATCGCGTCCCGGGCACGATTCCCGTGCCCGGGACGCGGGCTCACCGGTCACCGCAGGTACGGCTTACCCGCCGCCTGTCGATCGACCTGCGTCGTTCATCCAGCTGTCTCTGTTCGCCGG
>NZ_JANEZT010000650.1 GCF_025403405.1 Frankia tisae
CTCAAGCCCGGACAACGCGATCCTGTCGCCGGGCGCAACTGCGTCGCGGCGCTGCAACGAGCGTTGCGGACCCACGGCTACCCGTCGCAGCCGATCACCGGCGCCTATCTCGACCAGACCAGGACCAACGTCGTCGACTTCCAGGGCAGGCGTGGCATCACGCCTGCCAGCGGCACCGTCGGCCCGCAGACCCGCCAGGCTCTGCTCGGCGGGCCGACCACCCCCGGGACGAACCCTTCCGACCGGTACGTCAACAGCGTGACCGTCATCGGGACCCGCCCGAGACTCGATCCGATCATCTGCGACAACCTCTCCACGCAGATCCTCATCGAGGCCACCTTCGGACCGGCCCGCTGGAAGGCGGTCACAACCACCACCGAACCGCCCGCCGGACATCCCCTCAGCGTCGGGCCACCCGCGCCCGGCGTGACTGTCCAACCGGCCGGCGGAACCCTGGAGAAGGGCGAATCCCGCACGATTCAGCTGTCCGGCGCCTTCACCGGCGACCCGCGGCACTTCTGGCTCGTGGTCAGCTCGGCGGCCGGCTGGTGGTCGGCCCAGTTCGCCTGCGGGAAGCCGCCGAGGTGAGCCGGCGCGATCAGGATCGGGTCCGGCGGGTCCGGCTATCCTGACGTTCGGCGGTCGGAGACACGGAACGGGGCAGGTACGGGTGGCGGGTCTGGCCGAGGTGCCGGCGGACCTGCCCTCCCCGGTCGAGGAGGTCGCCGACGAGCGGCTGATCGGGAAGGGCGTCGGCCTGCTGCTCAAGCGGGACGATCTGATCCACCCGGACATCCCCGGTAACAAGTGGCGCAAGCTGCGAGGCAACCTGGACGAGGCGTGCCGGCTCGGTCACGACACGCTGCTGACCTTCGGCGGCGCCTACTCGAACCACATCCGGGCGGTGGCGGCGGCGGGCCGGCTGTTCGGCTTCCGGACGGTCGGGGTGATCCGGGGCGAGGAGCATCTGCCGCTCAACCCGACGCTGCGGTTCGCCGCCGATGCCGGGATGCGGCTGACCTACCTCGACCGGACCGCCTACCGGGCGAAGACCTCGCCCGCGGTGGTCGACCGGCTGCGCGCCGAGTTCGGCGTGTTCTACCTGCTGCCCGAGGGCGGCAGCAACGCGTTCGGGGTGCGTGGCTGCGCCGAGCTGCCCGCCGAGATCGACCACCCCTTCGACGTGATCTGCTGCTCGTGCGGCACCGGCGGCACCCTCGCCGGCATCGCCGCGGGCCTCGGGCCGGGCCAGCGGGCCCTCGGCGTCCCGGTGCTGCGGGGCGCCGGGTTCCTCGCCGACGAGGTCGACGCCCTCCAGCGTGCGGCGTTCGGCGCGAACTCCGGCACCTGGACCATGGCCTACGACTTCCACTTCGGCGGCTACGCGAAGTCGACTCCGCAGCTGGCCCGGTTCATCGCCGACTTCCACGACCGCCACGGGCTGGCCCTGGAACCGGTGTACGAGGCGAAGCTGCTCTACGCCCTGTTCGCCCTCGCCGCCGCCGACGCCTTCCCACCCGGCACGACGATCGTCGCCGTCCTCAACGCCCTCGCCCGGCCATCCATGCCCTCGCCAACGGCGGGTAACTGACCGTATCCGCCGCCGCCGGCGGCCGGTCAGGTCACCGAGCCTGTTGCGGTGCGGTTTGTATGGTCTCGGGTCTCGGACCGTACAAACCGCACCGCAATGCCGCCGGGTCGCGGGGTGGAGGCGGCGGGGAGCGTGGGAAGGGGCCGCCGGTGCGGTGGGTCAGCCGG
>NZ_JANEZT010000651.1 GCF_025403405.1 Frankia tisae
GGGTGGGGTCGGGAGCTGCGGGCGACGTCGAGCAGGCGGCCCGGGTGGCGTCCGAAGGTCGCCGCGAACGCCCGCACCAGCGGCAGGGCGGGGCCCGCGCCGGCGGCGAGCTCGGGGACCCCACCGTCGCGGGCGCAGCGCAGCAGGTCCGACCAGACGCGGTTGATGAACGAGCCGTCGCCGAGGACGTGGCTCATCTCGACCAGCGCGTGTTCGTCGCCGAGGGAGATCCGCAGCGGCAGACCGACCGGCGGGTCGGCCAGCCTGGTTGAGACGAGCGTGCCGACGCCGTCCAGGTCGGGCGGCGCGGCGTCGAGGGGCCGGACCATACGGCCGATGTGCTGGTCGAGTTCGCCGGCGGGGACGTGCTGCCAGAAGGACCCCGCCGGGTCCAGGGCACGCAGCAGCGGCGTGCCCGGGGCGACGGCGGCGAGCCGGTACAGGGCGTCGCGTAGCTGGTCGGGCCGCGGTATCGCCATCGGCCCGAGGACCCCGACGATGGCGGTGCGCCGCCAGACGCGGTTGCGCGGCGAGAACGGCCAGCGCGGCGAGAACGGCGAGAACGGCGAGAACGGCGAGAACGGCGAGAACGGCGCCGACCGGGACACGGCTCGTCGGGTTGGGCTCATTTTGCCTCCGCCACGTCTCGGGTGAACAGGTAGATCGTCGCGTCCGGGTTGCGGTAGACGACGGTGAAGTGCCGGTCGGCCTGGATCTCGCGGCCGATCCGGGCGATAGTGCCGTCCGGCGCGAGGCCGTAGGAGCGGGCGAAGGCCACCTGGCCCTGCGCCAGCACGAGGTATCCGCGCGGCCTGTACCGGCCCATCGTCGAGATCACCCCGGCGGTCTCGGTCGCGGGTGCCCGGCCAAGCGCGATGCCGCGGAACACCGGGTCCTCCAGCAGCGCGTAGGACGGCTTCGGGGTCCGGGCGAACTCGGCGTAGCGGGGGCTGTAGTCGCCGGGCCAGTCCGCGTCGCCGAGCATCACCGGGATGCGGGGGTCGCCGTGGTCGTAGAGCCAGGCGGCGGAGGCGACGTCGCCCCGCGTCATGTGGTTCGCGTCGAACGGGATGTAGAAGGCGCACAGCCACAGGCCGAGGTAGGTGACGAGGGCGCCCAGCGTCACCGCCGCTCGCAGCGGGCGGGGCGGGGAGTCCTCGCGCAGCAGCGCAGCGGCGATGAGGATCGCGCACCACGGCAGCGAGAACAGGAAGACCCGTAGCCGCCCCTCTCCGCCGTAGGTCTGCAGGAACAGCACGAGACCGGTGCCGATCACCGCGCCGCTGCACAGCAGGACCCCGCGGATCGCCCGCCGCCGAAGCAGGACGACGACGGAGACGACGGCGGCGAGCCAGGTGCCGCCGAACAGCGCGAGCCCGGCCCGGGCGTAGAGGATCTTCCCCGCGGACTTGTGCAGCTCGACGTAGACGCCGGAGTTCGTCGCGTTGGTGACGGCGTCGGCGCCGCTGAACAGCCCGAAGTGGTCGCGGATGTAGGCGAGGTTGGGCACCAGGTAGGCGACGGAGATGACGGCCATGGCCGCCACCAGCCAGCGGGGCCGGACGACGCCCAGCGCCGTGAGCACGCCGACGGTGAGCACGATCAGGTACGGGGTGAGCTGGTGGCTGACCACGACCGCCGTGGTCAGTACCAGGGTCGCGGCAATCGTGGCGCCCGCCGGCCAGGTCGCGGTAAGGGGCGGGCCCGAGTCGTCCACGGCGGCGCCGAACACCCGGCGCAGCAGCCTGGTCCGGCG
>NZ_JANEZT010000652.1 GCF_025403405.1 Frankia tisae
GACCGGTACCGGACGGGGCCATTCGCCGCCCTCGGCGGGGGAGACCAGCCCGGCCCAGGGGCTTGCCCGCCGGCCGTCGGGCGCCGCACTGTGGGGCACCGTGGCGTCGGACGTTTCAGCTGTCGGGGCTGTCGGGGCTGTCGGGGCTGTCGGGGCTGTCGGGGCTGAATTGTGAGTGGAGAGCGTCATGTCGGTGTGGTCCTTCCATGCGGTCGGGCACCCGCCTGGTCAACGGTGTATCACCATCGGTCTGCTCGTCGTTATGTGGCGCATGTCACCCCATTCCCACACTTGACTGATCGACAATGCGAGGTCATGTTGGGGATGTGTTGACGATCGCCTCTCTGGTCAGGCGCGAGCACATCGACCTGCTGCGAGTCATGTCCGCGAGCTGTCCGGAGCGCCACGGCTGACGCCGATACCCAACGCCCCGTCAGTCTCAACCGCCCGGTAGCCCATCGTCGTCCCGGCAGCTTTCCTCGGCGGTTCCGCCGCGCAGGGGAGGGCCCGCCTGCGCTCGACACCGGGGGCGGGCCGCTCCACCTGGCCGGCGCGCCGGGCCCGCCCGGTACTCCCGGCGCCCGTCCGTCCCCGTCTCGGTGCCTGCCTGCGGGTCCGGGTGCCTACCTGCCTACCTACCCTGTCGGGTTCCCGCCTACGGTTCCAGGGGCCCGGCTGCGGCCCGACGGCGTGCGCCGCGTCCGAGCGGCCCGGCCTTGGCGTCGGGCGGCCGGCTTTACCCGAACCTCGCCGCACCTGTGAAACAACCAAACGACCAGACGACGGCCGGGCGGCCAGACAACGGACAAGGAGCACGAGTGGATCTCCAGCTTGCGGGTCGACGGGCGATCGTCACTGGTGGCAGCCGTGGCATCGGGCGGGCTGTCGCCGGCGCGCTGCTAGCCGAGGGAGTCCAGGTCGTCATCGCGGCCCGGGACGCCGAGGTGTTGAAGGCTGCTGCCGCGGAGCTGTCTGCCGTGGGTGGTGCGACGGTGGTCCCGGTGGTCACCGACACCGCCAGCGACGCCTCCGTCCAGGCCCTGGTCGAGAGTGCCGTCGCCGAACTCGGTGGCGTCGACATCCTGGTCAACAACGCGGCCCGGCCTGGCGGCGCCGGCGGACCGGGGGGTGTCGGTGCTCTGTCCACCGCGGACGCCGCCGCCGATTTCAATGTCAAGGTGCTCGGCTATCTGCGCGCCGCGCAGGCGGTCACGCCGCACTTCGTCGCGCAGCGCTGGGGTCGGATCATCAACATCGGCGGGCTGGCCGCCCGTCAGGTCGGCCTGGCCTCCGGTTCGATCCGCAATGTTGGCGTCGCCGCTCTCACCAAGACCCTGGCCGACGAACTGGGCCCGCACGGCGTGACCGTCAACGTGGTGCATCCGGGGCTGACGCTGACCGGCGACCACGGCGGGAGCGTCGTGCTGTCCGACGAACAGATCTCCGCCGCCGCAGCGCGCATCTCCATCGGGCGGGCCGTCACTGCCGACGAGGTTGCCGCGGTGGTGACCTTTCTCGCCTCTCCGCTGGCGGTCGCCGTGACCGGCGAGTCGATCGCCGCCGGCGGCGGCACCCCGGGCCCCATCCACTACTGACCGGCACCATCCAACCCGGATCCACCCGCGTCACCCCGATCGAAGGGACAGACAGTGACTACTGTCGTCGAGGTACCCGTTCAATCGTCGTTGGCTGTGCGGCCGTTGCAGCCCACCATCGGCGCGGAGATCGACGGTGTCGATCTGAGCCGGCCGT
>NZ_JANEZT010000653.1 GCF_025403405.1 Frankia tisae
CCGCGGTACCCGCCGCGGCGAATGAACGCAGGCTTCTTCTCATTCCTCACCGTCTCTGTTCCTGTCCGGGCCTGCGTGTGGGCCGTCCACCAATGCGGGGACAGGCCCTTTCGAGCCCATTGCCGGCCCATGGGTGGTATTCGGGCCGATGCCCGGTCGGATCAGGCCGGCCGGGCCAGGGGCAGTACAAGGTATAGGGCGGCACAAGGCTGGATTCGGCGTGCCCCGGTGCGGGCGCCAGCGCTGCGCATTTCGTGGGCTCATCCGGCCGTGCGGCGCCCGCCGGGAAGATCGGGCTGCGGCGGTGGACCTTCCCGGCGAGGGAATAAGTGATGCGGCTCATTAACCGCCGGTTACAGCGCACCCGATTGGTGCCATCGGCCCGGCCGGATCACCGGTCCGGGTGACGCGACGATGCCTATCAGGACTGCGGACGCACGGTATTCCTGGGATCGAGGAGGCGCGCGGGTTCAGGGGCGCATCCCCGGCTACGGCCGCGTTTCCGGATTCGGCCCGTCGAAATCGCGCCCGGAAAAACTTTCCTGCATATCGGCTTGCCGGCGGGCAGGGCAAACTCGACCCCACCCTCGGTGGGCCTCGCGGAGCGCGCGACGCCGCCGGCCGATCGACGGGCGCCGCGTCCCAACCCCGGCGCGCCGCCCCCGGTGCACTCCGTGCCGGCCGAGGGCGACCGAGGCCAGGACGATCATCGCGGTCCCGACGCCGAGCGGGGTCAGCGGCTCACCGAGGAGCAGCGCCGCCCATGCCAGAGTCAGCACCGGCTGGGCGAGCTGGAGCCGCCCGACCCGCGCCACCCCGCCGAGGGCGAGCCCCCGATACCAGACGACGAAGCCGAGGAACATGCTCACGACGCTGACGTAGCCCAGGCCGGCGGCGGCCCCGACCGTCACGTGCCGCGGCGGATGCGCGGCGAGGCCGGCTGCGGCCAGCGGCACCGTGACCGGCAGCGCCGCCAGCAGCGCCCAGCAGATCACCGCCGCGCCGTCGACGCGCCGCGCGAGCATCCCACCCTCGGCATAACCGAGGCCGACGAGCACGACTGCGGCGAGCACCAGCAGGTCCGCCAGCCGCGGCCGGCCCGCGCCCTGGACCGCGGCAAAGGCCAGGACCGCGGCGAGCCCGACCCCCAGAGCCGCCCAGTACGGCGGGGCCGGCCGCTCCCCGGCCAGGACCACCGCGAACCCTGCCGTCGCCGCCGGCGCCAGGCCCACGACGACGGCGGCGTGCGCGACCGGGACGTCCCCGAGCGCCCACGAGGTGAGCAGCGGGAACCCGACGACCACGGTCGCGGCGATGACGATCGTCGCCACCCGTCCGTCCGGGGGGAGCAGGGGCAGACCGCGCCGGCGCAGCAGGGCCGCGGCGAGCCCCGCTGCCAGCACGGCGCGGCCGGCGCCGACGGTGAGCGCCCCGAAGGCCGGCTCGGCGGCCCTTGTCGCGACCAGCGTGAGGCTGAACGCCACCACTCCCGCGGTGCCCGACAGCAGCCCTCGCGCTTCCCTGCTCCCGACGAATGCGCTTTCCTTACCTCTCATGAAAGAGGATATCGGTGGAAGCGCAGCCGCAGCCGCAGCCGCAGCCGAGGTCGAGCCGCGTGGGTCGGTCGAGCCGCGTGGACCGGGCGAGCCGGGTGGACCGGGTGGGCAGGCGGGGATCGTCGACGAGCTGACCGCGCTGTGTGCCCGCCTGCCCGCGGGCTCGGCGCTGCCGAGCACCCGGG
>NZ_JANEZT010000654.1 GCF_025403405.1 Frankia tisae
CCACAGCACCTGACAGTCCGGCGGTCGACCGGTCCCCGCGGCCGCCAGCCCAGGGGTGCGACGCCCCACCATCACGACCCCCACCAGCGAGGATCTCCCAGCGGCGAACGGGGTGGCGGCGAGCCGGCGAAATCGTGTGGCCGTCGCCGCCCTCTCGTTCGTTGCGCCGCGCCGCCGGGGTCCCGGCCGAGCCGCGGGAGACCGGCGGAGGCGGGGAGCAGGGGGAGTGGCATGCGGATCGTCTGCGTCGGCGGTGGACCGGCCGGGTTCTACTTCGCGATCTCAACGAAGCTGCGTAATCCCGCCCACGACGTCACGGTGATCGAACGTGACCCGCCGGGAGCCACCTACGGCTGGGGGGTCGTCTACTGGGACAACCTGCTGGACGTCTTCTTCCGCAACGACCCGCCCAGCGCGCGCGACATCCGGGCACAGTCCACCCTCTGGCAGGAGCAGCGCATCAGCGTCGCGGGGGCGGGCACGGCCTACCTCGCCGGATACGGCTTCAGCATGCAGCGGGCGGCGCTGCTCGAGATCCTCGCGCGGCGCGCCCTCGAGCTCGGGGTCAGCGTGGAATACCGCCACGAGGTCGACGATCTGCGTCCGTATGCCGACGCCGACCTGATCGTGGCCGCCGACGGCGCGAACAGCCGGGTGCGCCAGGCGGCCGGTGACGCGTTCGGGACCAGGGCCACGACCGGTAGCAACCCCTACATCTGGTTGGGGACGGACCGGCTCCTCGACAGTTTCGCGTTTGCCTTCGAACGGACCCCGGCGGGTTGGATCTGGTGCCACGCCTACCCGTCCAGCGCGGGCCTGAGCACGTGCATCGTGGAAAGCACCCGGCGGACCTGGGAGGGGCTCGGCTTCGACGAGCGTGGTGACGTGGACACGCTGCGGGAGCTGGAGAAGATCTTCGCCGAGCCGTTGGGCGGCCATGCGCTCATCAGCCAGTGCCGCGGCACGACCGCGCGCTGGCAGCGTTTCACCGAGATCACCAACGAGCGCTGGTACCACGACAACGTCGTGCTGCTCGGCGACGCCGCCCACACGACCCACTTCACCCTGGGGTCCGGGACGGCGTTGGCGATCGTCGACGCGGTCATGCTCGCCCAGATCCTCCACGACAACGGCGACGATCTGACCGCCGCGCTGCGGTCGTTCGACGCCCGGGGCCGCAGGGCGCTGCACCCGGTGCAGGCGGCGGCGCGGACCAGCATGGCCTGGTTCGAGCAGACCGACTGTTACCTCGACCATGCCATCGACCATGCCATCGACCACGGCGTCGGCGTCGGTGGCGGTGGCGAACCGGGCGCGGTGTCGTTTGCCTACGCGATGGCGGGACGCCACGGCCCTCAGCCGCCGTGGCGCTACCAGGTGCACCGCGCCACCCAGGTCCCCGCCGTCCGCCGGGCGCTACGCGGTCTGCACGCGGGCGGCCGGTGGTGGTTGGCCCGCCACCGGGGCGAGTCGACACCGCCGCGAACCGAGCCTGTTCGCGCACTGGGGGCAGCCCGTCACGGCTACTGATCTTTCATGCGCGATGCCGGTCGATGGATCATGATGATGGCTCCACGGTCGATCCGGTGACAGCGACGTACCCCTCGGGCAGATCAGGATGGTGCCGGCCCGGCCCGCGGGCGGCCGTCGACCGGCACACCACCCTGCCCCCGACCCACCCCCGACCGGTGATCATGGTGT
>NZ_JANEZT010000655.1 GCF_025403405.1 Frankia tisae
GATCGGACGTGCCTCGCCGGCATCACCGGTCGGTCCGCATGACCGTCCGCCCTGGCCGAAGGGCCCGGTGGGTTCGGGCGCATGGGCTCTATACGCTGGACCGGTGAGTCTTGTCGACACCCATGGTCGCGTCGCTTCGGACCTGCGGGTGTCGCTGACCGACCGGTGCAACCTGCGGTGCGTCTACTGCATGCCCGCGGAGGGTCTGCCCTGGCTGCCGTCGGCGCGCCTGCTGACGGACGACGAGGTCGTCCGTCTGGTTGGCGTCGCGGTGCGGCTGCTCGGCGTGACCGAGGTCCGGCTCACCGGCGGCGAGCCCACACTGCGGCCCGGCCTCGCGGCCCTGGTGGCCCGGCTCGCGTCCCTGCGGCCACGGCCGGAGCTCTCGCTCACCACGAACGGCCTGTCGCTCGTCCGGCTGGCCGGGCCGTTGCGCGCCGCGGGTCTGGACCGGGTCAACGTCTCCCTGGACACCCTGGAGCCGGCCCGCTTCGCCCGGATCACCCGCCGCAACAGGCTCGGCGACGTGCTCGCGGGGCTGCGGGCCGCAGCGGCGGCCGGCCTCGCCCCTATCAAGATCAACAGTGTTCTCGTGCGTGGCGTCAACGACGACGAGGCTGCCCGGTTGCTGCACTGGTCGCTGGCCGAGGAGTACGAGTTGCGGTTCATCGAGCAGATGCCACTGGATGCCCAGCACGGCTGGCAGCGATCGACGATGGTCACCGCGGCGGAGATCCTCACCGCCCTGCGAGCCGAGTTCACCCTGCGGCCCTTGCCGGGGCGGGGCAGCGCGCCGGCCGAGCTGTTCGAGGTCGACGGCGGGCCGGGCCGGGTCGGGGTGATCGGCTCCGTGTCCGCGCCCTTCTGCGCAGAATGCGACCGGGTCCGGCTGACCGCCGACGGTCAGGTGCGCAACTGCCTGTTCGCTCGGCAGGAGAGCGACCTGCGCGCGGCCCTGCGCGCCGGTGCGGACGACGAGCGGCTCGCCGCGCTGTGGCGGGCGGCGGTGCTCGGCAAGAGGGCCGGCCATGGGATCGACGAGCTCGGTTTCCAGCAGCCGGACCGGCCCATGTCGGCGATCGGCGGATGACTGCCCCGCGGGCCGGCTGCAGCGCGCTCGTGCTCGCCGGCGGCGCCGCCCGCCGTCTCGGCGGCCGGGACAAGCCGGCCGTCATCGTCGGCGGAACCACGCTGCTCGACCGGGTGCTCGCCGCCGTCGCCGGGGCCGAGCGCATCATCGTCGTCGGCCCCCGGCGCGAGCTCGCGGAGCTCCCCGAGGGCGAAGTGGCGTGGTGCCGGGAGAACCCGCCGGGCGGCGGCCCGGTCGCGGCGATCGTGGCGGGGCTGGCGGCCGTCAGCACCCCGTTCGTCGCCGTCCTCGCGGCCGACCTGCCGTTCCTCACCGGCCGGGAGATCGAGCTGCTGCGCCGCGGTGCAGAGCAACCCGCGGCGGACGCCGCCGTCCTGGTCGACCCGGGCGGGCGGCGCCAGTACCTCGCCGCGGTCTGGCGCACCGCGCAGCTGCGGGCGGTGCTGCCCACCGACCCGGTCGGCCGGCCGGTGCGCGGCCTGTTCACCGACCAGGTGGTGACCGCGGTGCGCGCGGACGCCCTCGCCTGCCTGGACTGCGACGCACCCGCCGACGTGGCCCGCGCGCGCCGGTGGGCCGGCCGGGTCCGGCCGGGCACGATGCAACGG
>NZ_JANEZT010000656.1 GCF_025403405.1 Frankia tisae
TGTGTCGCTCACGGGCGCGGAACCCGGCGGGTCCACGGATGGACGCGGGGGTGGACTCGCAAGCGCCGGCTCGCGGTCGAGTGAACCGTCGGCAGAGACATGAGCTCCTTGGGGGAAACATCCCCGGGTCGGCGATCACGCTGGAAGTTAGAACGGTACGCGACGATCCGGCCGACATGGCAGGGACCCACCCCGATATGTCGGTGTGGTGTTGTTGCGCGTACCTGAGATACTTCTCTGGGTAACCCGCACCTTTCGCTCGCCTCGTTGGCATTGCGGCGACTTCCCGGGTCGCCGCACGCCGTCCACCCCATAGGACCACAGCTCATAGGACCACAGCGAGCGACACCAGCGGCGGAGTCCGCGTCCGCGTTTCGACGGACCGGTCCGGCCGTCCCTTGCTGTGCGCTACCTGCCGGGTCTGCATCCCGACAACTGGAGACGCATTCATTAAGGTACTTTTTACCTTAAATTTAGACGCAGCAGACGGGCGTCTCGAGCGGCCCTTCACTCCCGCAAGCTGCCGCGCCGGCGACCTGCACGGTGCCAACGACCTGCATGGTGCCAACGACCTGCACGGTGCCAGACGGAGCCGCGGCGCCGTACCCGGTAGCGCCGCGGCCCGCGAGCCGGCCAGTACCGGCCCGCGGGCATTCTAACAATCTTCCGGTAGTTCCGGTAGCGCGCAGGAAATCTGGTCCGCACTCAGCGCAACAAAATCAACGGAAGCGAGCGGAACTAGCGGCGTATTGCTCCCCTCACGCGGCGGCCGCGAGGTTCTTCAACGCGACGGAAGGATCCTCGAACCGCGCAGGATCGATGACTGTATCGGCCGCGATCAACCGGCGCGCCGCAACCGCATCCATCGGACGATTCACCGTCGCGATGGCGGTAAGACGACCATCGGGCCCGAACCAACCCGCGGACCACCCTGGCGCCCGCTTCGCCGCCGGCTCGGCCACCGTGGTGGGATCCCCCCGCCACACCAACGTGTCCTGCTCTCCCGCCAACCCCACGACCTGCACCATCCGGCCGAACTGCTCCGACCAGAAGTAGGGCACCGGGTCGTAGACCGCCTCACCCCCGAGCAGCGTGGCCGCGGCGACCGCGGGACTGCCCTGCGCGCACTCCCAGTGCTCCACCCGCAGCCGCCGGCCGTACCGCCGCGACCACCACGCCGCGCAGTCCCCGACCACGACCACCGGCGGTTCGGCCGGCCCGACTCCGCCCTCATCCCAGCCGGCCGCAAGATGCTCATCGACGACAACCCCACGGTCGAGGCCAAGACCGGACCCGGCCAACCAGCCCGTTTCCGGACGCACCCCCACCCCCACCACCACCTCGTCCGCCGGCAACCATTCACCATCGCCCAGGAGCAACCCGGCGGAACCGATCTCCCGCACCGACACCCCCAGCCGTAGATCCACGCCCGACTGCCCGTACCAGGCGGCGGTCTGCCCGCCCACCTCATCACCCAACGCCACCTGCAACGGCGAATCCGCCGCCTCCACCACCGTCACCACAGCACCGATCTTCGCCGCCGCCGTCGCCACCTCGGCACCGATCCACCCCGCGCCCACCACCACCAGCCGCACCCCGGGCTTCAACGCATCCCGCAATCCACGCGCATCGTCAATCGTCCGCAACACCCGCTGCGGCCCCTCACCCGGCAATCTCACCGGCGTCGCCC
>NZ_JANEZT010000657.1 GCF_025403405.1 Frankia tisae
GGGGGGTGCGGCGCGGTTCCGGGGAGAAGCTGGTCAGGGCTGTGGGTATGGGGGGTTTTCTGCGTCACACCGGCTGGGGTGTCGTGGGTCGTGGGTATGCAGACGACATGGAGACTTTTGGTGCGGTCGTCATCGCCCTGTTGCTCTTGCTGATCCCGGTGATCCTCGTCAACGGCGCCCTGGGGTGGGCGTACGTGCGCAGCGCCCCGCTGCGGGCCGCCAACGCGGTGCAGGCCGGCCGGGACGAGCGCGCCCGAACCTGAGCGCGGGCCCGCCCGGCAGCAACGCGGCAGATCCGTCAGCCTGCAGATCCGTCAGCCTGCCGGGCCAGCCTGCAGATCCGTCAGCCTGCCGGGCTGTCAGCCTGCCGGGCTGTCAGCCTGCCGGCTCGCCAGTCGCGACCCGCCGCGCGCCGATCCGGCCATCCCCGACATGTCCGGCCGCAGCCTCGGCCAGGATGGGGATATGACCAGCACCGGACCGCGCGAACCGGGCGCCGGGCGCCGTCGGGGCGCGCCGCCGGAGCCGGCCGGAGCCTCCGCGGCAGGCGGCCCGTCCACCGCCGCGGGCACGCCGGAGGCTGCTGGGCCGCTGACGCGCGGCCTCGTCGTGGTCGGACCGGGTGCGAGCTTCGGCGTCGAGCTGTTGCGCCGATATGGGCGGGAGGGCTTCGCGCTCGGGGTCGTCTCCCGGTCCGCTGACACCCTCACCCGGGTGCGCGACGCGCTGGCCGGAGACGGGCTCCCCGTCGTGGGCGCGGTCGCGGACGTCACCGACTCCCCGGCGCTCGCCGGCGCGGTCGAGCGGGTCTGCGCCGAGATCGGCGGGCTCACCGTGCTCGTCTACAACGCCAAGCTCAGCATCCGCGGGGCCGCACTCACGGTGGCGGCGGAGACGTTGAACCAGACCCTCGCGGTCAACGTGACCGGGGCGTTGGCCGCCGTGCAGGTCGCCGCCGGACTGCTCGACGACAGGTTGGCCGCGACGATCATGCTCACCGCGGCGGGCCCCCGCACCGAACCGGTGGCCGGCCGCTTCGCCCTGGCCGTCGGCAAAGCGGGGCTGACCGCCCTCGCTGAGGCGCTGCGGCCGACCCTGGCCGCCCGCGGAATCCGGCTGCGCACCGTCGTCCTCGACGGGCGGGTGAGCCCGGCGGGCCCGCTGCGCCCCGACGAGGTCGCGGACCATTTCTGGCAGGCGTTCGTGGCGCCGCGCGGCGACGTTTTCCGGCTTGCGCCGGTCAGACGGGACACCGGGGTGGCGCAGCTGCCGCTAGAGGTGTGAGCTGTCCGTGCCGGACAGCGCCGGGCCGGTGCCGAAGGTGCCCATTCTCCGTCACTTCCGGTGAAGGTCGGTAATCCGACACGCCTGATCCTGGGATGATCGGACCCGTGGGCCTGCCGGATGCGCGGAACGTGCGACGATCCGGCGGAGCCTGGCGCATGACGCCGTCAGGCGGAAGACCACGTAGCGACGGCGTGCTCCGGCGCGGTATGGCAGGAGATGGTCCGGTGAACGACGGACGCGATGGTGACGAGCAGGCGGCGGACAGCACCCAGGTGATGCCTCCCGACGGCAAGGGGGCGCCGACGGCGGGCGCGGTACCAGCGGGTGGCGCAGTGCCAGCGGGTGGCGCAGTGCCGACGGCCGGGCAGCGTGCTGCCCGGCCGGGGGCACCGTC
>NZ_JANEZT010000658.1 GCF_025403405.1 Frankia tisae
GTATAAGAGACAGGGCCGGGTCGGTCGGGCGGGCGGGGTCGGTACTGCGCGCGGCGTCGGCCTGGTCCACGAGGGCGAGCAGGCCGGCCGCGGTCGGGCGGGCGTACACCGTGGACATCGCGAGCTCCACGCCGAACTCCCGCGCGACCCCGGCCACGATCCGGACCATGCTGAGCGAGTGGGCCCCGAGTGCGAAGAACGAGTCGTCGGGTTCGACCGGGGTTCCGTCGAGCGCGTCGCTGACCACGGCGCAGATCCGCTGCTTGCGATCGGTCGCAGCCGGCCGATCACCGGACGCCCCGAACGCCCCGGGTGCGGCGGACGGCGAGGACGAGGCGGCCGCAGCGGTGCCGGCCAGCGCCACCAGCGCCGCGTAGTCGATCTTGTCTCGGTCGGTGCGGGGGAACGACTCCACGGGGAACAGCCGTGACGGCACGGCCACCGCGGGCAGCGTCTCGTTCAGGCGCCGGCGCAGCCGCGTCAGATCCGGTGGGGAGAGCGTTCCCACCGGCAGCACGTAGCCGATCAGCCCGGCGGACTCGGGATCGTAGACGGCCACGGCGTCGCGCACTCCGGGGCCGGCCAGCATCGCCTTCTCCACCTCGGCCAGATCGACGCGGAACCCGCGCACCTTGACCTGCCGATCGAGGCGGCCGAGCACCACGTACCGGCCGTCGGGAAGCCGGCGGGCTCGATCACCTGTCCGGTAGCGGCGGCCACCGTCGGGACCGGTGAAGAAACCACCAGAGGAACCTTCGGGCAGGCCGAGGTAGCCGGCGGCCACGGTGGGTCCGGAGATGACCAGCTCGCCGTCCTCGCCGAGCTCGACCGGACATCCGTCGGGATCCTCGATGCCGACCTGCACGCCGGGCAGCGGGCGGCCGACCGAGACGATCGCGTCTGCGGGTGCGGGTGCGGGTGCGGGCACCGTCGGGCCGGCCAGCTCCTCGGTGGTGGCGACGATTGTGGTCTCCGTGGGCCCGTACACGTTGACCAGCCGGGTCGCCGATCCGGCTGTGAGCCGGCGCCAGTCCTCGACGCGCTGCCCTCGCGGTCCCTCCCCGCCGACGGTGACCAGGCGCAATGACGGCGGCAGGACCAGCCCGTCACGAACCATGCCATCGACGACCTCGTGCCAGTACGCGGTGGGCAGCGAGAGCACGGTCAGGCCGAGCTCGGCGGCGCGGGCCAGCAACCGGGCCGGGGAGGAGATCATGTCGTCGTCCCGGACCACGACCGTCGCCCCCGCCGCCAGCGTCGTGAAGATCTCCTCGAGGCTGACGTCGGCGGTGGCCGGGGCGAACTGCAGCACCCGGTCGTCCGGGCGCAGCTCGTACACGTCGACCAGGGCCGTGATCACGTGGCACAGCGCCGCGCCGGGGATCGCCACCGGCTTCGGTCGCCCTGTACTGCCCGACGTCATCAGGACGCAGGCGATGTCATCGGGCGCGCCGGGGCCGGCGGCCGGCGGAGGCACGCTCCGGCCGGCCCACCCACGGCCCAGGCCAGCCTCCCGGCCCAGGCCAACCTCATCGTCCAGGTCAACGCAGCGCCACGCGGTGTCGGCGAACCTGGGATGCCAACGGCGGGGCGCCATGACGACCCCAACGCCAAGCTCGGCGGCCCGGACCAGCGCCTGCGCCGGCGGGGCGGGCACGTCGTGGGG
>NZ_JANEZT010000659.1 GCF_025403405.1 Frankia tisae
CACCCCGCCCCCCCAGGGCACCCCGTGACCCGGCCGGGCCGGCCGGGGCCGATCACGGGGCGTCGGCGATTGGCGCCGTTGCGCTGGTCTCCCCAGCTGGCCGTGCGCCTCGTTCTGACTGCGTGGGGTGTCGCCGTGGTGGCCTTGTGGTGGTTCGACACCGCGGCCACCGGCGTACACGGCGCCGGGCTCGTCCTGACCGCCGCCGGCCGGGTCTGCGGCCTGCTCGCGACGTATCTGGTGTTGCTGGAGCTCCTGCTGATGGCGCGGATCCCGGTCCTGGAACGCGCGGTCGGCCTTGACCGGCTGGCGGCCTGGCACCGCGGCCTGGGCACGAACGTCGTCCTGCTGCTCGTCGTGCATGTCCTGTTGACCGTGTGGGGTTACGGTCTGACAGATCATCATCAGCCACTGTCCGAGCTCTACACCGTGATCATGACCTATCCCGACATGTGGAAGGCCACGGTCGGCACACTGCTGTTCGTCGCGATCGGTGCGGTCAGCGCCCGGGCCGCCCGGCCGCACCTGTCCTACGAGGTCTGGTACGCGCTGCATCTCACCGTGTATCTCGCGGTCTTCCTGGTGTACTTCCACCAGACGTCGACCGGTGGCGAGTTCGCCGGCCATCCGGTCAACCGGCTGCTGTGGACGGCGATGTACGTCGCCGTCGCCGTCTGCCTGGTTGTCTGGCGACTCATTCTGCCGGTGGTGGCCGTCGCCGGGCACCGGATGGTGGTGGAGCGGGTGGTCGAGGAGGGGCCCGGCGTGGTCTCGGTCTGGATCCGCGGCCGCGACCTGCACCGGCTGAACGCGAGGCCGGGGCAGTTCCTCCTGTGGCGTTTCGCCGCCCGTGGCCATCTGCTCAGCGCCCACCCCTACTCGCTGTCCGCCCCCCCGAGCCCGCACCGGCTGCGCATCACGGTCAAGGACGCCGGTGATCATTCCCGCGCCCTCGCCGGTCTGCGGCCGGGGACTCCGGTGCTGGCGGAGGGCCCGTTCGGGCACTTCACCGCCGGGCGGGCCCGGTGCGGCAAGTCACTGCTCATCGGCGGGGGCAGTGGGATAGGGCCGGTCCGGGCGTTGGCGGAGGAACTCGCGACCCGCGGCGACGACGTCGTCGTGGTGCACCGGGCGAGCCAGGCCGGCGACCTCGCTCTCGGACGGGAACTCGAAGTGCTCGCCGAGACCGGCGGACTGACGTTGCACCGGGTGGTCGGCTCCCGGCATGAGCTGGGATACGACCCGCTGGAGGCGCGTTTCCTCGACGCCGCGGTGCCGGACGTCGCCGAACGGGACGTCTTCGTCTGCGGCCCGGTCGGCATGATGCGGACCGTCGTCCGGGGCCTGCGCACCCTGGGCCTGCCCGATGACCGGATCCACACCGAGGAGTTCGCCCTGCGATGAACGACAACGCTGGCCGGCCCTACCGGGCCCGACTCGGCCTCGCCGGACTCCTGGGAGCTGTCGTCCTCGTCGTCGGCGCGAAAGCCACGATGGGGCACGGCGAGCAGCCGGCGGCGCTGGCCGGCCGCCCGGCCTCGGCCAGCCCGGCCCGGACGCCTGCCGCGTCCGGGAACAGCGACCACCTTTCCGGACCGGGCCGGGACGAGGAGTCCTCCGGCGATAGCGGTGGGTCGGGCGATGCCGGTTCGGGCGC
>NZ_JANEZT010000065.1 GCF_025403405.1 Frankia tisae
GTCCCGGCATCGCGGACTCGCTCGCGCATCCATTCAGGCCGCGACGCACGCCACATTATTACGCAACGTGATGGAACTGTCGTAGCGCGAAGCGTGCGACCACCGTGGTGACCCAGTCGTCGGCGGATTGTCGCCGGTTGGCTTCGAAACGGGCGAGGCGGCCGGGGAGCCCCCGGGAGTGATATCCCACATCCCGCCCTACATATCAACACGGGAAGTGGAGGGATCCACTTTCTGACCTGATTCTGTCAACACGCAAATGATTTTGTCCGGGCGGCTTGCGGTCTGGTAGAGACGGCTCGGATCGGCAGGGGTGCGCCCCTGGTCATTCGATCTGTAGGCCTTCCCTGATAGGCTGCCGGCGAAAGAATTTAGAAGATCTGTTCGGGAGATAGGCAGCATACAAACTGTCACGTGGGAGCGGCGTCTTAAGGTCGCCCTCGACCGGTAGATCGGTGGCGCGGGAACGTCCGGTCAATTTTATGGAGAGACGCCATCGATCTGTCTTTTCCCGGTAGGTGGGAATACCACGGCGCAGGCTTCGCCACGCCGGTTCAGTAAGGCCTAACAACGGTCGAGAGGTGGCTCATGCGGGTGTCGCGGACGAGATTGGCCGTGGCGGTGATGGCGGCGGCGACAATGCTGGCGGCCTGTAGCTCCGGCGGAGTCTCGGATGCTTCGCAGAAGGGGGCCTGCGCGCCGGGGGTGACGAACGACTCTCTCAAGGTGGGGATCCTCTATCCCGACACCGGGGTGATGGGGACCCAGTTCTCGGGCTACCGGGCCGGTGCGACCGCCCGGCTCGCGGAGCAGAACGCCGCCGGCGGCGTCAACGGACGAAAGATCAATTACATCTGGCAGGACGACCAGTCCGACCCCGGGGGCAATCTCCAGGGCGCGCGGACCCTGGTGGGCGAGGGAGCCTTCGCCGTCCTGGAGTACACCGCGGCCTCCCAGGGGTCGGCCCAGTACCTCGACGATCAGCACGTTCCCGTTGTCGGGGTGGCCGACCAGCCGCTGTGGGGTGATCACGCCAACATGTTCACCTACACCTTCGTCACCGACGCCGGCCGCAGCACGACGACTCTCGCCGACTTCGTGCGCCAGCAGGGTGGTACCAAGGCGGCGCTGGTCGTCACCTACCTGACCGAGGCGTCCAAGCTGTATGCGGCGGGCGTCCGGCAGAGCCTGGAGAACGCGGGCATCCCGGTGATCCAGGATGACATCGACTCGACCAACGCCACCGACGTCGCCCGGAAGATCATCGGTGCCGGCGCCGACACGATCATTGCCGCCTCGCCGCTGGATCTTTACACCGGCGTGCTCGACGCGGCGGTGAGCGCCGGCCACCCCGTGAAGGTTGCCGTCTCGGCGGTCAGCTACGACCCGCGCCTGCTCGCGCCTTACGGCAAGAAGCTCGCCGGCAGCTACTCCCAGCTCACCTTCGCCGCACTGGAACGGAACCTGCCCGCGCAGCACCGGTTCCTGCAGGCGATGGCCGCCTACTCGCCCGAGATCCAGCCGGCGGGTCAGAACAGCGCGGTCGCCGGATACATCAACGCGGACATGTTCATCCGCGGCCTGAAGACCCAGCAGGGCTGCCCGACGCGGGAATCGTACATGCGCGGCATGCGATCGATCACCGACTACGACGCCGACGGCATGATGGTGCAGAAGATCAACATGACCGCCGACCACGGGGAGCTCGACCGCTGCTCCGACTTCGTGCGCATCGCCGCCACCGGCGACCGCTTCGACGTCGTCAACCCGCAGCCACTGTGCGGGCAGCGCATCGGCAACGGGTAGCGGTCGGGGCGTGGGCCTGGTCAGTCCTCCAGCGTGCGGCGACGGCGCTGGCAGGATCGACCGGGCCCACCTCGTCGACCAGCGCCTCGTCGACCAGCCTCGTCCACCAGCGCCTCGTCCACCAGCCTCGTCGAACTCGTCGAACTCATCGAACCGGAGCCCGGACCTGACTCGCGCCCATCCGGGGGAGCCATGGACATCCACTCGATTATGTCGTAGTAAATGATCGATGGGGTCGGTGGGGGCCCGGTGATCGCCCGATCGGGCCCGACCGGCAGGCGAGCGGAGGCGATGACCGATGGGTACGGAAAGTAACGACAGGGACCCCTACGCGTTACGGGACAGGATTCTGGCGCTCGATCCCGCCGAGAATGCCCGCGAGATCACTCATCTTTTTCACCGCGACTTCCAACGGGCCCTGCTGCCGCAGATCGTGACCGGCTTCTTCGCGACGATCTCGCCGCCCCGGATGACCCGAATCCTGATTCGTACCGGTGAACTTGAGTTCCGTAACCGCAAACGGCTGGTGGATCAGATGCTCATCCACCACGAGATGCTCACTCACGGATTCGTGCCGGGTCGGGGGCGCGACGCGCTGCGGCGGATGAACGAGATGCACCGCAAGTACGCGATCACCACGGAGGACTTCACGGCCGTGTCGGTCGAGACCACTCTCGGCCAGCTCACCGCGGCCCGGGAGTACGGGTGGCGGGAGCTCACCGAGCACGAGGTGCTCGGCGTTGTCGAGTTCGAACGCATGCAGGCCCTGCACATGAACATCCGGGACGTGCCCGGCACCGTCGAGGAGATGGTGGCCTTCCGCGACGACTACTTCGCCCGACAGGTGCGGTTCTCGCCGGCGAACCGGCGGCTCGCCGAATCCGCGCTCCGGCTGCTGGCGACCCTCGTGCCGGCGCATGTCGCACCGCGAGTCGAGAAGGTCATGATGAGCCTGGCCGATCCCCGCATCGTCGCGGCCCTGGGCTACGACTATCCCGACGCCGCCTACCGGGAACGGGTCCACCGTGCGACGCGCGAGCACGCGGCCCGGGACGCCACCGACAAGCGGGCACCGCAGGTCGTCCTCGACCTGATCGCGAGCGTCTACCCCGCCGGGTACGAGATCGACCGGCTCGGCACGCACCTACGCTCGGAGGAGGCGCACGAACCTCCGGACCGCGACGTCCCGATGCCCATGTGCCCTGTGTAGGCCGTGCGGCGGCGTCCGCTGCGAAGGTTCGGTCGGGATGTGGGCCCGGTCAGTCCTCCAGTGCGCGCAGCGCCGTCGCCGGGCAGCGGGCGACCGCCTGGCGCGCGGCGTCGACGCTGGCCGGATCGACCGGGTGGACCTCGTCGACCAGCGGCGCCACGAGGCCGTCGTCGTCCTGGTCGAAGACCTCCGGCGCCGTCATCACACAGTTTCCGGCGCCGATGCACCGGTCTCGATCGGCCACGATCCGCACGACCGCACTCCTCCCTCGTCGATCCTCGATCCCCACCCCCGGCTGTGGCCCCGACGGGCCGCGGCCGTCACCAGGTGACGGGCAGTGCCTGCAATCCGTGGATCACCGAGTAGGGCCGGAAGGCGATCTGCTCGTACGGCACGGCGAGCGCGAGGCCGGGGAAGCGTCGCAGCAGTGCAGGGTAGGCGATCCGCAGCTCCAGGCGGGCCAGCGGCGCGCCGAGGCAGTGGTGCAGACCATGACCGAAGGCGACGTGCCCGGTGGGCTCGCGGGTGATGTCGAGGCGGTCCGGATCGTCGACGAGCGCCGGGTCGCGGTTCGCCCCGGGCAGCGAGAGGACGAGGTGTTCCCCCGCCGCGATGGTGTTCCCGGCGATGGTCACCGCCGTCGTCGCCGTGCGTGGGATGCCCGCGTGCACGATGGACAGCCAGCGCAGCAGTTCCTCGACGGCCGGTTCGACGCTGGCCGGGTCGTCGCGGACCATGGCGAGCTGGTCGGGGTGGCGCAGCAACGCCAGGGTGCCCAGTCCCAGCATGTTCGCGGTCGTCTCGTGGCCGGCGAGCAGCAGCAGGGAGGCGATCCCGACGAGTTCCTCGGCGCTCACGTCGTCGCCGTGCTCGCGCACGAGCATGCCGAGGATGTCCTCGCCCGGCTCGCGGCGTGCCCGTTCGACGAGGGTGGCCATGTAGGCGCGGCTGGCCTGCTGGAGGGCGAGGCGGCGCTCGGGCGGGTGGCTGGCGTCGAGCTGGTCGACGGTGCGCCGCTGGAAATCCGCCCGGTCGGCGTACGGGACGCCGAGCAGCTCGCAGATGACCAGGGACGGCACCGGCAGGGCGAACGTCGAGACCAGATCGGCGGGTCTGCCGGCCCTCTCCACGTCGTCGAGGGCCGCCTCGACGATCTCGACGATCCGCGGCCGCAGGGCGTGCATGCGGCGCACGGTGAATTCCGGTGTGAGCATCCGGCGCAGCCGGATGTGCTCCGGCGGATCGTAGGTGAGGAGATTTCCCACCCGGGCTCGCGCGTACTCCTCCTCGGTCAGCCCGGCGGCGTCCGGGGGCGTGAGGGCATGCCGGTCGGCGGTGCTGAACCGCGCCGAATCGGAAAGCACCTCCCGAACGTCGTCATAACGGCTCACCAGGTGGGCGGACACGCCGAAAGGTGTCACCACCGGGCAGACGCCCGCATTGTCACGGACCTCGCCGAGCTCGTCGATCGGATCGAACTGTGCGCGCCGCATGTGCAGTGGTATTTCCGATACTTCGGTCATCACCTCTCCGCTCTCCGCCGATCGCGCTGAACGTGACGGCAACGACGTTACCACCGAAGTGAAATGTCGCTATCACTTTTCTCGGGTGAGCGCCCTGACCTGCACGGCGTCGATCTCCTCGATCTCCTCGATCTCGCCGAGCCGTCGCTGCGCCCCGGCGGGCAGGACGGCGCGGACGGCCGCCGCGAAGACGGCACCGCTGAAGGCGGCCACGATCACGAAGTCGGCCCAGAACGGGATGACGCCCCGTCCGCCGAACTGGCCCAGCCAGGAGATGACCGCCAGGCCACCCAGCCACGGCGCGATCCACCACGCGGCGCGCCATTCCAGGTCCGGGCGCTCGGTCGCGGGCCGCGTCGCCCGGTAACCCCCGAACACCGCCAGTCCGACCGCGATCGTGAGGAACAGCTTCTGGTTCGTCCGCCAGCCGGACCAGTAGACGATCATGTTGGCGGCGGCGAAGGTGACCGGGGCGAGGATCCGCGCGGCCGGCAGGCGGTAGGGGCGCAGCCGGTCGGGGTCGGCGCGGCGCAGCGCGGCCAGGCAGACGGGTGCGAAGCCGTACATGACGAACGTCGCCGAGCTGATCAACCTGACCAGGTTCTGCCAGCTGGGGAACGGCAGGAGCACGACCATCCCGACGGCGGCCGCGAGCAGCACCGACCCGATCGGCACCCCGCGCCGGTCGAGCCTGGCCAGTGCGGCCGGCAGGCCCCGGGCGCGGGCCAGGGAATAGGACAGGCGGGCCGAGGTACCGATGTAGACCAGCGCGGTGCCGCCCGGTGAGACCACCGCGTCGAGGTAGAGCAGGGTCGCCAGCCAACCGAGGCCGAGATGGGTGGCCAGCGTCGCGTAGGGGCCGTAATCGCCCGCACCGAGCGGCTGCGCCCAGCCCCCGGCGAGCCGAGCCGGGTCGAGGGTGGCGATAAAAGTGACCTGGAGGAGAAAATACAGCGCCGTGCCGGCCAGGGTGGCGATGATGATCGCCCGTGGGATGTCCCGATGCGGTCTTTTCGCCTCGGCGCCCATCTGCACGGCCTGCTCGAAACCCTGCAGGGAGAACACCACCCCGGCGGGCAGCGCGGCGAAGACACCTTTCGCGCCGGCCGGGGCGAATCCACCCCCCGCCGTGAAGTTCGCGGGATGGAAGGCGACGGCCGTCAACGCGACGATGGTGATGATGGGAACGAGCACCTTCCACACCACGGTGACGGTGTTGACCCGGGCCAGCCAGCGCACGCCGAGCAGATTGACCACGGTGAAAACAACCATGGCGGCGGCGGCGAGAACGAGACCGCCCCGTGTCAGGGTGCCGTCATTGTCCACCAGGCCGGGAAATTCGTGGTCGAGATACGACAGCGCCGCGGTGACCTCGAGCGGTGCCAGGGCGACGGCCGGAATCCAGGCCACCCAGCCGGCGACGAATCCACCCAGCGGCCCGAGCGCCAGGCGGGGATAACGGGCCGTGCCGCCGGCGACCGGATAGGCCGCGCCGAGCTCGGCGTAGACGAGCGCGAGCAGCGCGACCAGGGCGCCGGCGATCACCCAGGAGACGATCGACGCGGGCCCGGCCGCCTGGGCGGCGGTGAGCGCGCCGAGCAGCCAGCCGGACCCGATGACGGAGCCGAGCGAGATGAAGGTCAGGGCGGCCAGGCCGAGCTGGCGGTGCAGCCGCGCGCCGCCGGCGTCGGTCACCTCGCGCTCCGTCCGGCCGGTCTCGTCGGCGCCTGCACCTGAGTCTGTGCCCGCGCCGGCGGCGCCAAGACCTAATCACAGGGTGGCCGCCGGATCCGGGAACGCGCGGCGCAGGTGCGCGAGCGCCGCGCGCACCGCCGGACCGTGCCCGCCGCGCCAGATCAGCGCGAGCATGGCGGGTGCCTCGACGTCGTCGATGGTGCGGGCGACGAGCCGGTCACCGTACCCGGCGGCCATCGAGGCGCTGAGGATCGCGACCCCGAGGCCGCGGGAGGCGAGGTCGGCGAGGGCGTCGGCGGCGCTGGCCTGCAGGGCGATCAGCGGTCGCCGGCGCTGCGCGGCGCAGGCCTCGTCGAACACGGCGCGCAGGCCGGCACCGGGCGGCATGGCGACGATCGGGTAGGACTCCAGGTCCCGCAGGGTGACCCGACGCCGTCGCGTCAGGGGATGGCCGGGCGGCACCGCCGCGACGAGCCGCTCACTGACGATGGTCAGCGACTCCAGCCCCTCGACGGCGGCGTCCGCGGTTCCGATGAGGGCGAGGTCGAGGGCGCCGGTGCGCACCCCGTCGGCGAGCCGGTCGGAGGAGTCCTCCAGCAGCGAGATTGCCACGCCGGGATGCGACCGGTGGAAGGCGGCGAGGGCGTCGAACAGCGGTGTGATGGTGCAGCCGATGACCATGCCGACGGCGAACCGGCCGCGGATCAGCCCGGTCACCTCGCCCACTGCCTGGCTCACCGCCCCGGCGGCGGCCAGGGCGGCGCGGGCGTGTTCGAGCGCGGCCTTGCCCGCGACGGTGAGGGTGACGGTGCGCGCCGACCGGTCGAACAGCTCGGCGCCGAGCTCCCGTTCAAGCTGGCGGATCTGGGCGCTGACCCCGGACTGGCTGATGTGCACCCGTTCGGCCGCCCGGGTGAAGTTCTGCTCCTCGGCGACCGCGACGAAATACTCCAACTGCCTCAGATCCATGACCATCGATTCTAGTCACCACTGGAACCATCTGATCAATTTCTGGTTGAGGGCGAGGCCATGGAGGGTGATGCCATGGGGGCGAGGCCGGGCGCCGGGGCAAGGCCGCTCTGGTGGATCCGATCAGCGGGACGGCAGGCCGAGGTTCGCCAGCGCCTCCCGCAACCGGTGCCGGCCGGACAGCGACTGCGGGCCGGCCAGCCGGGCCAGCACGCGCTCGCTCCACGTGCCGGGCAGGCCGTGCCGGGCGTTGTACGCGCCCAGCCGCTCGTCGTAGGCCGGGATGTGCGCGTCGGCCGTGGCGGCGTCGTACTGCTCGTGGTGCAGGACGGCGGCCTGCGGCAGCCGCGGCTTGATCCCGGCGTGCTCGGTCGGGTCGGGGGTGCCGACCGCGAGCCCGAACGCCGCCACCGCGTGCGGTGGCAGGCCCAGCTCGGCCGCGATCTGTTCGGGACGGTTGCGGACCGCCCCGACGAACACGGTGCCCAGGCCGAGCGACTCGGCCGCGACGACGGCGTTCTGGGCGGCGAGGGCGGCGTCGACGAAGCCGAGGATCGTCGACTCCAGGTAGTCGGTGCCCTCCGGCACCCCGCCGGTGCCCGCGCCGTCGGCGAGCCGGTGCGCCCGGCTCAGGTCGGCGACCCAGACCAGGAACAGCGGTGCCTCGTCGATGAACCGCTGGTTACCCGCCAGTGCCGCGAGCCGGGCCTTGCGCTGCGGATCCCGCACGGCGACCACGCTCCACGCCTGCAGGTTGGACGACGTCGACGCGGACTGGGCGGCGGCGACCAGCGCCGCCAGCTCGTCGTCGGTGACCGGGCGGGGCGTGAACCTGCGCACCGACCGATGCGCGAGCTGCAGCGTCACGATCTCGCTGGTGACGTGGAGCGTCGCCGTCGGATCCGCGTACCGCGCGGTGATCGTCATGGATGTCCTCTCGTGATGGCCCGGGGCAAAACTGGCAACCAGGGGCGCCCGGCCGGGTGTTGGCGGTGTCATGTTGGCGGTTTCCTACCGGATTGCCGCATCCAGCTCGTCGCGGGTGACGAGGGAGACTGCGCGGCCGTCCCGCAGGACGACGGCGGCGGCGTGGCGCTGGCCGAGGGCGGAGCGGGCCTCGGAGATCGTCTGGCCGCCGCCGACGGCCGGGAGCGGGTCGACGAGATGATCCAGCACCGGGCTGTCCGGGGGGATCCTGCCCGCGGTGATCGCCGCCCCGAGCGCGGCGGGTTCGACCCAGCCGAGGATCTCGGTGGCAGACAGGCCATGCCGGCGTTCGGCGCGGGGAAGAACGACCGGGACGGCCACCACCGACCCGGGCAGACCGTCCACGGCAGCGCCGGCGCTGGCCCGCGAGGAGACCGTGACCAGGCGGTCGGCCCAGCCGGGGATGCGGTCGAGCAGCTGACCCACCGTGGGCTCGGCGCCGTCGGGGACGTCGGCGCCGTCGGGGGCGTTGCCGGCGGGGTCGTCCAGGAATCCCCACCGCCGTAGCCAGTCGTCGCTGAAGATGGTCGACAGGTAGGAGCGGCCCGAGTCGGGCAGCAGGACGACGACGAGATCATCCGGGCCGAGGGTGCGGGCGACCCGTAGCGCGGCGGCGACAGCCGCGCCCGACGACGGGCCGGCGAGCAGCCCCTCCTCCCGGGCCAGCCGCCGCGTGGTCAGGAGGGATTCCCGGTCCGGTATCCGCTCGAACCGATCGACCACCTCGCGGTGGTAGGACTGCGGCCAGACGTCCTCGGCCGTGTCGGGGTGCAGGAAGTGCCCGATGCTCTCGACGTAGTAGGCGCTGCCGTCACCGCCGGAGTAGACCGACGTCTCGGGGTCGGCGCCGACGACCGTGACCGTTCCCCCCGACGCCTGCCTGAGGAACTCGCCCGCGCCGCTGATGGTGCCTCCGGTGCCGACGCCGGCCACGAAATGCGTTACCCGTCCGCCGGTCTGCCGCCAGATCTCCGGCCCGGTCGTGCGCAGGTGGGCCGCGGGGTTCGCCGGGTTGTCGTACTGGTTCGCCAACCAGGCGCCCGGAATCTCGTCCACCAGGCGGCGCACGACGCTGAACAGGTGATCCGGGTGTTGTTTGGCGAGTCTGGTGGGGGCGAGCACGACTTCCGCGCCATAGGCCCGCAGAATGTCGACCTTCTCCCGGGCCGATCGGTCGGACACCCCGACGATCACCCGGTAACCTCGCTGCCGACCGATGATTGCCAGGCCGATCCCGGTGTTGCCGGACGTGGCCTCGACGATCGTCCCGCCCGGTCGGAGCAGCCCGTCGCGTTCGGCCTGGAGCACCATCGACAACGCGGCCCGGTCCTTCACGCTGCCCCCGATGTTGAGGAACTCCGCCTTCGCGTAGAGGGGGGTCGCGATCCCGCGGCCGAGCTGCGTGAGCCGGAACAGTGGAGTCTCGCCGATGGCGTCGAGGATCGACTCGTAAACCGTCATGGCACGCGCACGCCCGCGCCGACGAGGACCTTCTGGAAGCAGCGGGAGTGGGTCAGCGCCTCGTACGGGGGGAAGATCGGGATGCGGGTGTAACCGGTTCTGGCGTACACGCGCTCCGCGTCCGGTTGCCGGTCCCCGGTCTGCAGCACGATCCGTCCCGCGCCCAGGCGCCGCGCCGCCTGTTCCACCGCCGCGAGCAGCCCGGCCGACACCCCCCGGCCGCGATGGGAGGGGACGACGTACATGCGTTTGAGCTCCAGGTCGTCACCCAGCCAGCGCAGCGCGGCATGCCCGACCGGCAGCCGGCCGGCAGCGTAGGCGACGCCGGTGTAGGCGACCGTCTGCGCCGCGAGGGCCGCGCCGGGCGCCGGCGGCCGGGTGGCCAGCCGGTCGGCGTAGCGGAGCTGCATCTCCGCGACCATGGCGTTGCGCAGTGCCACCGCCGTCGGGTCGTCCCAGTCGACGCTGTCAATGTGGATCATCGGTTCGGGCGCCACACCTGCTCCAGATCGACGAGGGGCCGCACACCGGCCGCACGAGGGAGATCGGTGCGTCCAGTATTCTCCACTTTTCCGGTCGACAGGTGGGAAATACTCGCGGTCACCGGTCACCGGTCACCGGTCACCGGCTCTCGGCCGAGTCGGCGTCGGCGTCGGTGTCGCTCCCGTGTCGGCTTCGTCCCACGGCTCGGGCAACTGTTGCTGCCTCGCCAGCGGCTGTGGGAATGTCGGTCCCGTGCGAGTGATGACCAGGTGAGCGAGCGTTCCGTCGCCCAGACTCTTGAGCAGGCATTGCAGATCGTGCCGGTCGGAGAGGATGACTTCCAGGCGGTGAGCCTGGTCGACACCGGCGGCTACCCGCTCTACGGCGGCCAGATCCTCGCCCTGGCCCTGCGCGCGGCGGCGATGACGATCGCCCCCGACCGCCGGCCGCACTCGCTGCACGGCTACTTCCTGCGTGCCGGCCGGCTCGGGGTCCCGGTGACCCTGCACGTCGACCGCGACCGCGACGGCGGCTCCTTCTCGGCGCGCCGGGTCGTCGCCCTCCAGGACAACAAAGTGATCTTCTCGATGGTGACGTCGTTCACCCGCGGCACGGGCGAGTTCGTCCTCGACGCGGTGCCGCGGCTGGGGCGCACCTACACCCAGCCGCCGGACAAGCACCGGATGCTCCTGCTCGACCTGTGCGAGTTCACTCCCCGCTACCAGCAGGGCGACCGGTTCTTCTTCCCGGACCACGCCGAGATCCTCCCCGTGGGGCCGCTGTCGGACGACTGGCTGACCCAGACCTGCGCCGCCGCCTACATGTCAGACATCGGCACCGGTTTCGGTCAGCTCGCCGATCCCGCCATTGCCAGCACCGAATCCAGCGTCAGCCACTCGATCTGGTTCCATTCCCTGGCGCGGGCCGACGACGGGCTGACCCTCGAGATGTGGCCGACCAGCGCCGCCAGCGGCCTCGGGCTGTACTCCGGCTCGGTTCGGGACGCCGCGGGGAACCTGGTCCTCGCGATCTCGCAGGAACAGCTGATCCGCTCACGCAGGCCGGCCCCCGGCGCCGCCGCCTAAGGCTTGCGACCGGCTAGGGCTTGCGACCGACCGGCTAGGGCTTGCGACCGACGGCGCCGTAGAAGCTGACCTGGGCGTCGGTGAGATCGGTCGGGGTCTCGCCGTCGGGCCGCCAGCGGTGCACGATCTGCAGGCCGGGATCGAGCAGTTCGAGGCCGTCGAAGAAGCGGGCGACCTCGGCCCGGGTGCGCTGCTGCGCGGGAATGCCACCGGCCCGGTAGGCGGCGGCGAGCCGTTCCATCCCCTCGTCGTGGTCGGCGGTGGCGTGGGTGATGGTCAGGTAGCTGCCGGACGGCAGCTCCTGCAACAGCCGGCGCAGCAGGTCGAGCGGGTCGTGGGCGTCGGGGAGGAAGTGCATGATCGCGATCAGGGAGAGTGCGACCGGCCGGGTGAGGTCGAGGGCGGCCCGCAGTTCCGGGGCGGCCAGGATGCTCTCCGGATTGCGCACGTCCACGTCGAGGTAGGCGGTCGTGCCCTGCGGGGTGCTGGTGAGCAGGGCGCGGGCGTGCGCGAGCACGATCGGATCGTTGTCGGCATAGACGACCCGGGCGTCCGGCGCGACGGCCTGGGCCACCTCGTGCAGGTTCGGGCTGGTGGGAATGCCGGTGCCGATGTCGAGGAACTGCCGGATCCCGGCCTCGCCGGCCAGGTGACGGGTGGTACGGGCCATGAACGCCCGGTTCGCGTGCGATGCGATGCGGGCGTTCGGGAAGGCGGCGAGGGCCTGCTCGGCGGCCTCCCGGTCGGCGGGGAAGTTGTCCTTGCCGCCGAGGTAGTAGTCGTACATCCGAGCCGAATGCGGCTGGTCGGTCTTCAGGTCGACCGGGCTGTGCTCGTCCCGGAGGGTCGTCCGCCACGTCGTACCCCCCGAGTCGTGGTCCTCGGACTCGTGCGGCGCCCCACTGGTCACGTGCGACCATCCCCTCTACGTCTGCCGGCCCCTCTACGTCCGCCGGCGATCCTCGCGAATCATCCTAATACGAACCGCATTGTCGGGATCACTCTCGGCGCCTGGGTGCGGTGTCAGTCGACCCAGTCGGAGGGCCACCGGATGTCCGCCGCGGTGAGGCGGGGCCGCTCGGCCGCGGGCCAGGGCGCCTCCAGGCTCTCCTCGACGAGGGAGAACAGCCCGTGGTCGAACGGTTCACCCGGTGCCGAGGCGGTCTGGACCAGCCGCTCCCGCCGTCCGGCGCGCTGGTGCGTCAGCGCGCGGTGGTGGCAGTAGGGATTGTTGCCGGGGCGACCGAAGAACGTGTGGGCGGTCCAGGTGCAGCCGCCGCGGCAGAAGCCCCACAACTTCTCGGTCTCGGCCGCCGTCCCCGCCGTCAGGTTGATACCGAGCTCGGGGGCATCGCGCAGCAGCAGCTCGGCATGGTCGGCCGCGTTGCCCATTGGGATGGTCAGCTGCCACTGCCAGGCGACGATGCCCGCCGAGCGCAGCCGCCGGTACAGCTCCGGAAGCTCCGGCGCGGTCAGCCGGTTGATCTGCGTGTTGCAGGTTGCCTCGACCCCGGCCCGACCGCAGCTGCTCCATCGTCCGCAAACACGACTCCCACGAGCCCGTCCGCCCGCAGAGTCGGTCATGGGTCGCGGTCATGCCGTCCACGGACAGCGTCTCGGCCAGCCAGCGCGCCACCGCATCGGCGTCCGATTCGGCATCATGGGCGTTCTGCACCCGGCCGGAGGGTGGGGGGTCGGTCCGCTGGCGTCCGGCACCGCTGTGGCGCCGTTCCCGCCCGTGTCCTCCGTGCCGGCCTGCGGTGGCCCGTCCCCTGTCTGCGGTGGATCGTCACACGAGTCGGCGTGGGCGGGACGGCGGACGCGGGACGGATCGACCACGGCACCTCACAGAACCGGCGGGGGAATTCAGTAAATAGACGCTAACCGGACTATCCGCTACCGCCAACAGGAAACATTTCGCCGACTGTTCCCGCGATTAGATAAGATGCCGCTGAAGACACGATTCTTGGCTCGCTTGGGTGGGTGTCAGATGTCGGCCGAGCTGCACCGATGCGCCGCCTTGGACTACCCAATAGATAGGTAGGGGGATGGGCGGTCCGGTGGGTAAATAATCGGGCGGATCGTGGAAAAATAGACGTTTCGGTCATTCCATCGCAAAATAGCCAGAGATATGTGACAGGGATCATGCAAGGAGGGTTCCCTGCCTAGTCGCTGGTGCCCCTCCAGCTAGGGCAGGTCAACCTGGCCCGGTGTCTGTCAGGCCACTCCGTGAGCATGGGCAAGCTCTCCGGTGATCCGCACGCCTTCGCGAACGCCCCGTCGGACGCAGAGAGGCATCGAGCTACACGAGGGCCGTCCCGCGTTCGCGGTTGCCTACTCCACCCAGGGGGTCAACGAAACCACGCCATCCGGCATCCAATGTTGGCGACCCGGGCACGTGGTGCAGCTGCCGCTGATGTGGGCGCCAGGCGGCGACAGCAGGCTCTCCGACCAGACTCTGAACGCGGCCTACAGTCTGCCCTCCGACGTTCACGGGGTTCCGGGTGACGAAGATCCGTCGACGTGTAGCCCGACGGAGATCGCCTACGCGGCAACGATCGCGTCAGCTACAGCGGGAGACCTGGCCGGGGCGGAGGACTATGCCGACCTGTGTGCCGGAGACCTGCCCGCCGGTTTTCAGGCCGTCATCGCTGCCCACCTGGCCGTTGCCTCGTTCGACGCCGACCTTGACCGCTCGTTCGTCGAAGCCGCGCCGCGCCTGACCCTTGCGCCTACGTCCTTCCGGTCGCTGTCGGGCAGCGCGGGAAGTTCCCTTTTCATATCCTCGTGACTGCATCCCGCGTCGAGTGCGGGGATCACCAGAGACACGGATGAATTGTGGGAGGAAAATCCGGGAGCGCCCGGATTCTTCGATGTCGACCACGGCAAGAGATCTCCAATCTCGACTCATAGCAGCCCCCTTTCAAGACAATTTGTCAGGCCGCGCGGGCGCGTCTGCGTTGCTCGCGTAGTCGCCGTAGACTACGGACGACTTCCGGTTCCATCGCTAGCGCATCTGGTGTATCAATCAGCGCATTCGGAATCTCGTAATCTGCTTCAAGCAACATCTCGCTTATCCACTGGATAAAGTTCTGTCCCGGAGCCGAGTCCCATGCCTGAGTCCTGACCGTGAACCCTTCCTCGCTGAGAAAACCACCGATCCACAGCGCCCATTCGAGATCCGCGCTGGTGTACGAGATGGAGATGACGACACCGGACTCGTCGAAGTCCTGGCGGTGGATGCCGGCACCCGTGAGGGCACGTGCAGCCCCTGCCAGAGGTCCAGCCACGCCGACCACCACCGTGGATTCCACGACTGGTGAGCGTTGTAGGCCGCTCTCACCATCGAGGACACCCCGACCCGTTCCGCCACCTCGCGGACGACGTCCACCTGTTCATGGGTCAACGGAGAAGGTAGCTCGGAGCCCCCGCTCGCAAGGGTGTCCGCTAGGTGCAGCAGATCATCCGGGATCGTCCGAACCCGTTCGATGTGCGCGGCTCGCGGACGAACGGGGGTGCCCTGATCGTGGATAACGGCTACATCCGTTCTGGTGCCGCGATGCCCAGCAGGTCGAGTCCTCGGCGCAGGGTCCGGGCCGTGAGGTGGCACAGGGCGAGACGGTTCGCGCGGGTCGGGGGGTCGGCGTGCAACACGGGGCAGGCTTCGTAGAAGTCGGTGAAGGCGCGGGCGAGTTCGTAGAGGTAAGTGCACAGCCGATGGGGTTCGAGCAGTCGGGCGACTTCGGCGAGGGCGTCCCCGAAGGCGTCGAGCTGGAATGCGAGAGCGCGTTCCGCCGTGTGTAGGGGCAGCGCCGGGTCGACGGTGGTTGCCATGTCTCCGGCTTTGCGCAGGATCGACTGGATGCGGGTGTGGGCGTATTGGAGGTAGACGCCGGTGTTGCCGTCGAAGGAGACCATGCGGTCGATGTCGAAGACGTAGTCCTTGGTACGGCTGGTCGACAGGTCGGCATATTTGACCGCGCCGATGCCGGCGGCCTCGGCGATGTGGTCGAGGTCGTCGTCGGTAAGGGCGTGATCCTTCTCGGTGACGGTGGCCCGCGCCTTGCCGGTCGCGGCGTCGAGGAGGTCCATGAGTTTGACGGTGTCGCCGGCCCGGGTCTTGAAGGGGCGGCCGTCGGGGCCGAGGACCGTACCGAACGCGACGTGCGCGACTTCGGCACCGTCGGTGAGCCAGCCGGCGCGGCGCGCGGTCTCGAACACAAGCTGGAAATGGAGTGCCTGGCGGGCGTCGACAACGTAGAGGAGCCGGTCGGCGTGCAGGTCGCGGATGCGGTAGCGGATGGTGGCCAGGTCGGTGGTGTCGTAGCCGTAGCCGCCGTCGGTCTTGCGGACCATCAACGTGGCCGGGTTACCGTCGGGGCCGGTGACTTCCTGGGAGAAGACGACCAGCGCGCCTTCGCTGTCCTGCGCGATCCCAGCCGCAGTCAGCTCGCCGATAACGTCGAGCAGGCGGTCGTTGTAAAAGGACTCGCCCGCGGAGTCCGATGGTTCGAGCAGGACGCCAAGCCGATCATAGATCTGCCGGAAGGCGACCTCGGACTCGGCGACGATCTTCCGCCACTGGGCGAGAGTGCCCTCATCTCCGGCCTGCAACGCGACGACACGCACCCGGGCACGATCAGCGAACCCGGGGTCAGCGTCGAACTCCTTGCGCGCGGCCCGGTAGAGGCCGTCAAGCGCGGAGACCGCCGAGGTCCCGGGGGCGAGGTCGTCGCTGTGCCAGGCGGCGTCCGGGTGCTCGTCGAGGTACTGGATGAGCATGCCGAACTGGGTGCCCCAGTCACCAAGATGGTTCTGCCGGATGACCTCGGCACCGAGGAAGCCGAGCACCCGGGCGAGCGCGTCACCAATGATCGTCGTGCGCAGGTGGCCGACGTGCATCTCCTTGGCGATGTTCGGCCCGGAGTAGTCGATCACGGTGCGGCGGCCCTGCTCCAGGAGGCCGATACCGAGCCGTAGGTCGGTCAGCCGCGCGGCGATCTGTGTCCAGACCGTGGTGTCGGCGAGGGTCAGGTTGAGGAACCCGGGGCCGGAAACGGTCACGTCCGCCACGGCCGTCGAGCCATCGGCGCGCAGCGCGTCAGCAACGGCGGCGGCCAGGTCGGTGGGCCTGGTGCGGGCGCGTTTCGCCAGGGCTAGCGCGGCGTTGGACTGGAAGTCCGCGTGTTCCGAGGGGCGCACCACCGGGTCGGCGCCGGCCGCCTCGGGCAGCGTGCGGTCGATCGCGGCGGATACGGCGATCTCGACCTGGTTGATGAGCGAGCGTACGGTCTGCGCGGTCACGCTGAAGTCCTCCCTGGTTCGCGTGTCCATTCTCCCAGGCGCGGGGCTGTTCTCCTGCGGCGGGACGCTACAGGCGAGCCAGCAGGGCCTGACGGCGGGCAGGGTGCTGTTTGAAGCGCCTGCCGTCGAGGCTGGTCACGACACGGGCAGAGCTCAGACGGGCCAGGCCACGGTGCACCGTGGAGTGCAGCGCCGGACTGTGGACATAGCCGAGAAAGTCCTTACCTGTTGCGCCATGGGACGATGCCAGCAGCGCGTCGATCAGGTCGGCGATGGTGAACGGGGCCGGTGAGTCGAGCAGGCAGAGCGCGACCAGGGTGATGGCGCGTTCGGCCTGGGCGCAGTGTCGCTGGTAGAGGCCGATCCGACCGCCGAGGAAGATGTGCTGCGTCGTCATCGCGTTGAGGATCAGGCGGAGCTTGAACGCCGGCGAGTTCAGGAACCATGGCTCCACGACGACCGGGGCGATGTTGAGCCTGCCGGCGGCGTCCAGGATGAAGCCGCCCAGAGTCACGGCGGCGTTGACCTCAGTCACCGTGGCATGCAGCTTCACCTCATAGGCAACCTCGGTATCGAGCCGGAGCCGGTGGGTCGTGTGCAGCGCGATCACGGCGTCCGCCAGCCGGGCACGCGCGCTGTCGGCTAGCGGCGGGCCAACGAACAGCAAGTCGAGATCCGCGTCGTGTGTGGCGGTGCCGGCGGCGTGGGAGCCGTAGGCGATCGCGTATCCACGTGGGCCAAGGAACTCTGCGCGCAGTTGGCTCGCGTCTGCCAGCGCCTGCGCGATGCCGGTCACCGTTCTGACGGAAGGTGGTGGAGGGGGTCACCGGTGATCTGAAAGTCGATCAGATGGATGCCGCTGGGCAGCGCGACCTGTCCCGACGGCTGGGTGTGTGCGTCCACGAAGGCGGTGACCTCGGCCTGAACCTCGGGATCATGCACGAGGGCTGGCATGTCCTTGAAATGCAGCCGGTTGAACCACGCCATCGCCGCGTCCCGGCTGTCCGCGAGGGCGATGCCGGCCGCGCGGATGTGGGTGAGATGGCCGATGGCGCGGTCCTCGGCCTGTCGTAGTTCCTCCAGCAGCAGAAGGCGGGTGTACTCGCGTCCGCCGTCGGGGAACGGGGCGATCCTTTCCCATGCCCAGGTCACCAGCCGCTGCTCCGGAGTCTGCGAATCGAAGAAAAGGACGAGCAGATGGCCGCTGTCAGCGACAAGTGACACCATGTCGCGCACCAGGCTGCCCGCCGCCCGGCGGGCCGCTCCTTGATCGGCCACCGGCTGGATCCCGTCCGCCGTCATCTCCTCGAAGAACTCGCCCAGCGGGTAGTTCAGCGACCAGAATGCCCCAATCAGGTCAAACCCGCCGGCTCGGCCGTCGTCGAGCAGCCGTGACACGGCGAGCGGGATGTCGGCCTCGTGAGCCTCCGCCTCCGGGAAACGGCTGCGGAAGGTGTCGAGCATGGCGGCGCTGGAGTCGACCGCCACGAGCCGACGCGCGTACGGGGCAAGCCGGGCGGTCAACCGTCCGGTGCCGCACCCGAGTTCCAGCACGTCGAGCGCCCGGCGCGGCGCTCCGAAACGCGCCTCGATGATCCGCGCGATCACGTCCCCGTCGTCTCGACCGCTGTAGTAGTGCGTGGGCAGTACCGCCTCGTAGACTCCTCCCATCCGGTAGACAGCCTTGAATCCCGCCGTGGCCGGTACGTAAATGCTCCGACCGTCGCCTGCTTCGCCGGTCATGCCCGGCCTTCAGCATGCTCGCTGGCTTCCCACGCCCGTCCCAGCGCGACGACGTGGTCAAGGACACCTGTCATATGCTCGGCCTCGATGCGGGGATTGGCAGCCATGAACCGCAGAGGATGGACGGTGGCGCCCCGGCGCAGGATCCCCGCGTCGTCGAGCATGCTGAACTGGTGCAGATGCCAGATGCCCTCGGCCAGCATCCGCTCGTGGATCCATCGGTTGGCACGATTGACCAACTCGACATCGGAGGCAAGGCTGCTGCCGTTGGCGAAGCTGACCGGTAGGTAGACGAACGCGACCGCGAGCAGGTCTGGCTCATGCAGTCGGATCGTCCGCGGACAGGCATCAACCAGCGCGGCGAACCTCTGCGCGATCGCAACCCGCTTCTCAGCCATCGCCGCCAGCCCTGGCCTGCCGTGCGTGCGCATCAGCATCCACAACTTCAACGACAGCCAGCTCTTGGTACCGACAAACGGCGTCACCTGCCCGAACGCGAAATCCTCCTGCATGATCAGATCCGAGTAGCTCGTGATCGTTCGTAGGCTGGCTGGCGTGCGTACCAGCAACGCGGACAGCGCATAGGGCACGGCCATGACCTTGTGCGGATCCACCGTCACACTGTCAAACCCAGAAATTCCGGCGATCTTGTGGCGGAGGTGATCACTGAAGGCGCAGAGCAGCCCCCAGCAGGCATCGGCATGCAGCCAGATCCGTTCGTCGGCGGCGCGGGTGACATCGTGCACGCCTTGGAGGTTCTCGATGGTCTGAGTGCGGCTGTCACCGGCGTAGGCCACGACAGCCATCACCCGGCCCCGGTTCTCCGCAAGAGCGCGTTCCAGCGCCGCCAGGTCATAGCGGAAACCCGCCGTGTCGACCTCGATCAGCTGGCTGCCAGCGCCAATCCATGTCAGCGCGCTCTTCACGCTGTAATGACCGATCCCGCGGGGCACGATAATCGTGAACCTGCCAGGGTCGGTCACGCCACGGTCCATCGTGCCAGGCACCGCGTGCTCTCGGGCCAGCATCATCGCGACCGTGTTGCTCATCGTCCCGCCGTGGGTAATGATACCGCCGACATCCCATACCGTCGTCACGGCCTGCGTGGGAGGGTTGGCGAATCCGAGCAGCTCGCGTAGCCACCGCAAGACCGTGATCTCGATGAAGGTGGCGCTCGGCGAGTCGAAGCTCTGGTTGATCAGGTTCTGCTGGGTGAAAAGCGCGAGTATGCCGCCCGCGAGCGCGGCAACGTCGTCGCCCGTGTCCCCGAAGCCCAGGAACCGTGGACTCGCCTCGTTCTTGCAGAGAGGCAGTACGGTGTCCGTGAACTCAGCCAGGACCTCCTCGATACTGCTCGTGTAGTCCGGGAGCCCCGACAACAGCAGGTCGCGGATCCGGGTGGGAGGCAGCCGGGCACGGTAGATCTCAGGCTGGAGCTTGAAGCCAAGCCCCAGCTCCAGCGCGTGTGCCAGCACACGGCGGGCCTGGCCCTCATCGGGTGACGCAACCGGACTTCCCGCCGAGAAAATCACCGAGGGAGCTTCCACCGTCCTCCTCGCCAGCACCCAGCACCCAGCACCCAGCAGACACAAACCTTCACTATGAGTGAAGGGATCGGTCGTCATACTATTCGAGACTTCCCATGACTGCCAGGCATTTTCGGACGCCACCCCGCGCCCCTCCGACGCCCGAACCCAGCGCTGGCAGGCATAATGGGTGCCGTGCCGATCCCCACCACCCAGTACGAGCCGTGGATGCGCCGCGCTCTCGAACTGGCCACGACTCTCCCTGACCCCGGAGCCGACGACCCGCCGGCCGGGGCAGTCATCTACGGACCGGACGGGACCGAGATCGCGGCAGCACATCACGACCGCGAACGCACCGCGGATCCCACTGCCTACGCCGAGATCCTCGCGCTCCGCCAGGCAGCCCAGATGCTCGGAACCTGGCGCCTCACCGGCTGCACCCTCGTGACCACCCTCGAACCAGGCACCATGTCGGCTGGCGCGATCGTCCTCGCCCGTATACCACGCCTCGTCGTCGGCACCTGGGACAAATACAACGGCGCGGTCTGCTCCCTCTGGGACGTCGTGCGGGACCGTCGCCTCAATCACTTCGTCGAAGTTATCCCCGACGTACTCAAGGAAGAGTGCGACGCCTTGCTCGACGCCTACCTTGACTCGCCCAGCAACCTAACCAGCGGCTGATCGACCGGGGCGGCGACTCTCCTCGTCCCAGCGCTGATCGGACAACCTTGACTTCGGACAACCTTTACTGTCGTCAAGATCACTTCTGGACTGGGGAAGTCAAGGCTGAACTGCGGCGGGTCCCGACGGCGAGAAAGGCTCGTCGGGGAATGAGGATCGGCGACCGACTACTGTCCGGAAGAAAAAGGGCACCTCCCTTAACTAGGCTGCGCGCACTGCGGTCAGGGCGCGATGCGCCTCGTCGGCCCAGTGGGTGGCACCCCAGCGTTCGGCGACCGCGAGCGCGTGCTGGAAGTGGTCGGCGGCGTCGGGGGACCGGTCGAGAAACAAGGCGAGATCACCGAGGGTGTGGGCCACCGGCCGCATCGCCAGCGACAGGCTCAGGGTGCCGGGTAGCTGCCCGCGCAGCGGTAGCAGGTCGGCGTACATCGAGCGGGCGAGCGGACGGTCGGCGACGGCGATGGCGGCCTCGGCGCGCAGGACACCCAGAGCCGAATAGAGAAAATCGGGCCGCAGCGGCTCGGCGGCGGCGTGCAACCGCGCGGCCTGGGCGGGCTGGCCGTCCCGGGCCAGCGCGAGCGTGAGCAGGTCGATCACGACCGGCCCGTGGGCGGCCAGCAGGTCGTCGGCCCGCGCGGCGAACTCGGCCATCCGGCCCTGCGTCAGGCGCAGCGTGGCCAGGGCCAGGAGCTGGAAGCCGGCGGCGTGGATCGACCCGTGGCGCAGCATCCGGGCGCTCGTCTCGGTGTACCGGCGCTCGGCGTCGTCGAGGTCGCCGGCGATGTGCGCGAGCATCGCCTGCCCGTAGTCGCCGACGCCCTCGGCCTCCGGCATGCGGTACAGGCGGGCGAGGTCCATCCCGTCCGCGACGAAGCGCCGGACGCCGGCGACGTCGGCGTCGGCGGCCGCCGCGATGGCGCGGGTGAAGTTGCCGAAGGAGTGGTAGGCGGGCAGGTCGTGCCCGACACCGAGTTCGATCAGCTCCTGGCCGACGCGGTCCCGCTGCGGCCAGTCGGCTTCGTTGCTGCGCACCCTGGCCAACGCGGTGAGGGCAAGGGCGCGCAGGGCGGGATCGTCCCCGTCGGCGGCCAGCGTGACCGCCTCCTCGGCAGCCAGGCGGGATCGGCCGCCATCCTCGCCGGCGAGCTCGGTGCTCAGGGCGTCCAACAGCCTGCAGCGCACCGCGGCGTCGAGGCCACGCCGCTCGAGCAGACGGGTGAGCACCGCGATGACGGGGGTGTCCACGGTCCCGTAGGGACGGGTCTGCCACGGAGTCGGTTCGGTCCAGGCGGTGAAGGCGGCGATCAGCAGATCCTCGCGACCGGCCGTCTCGGCGAGATCGATGGCCCGTTGCCGGGTGGTGCGCGCGGCTGCCACCGCGCCGGCGCGTACCTGCGCCCGCAGCAACCGGCCGAGCAGCATCACCC
>NZ_JANEZT010000660.1 GCF_025403405.1 Frankia tisae
GTAAACATTCAGGTGCCTTGTAGATCTTGCTGTGTGTAGGTGACGTCGAGATGGGTCTGGATGTTGTGCGACTCGGCGGGAGTGTGGGCGTGTGTCCTGGCAGCGGGTGTGATGACCTCGACGGGTGTCCGGGACCGAGGAGCTGTCGCGCGAGGAACTCGTCGCGTTGGTGGCGGCTCAGGCCGAGGCGATCGAGGTGTTGCGGGCACGGGTCGCGGAGTTGGAACGGCGGCTGTCGCGGCACAGCGGGAACTCGTCGATGCCGCCGTCGATCGACGACGCCCTGCCGGGGCGGGCCGGGCCGGCGCGGCGGGCGTCGGGTGCGGCGAAAGGCAAGCGGGGTAAGCGCAAGGGTGCCGGCGGGTCGTCGCTGGCCTGGCTGCTCGACCCGGACGACACGGTGCCGCACCGCCCTGAGGGCTTGTGTGGGTGCGGGGCGGACCTGTCCGGAGCGGCCGAGCTGGGCGTGGTCCGGTCGCACCAGGTGCACGACGTGCCGCTGGTCACCGCCAGAGTCGTCCAGCACGACCTGTACCGGGTCCGCTGCGGCTGCGGGCGCGAGCACGTCGCCGGCCAGCCCGACCAGGTGTCGGCCGCGCCGGTCAGCTATGGGCCGAACCTGCTCGCGCTGGTGGTCTACCTGCTGGTCTTCCAGCACCTGCCGGTCGAACGCGCCGCCGGGCTGGTCCGGGACGCCACCGGCGCGGCGGTCTCCACGGGGTTCGTGCACGGCGTGCTGGCCCGGGCCGCCGCTGCGGTCGCCGACACCGTCAAGAAAGTTAAAGAGCTGGTGGTCGCCTCGCCGGTGGCCGGGTTCGACGAGACGACCCTGCGCTGCGGGCCGGCCGGGAAGAAGAAGTACGTGCTCTCGGCGTCGACCGACCTGTACGTGGTGTTCGGGCTGGGCGGCCGGGACCTGGCCAGCTTCAAGAAGTTCGGGGTGCTGGGCGAGTTCGCCGGTGTCGCCGTGCACGACGACCGGTACAGCGTGTACGACCACCCCGACTTCGCCGGGGTCGGCGGCCACCAGCTCTGCGTCGCCCACATCCTGCGCGATCTTGCCGACGCGGCCGAGACCTACCCCGGCAGCCACTGGCCGGAGCAGGCCCAGCGGGCGCTGCGCGGGCTGGTCGCGGCCTGGCACACCGCCCGCGACGCCGGCCAGGCACAGCTGCCGGCCGAGGCCGCCCGCCCGCTGACCGCCGAGTTCCGCGGCGCGGTCCGGGTCGGCCTGGCCCAGGTCCCCCGCACTCCCGGCCCGGCCTCCACCACCCGGCAGCCGGCCGGCCGTCCCCTGCTCGAATGCCTGCGCGACCGGGAAGACGACGTCCTGCGGTTCAGCACGGACACCCGCGTCTGGCCCACGAACAACACCAGCGAGCGGGACCTGCGCCCCCACAAGACCCAGCAGAAAATCTCCGGCCGGCTCCAGTCCGAGGACGTCACCCGCCACCGCCTCGACCTCCGCAGCTACATCGCCACAGCCCGCAAACACGGCACCGACGCCATAACCGCACTCCGCGACGCGATGGCCGGCACGCCCTGGACACCACCCGCCGCAGCCCCGCCCTGACGTCCCCGCAGCACCCGGCCACCGCGACCGTAGCCGGCGCGGCCTAACCGCATGCCTTGATCACAAACCACGTGAATGTTTACG
>NZ_JANEZT010000661.1 GCF_025403405.1 Frankia tisae
CTGCGGGGGCGGTGGTCGTCCATGACCCGCTTGGGGGACCCATGGGGGTGGCGACCGCGCAGTGGCTGGCCGAGCTCGGCCGCTCAGTCACGATCGTCACGCCCGACCCGGTGGTCGGCGCCCGCCTGGCCGCCAGCGATCTCGCGCCCGCGAACGTGCGGCTGGCCCGCGCCGGTGTCCACCGCCGGACGCGGTCCCGGATACGCGAGATCGGTCCGGACGGGCTCGGGCTGGCGGACGTGTGGACAGCCGAGCGGCAGATCCTCGCCTGCACCGCCGTCATCGACTGCGGTCCCCGGCTGCCGCGGGACACGCTGCACACCCGCCGCCCGGAGCTGCCCCGGGCGGGGGACACGATTGCGCCGCGAACCGTCCTGCAGGCCGTCCTGGAAGGCCGTCACCAAGCGCTGGAGATCGGCGCCGGCCAGCCCGACTCCCCCCGGGCGGGCCATGACATTCCCGGCCCCGGCCAGGGTCGACCGGCAGGTACGGAGGATGCCCCGAACGGGCCGCGGCGATCCGCACCCGCCCGGCCGGGCGACGCGGGGACGAGCGAACCGCCAGGGCTGTTCACCCCGCGGCAGCTCGGGCCGCTGGCACTGCCCAACCGGATCGTGTTCTGCGCGCACCTGACCAACTACGCCGACGAGGGTCTGCCGAACGCGCGCCACGCCGCCTACTACGCCGCCCGGGCGGCCGGCGGAACAGGGCTGGTCATCACCGAGGAGCTCACCACCCATCCGGGCGACCGTCCCTACGAGAAGATGATCCGCGGTTTCGATCCGGCGGTGGTCCCCGGTCTGCGCCGGATCGCCGACGCGGTCCACGCGCACGGGGTGCCGGTGCTCGCCCAGCTCAACCACAACGGCGGGCAGTCCTCCTCGACCTACACCCGGCTACCCGTGTGGGCGCCCAGCGCGGTGGCGGACCCGATGTTCCGTGAGGTCCCCAAGGCAGTGACGCAGGCCGAGATCGCCGAGGTGGTCGCCGGTTTCGCCCGGGCAGCCACGCACGCCGCGGCGGGCGGCTTCGACGGCGTCGAGGTGCAGTGTTCGCACAGCTCCCTGATCCGCGGATTCCTGGCGCCGACCACGAACCGGCGTACCGACCGCTACGGCGGCCCACTCACGAACCGGGCTCGACTGCTACTGGAGATCATCGATGCGGTGCGGGCGGCGATCGGGCCCGGCCGGGTTCTGGGCGTGCGGCTCTGCGGTGACGACGGGGTCGAGGGGGGCATCACCCTCGACGAGGCAGTCGCGGTCGCGGCGATGGTCGACGCCACCGGCGCGGTCGACTACCTCAACACGGCCATCGGTGTGGCCACCTCGACGCTGCCGCTGATCGTGCCGAGCATGCAGGTCCGCCCGGGCTACGCGGCGCACATCGCCGCGGCGATCAGGGCCGTGGTCGACCTGCCGGTCGTCGCCGTCGGCAGGTTCACCGACCCGGTGCAGGCCGAACGGGTCCTGGCCGCCGGCCAGGCCGATCTCGTCGGGGTGGTCCGCGGCCAGATCGCCAACCCTGCCTTCGCCGCGGCAGCCCGGACGGGCGCCCGCAGCGAAGGCGCCCGTGTCGGCGGCGCCCGGGGCGAAGGCGGCACCTGCGTGGCCTGCAATCAAGAGTGCGTGGGCCGGACGGGCCGCAACCGCTGGC
>NZ_JANEZT010000662.1 GCF_025403405.1 Frankia tisae
CGGAACCTGTCAACCTGTTCGAGACAAGGTCTTGTAGAAATTACTGAGGGGATGGTTCCGTCGGGGTGTCTGGTTGGGTCGGGACCTGCGCGGGTTGGTTGATCCAGGCGGGTGCCGGTGATGGCGGTGGCACGGGTGGCCGGCGGACGAACCGCTCGGGCCGGGCCGCGTAGGCGGTGTCCAGGACCGCGGCGCGGGCCGCGCGGACGGCGTCGGCCTGGCCGTGGTGCACGACCGTCGGCGCGAGCAGACCGATCCCTGAATGCCGGTGGTCGTTGTTGTAGTAGTCGAAGAACTCCCGGCACCAGACGCGGGCACGTTCGCGGCTGTCAAAGGTCCTGGGAAAGTCGGGCCGGTACTTGAGTGTCTTGAACTGGGACTCGGAGTAGGGATTGTCGTTGGACGTCCTGGGACGCGAGTGGGACTGGACGATCCCAAGGTCGGCGAACAGGAACGCCACCGGCTTCGACGTCATGGAGCTGCCACGGTCGGCGTGCACCGTCAGCTGCCCCGGCAGTATTCCTTGTTTGGTGCAGGTCTCGGCTATCAAGGTCTCAGCGAGTGCGGCGGACTCGTTGTCCGCCAGCATCCAGCCGACCACATAACGGCTGTACACATCCAAGATGACATACAGATAGTAGTAGGTCCATTTCTTCGGGCCGAGGAGTTTGGTGATATCCCACGTCCACACCTCGTTCGGCCCGTTCGCGAGGAGCTCGGGTTTGACCTTGGGAGGGTGGGTGGCCTGGGCACGGCGGTCCCGGGTCTCGCCGGCCTCGGCGAGCAGCCGGTACATGGTGCGCTGGGAGCACAGGTAGACGCCCTCGTCGAGCAGGGTCGCCCAGACCTGGGCGGGACTGGCGTCGGCGAACCGCGGCGAGTGCAGCACGGCCAGGACCCGGTCGCGTTCCGCGGCGCCCAACGCCCGAGGCTGGCGCCGCGCCCGGTGCGGGACCGGGACCGGACGGGCCGGCGCGGGGCTTTTCCGATGCCGCCGGTAATGCGTGGCCCTCGACCGTCCCACCACCTCGCAGGCGGCTTTGGTACCGATCTCGGGAACCAGTCGGGCGAGGGCTTCCTCGGTCAGCCGTTCGGCTTCTTCGGTGAGGCGGGGTTCTCGTCGGGAGCGCTCTCGGACAGCTTCTCCAAGAGCGCGGCAAGTTTTCCCTGGACGTCGATCACGAACTGGGCCTTCGCCAGCTCCTTCTCCAACTTCAGTTTCTCGGCCCGCAGTTTTTCCAGTTCCTTGTCCCGCTCGTCGGCCGGCGGCCGACCTTTCGGCTTCGACAGACCCGCCGACGCACCCGCATCGCGGAGTTTCCGCCATTCGACGAGGTGCGCAGAGTACAGGCCTTCCCGGCGCAGGATCGCACCCTTCGCGCCCGGCGCGGTCGCCGCCTCATACTCGTTCAAGATCCGCATCTTGTAGGCGGACGAGAACTGCCGCCGCCTCGCCTTCGCGGGCACCTCCGGATCCGGCCGGCGCCCTTGCTGCGCCTCGTCCTCGCTCACCGGACCATCGTCGACCGGCCGGCGAGCTGCTGTCAGCCCCGTGTCCATCTGGCTCGCGCTCCCTACCCGCCCTCGTCACTGGTTGACAGACATCGCCTGTCTCGCACCATCTTGACAGGTAGGG
>NZ_JANEZT010000663.1 GCF_025403405.1 Frankia tisae
TCAGCGCACCGCGTAGACGCGCCAGGCGGGCAGGTCCCCGCCGGTGGGTTCCACCTGGACCAGCCGCAGCCGCGCGTCGCGGGCGATGGCCGGGTACGCCTGGTTGACGCGGTCGGCGGGCAGCGGATCCTCCCGGGGTCGGGCCACGACGTAGCGCACGCTTCGCCGGGCCGGGTCGTGGGCGAGCTCGTCGAAGCCATGGCCGGCGGGGACGGCGAACTGGCGGGGGTTGCGCGACGCCAGCACGACCTCGAAGCCGGTCTCGGTGTCCAGCAGCACCGTCCGCGGGGGCAGGTGCTGGGCGTCCAACCAGCGGGCGAGGCCGCGGTCGGTGTCGTAGCGGTGGCGCCGCTGCCGCTCGGCGCCGTCGGCCCGGTCGGGGGTGAACACGGCGGTGAGGGTGTGCGCCTCGTCGGGGGCGATGCCGCGCTGGAGCAGACCGGCCGCGCCCGCGGGCAGGGCGGCGGCGAGCATCACGGCGACGGCGACTCCGCGGCGGTACCGGGGCGCCACCGGGCGAGCCGACGAGCGGCCGAGCGGACGGTCGGCCGAGCGGCCGACCGAGCGGGCGCCACCGGCCGTGGCCAGGCCGGTGGCGGCGAGGACGGTGAGGGGAACGAGCAGGGTGGAGGGCCCCAGCGACCAGGGCCCGCCCGGGCCGATCGCCGCCACCGCGACCGCCGTGCCGTAGCCGCCGGCGAGGACGGTCATGGCCGCCGCACTCGGCGCGGCGCGCCGCCGGACGGCGACGACCGCGGCGACGATCAGCAGGGCGGCGGCGAACGGTTCCAGCACCGCCGACTGGGCGGCGAGCCGGGCGATCCGCGTCGTGGCGCCGACGCCCGACGCACCATCCGCGTCCGCCGGCAGCAGGTTCGGGTTCGTGCCGATCGCGACCATCCGTCCCCACGACCCGGCCACCAGGGTTCCGATCAGCAGCCGGACCGTCGTGGTGAACAGCAGCGGCAGGGCGACGACCAGCGCGTCGGCGTAGGCGACCGCGCGGCGGGTCGCCACCGGGCCGTCGGCGCCCCGGTACGCCACCGCCGTCACCGCCGCGGTGGCGGCCACACCCGCGCCGAGCGCCGGCATCCCGCACAGTCCGGCGCCGGCCAGTGTCACGCCCGCCGCGGCGAGCCGGTTCGCCGACCCGCCGCGGCACCAGCGCAGCAGGTGGCGGGTCGCGAGCAGCAGGAAGAACAGCAACGACGCTTCCGCCGTGCCGTTCGCCCCGGCGTAGGCGATGGCCGGGTGCAGGGCGAACAGCGCTGCCGCGGCCGCCGAGACCCGTCGCCCGGTGCCCAGCTCGCCGGCCGTGCGGTGCAGCTGCCGCACGGCGCCGGCGGTGAACAACGCCGACTGCGCGGTGGCGCCGAGCCCGCCGGCCGCGAACGGATGCCACCACCAGGCCAGCGGCATCAGTGGCACCTGCACCGCCGCGGGCAGCGGCGCCCAACCGACGGCGAGCCAGCCCAGCTGTCCACCGTCGCCGAACAGCGGGAGGTAGGCCCGCGTCGTCAGCCGCAGCGCCTCGGGCAGGGCTGCGCCCCGGCCCAGCCCCAGCCACGCCCCGACGGCGAAATAGCCGGCGGCCAGGGCGGCGAGGACCCAGGGCGCGGGCCGGCGC
>NZ_JANEZT010000664.1 GCF_025403405.1 Frankia tisae
CTCGGAAGTTGCTCTGTGGAAGGACTACTTCCTACCGAGGCCCCGCGTTTCCCTGCCTACCCCCCTCCGCCCGTCACAGATAGTGATCGAACGCGGAGTGTGACGGCCCGTTGCAGGGAAAGGCTCATTGGGCCAAAAGTGATTTTTCTCCTAGCTTTATCGGCGAAGTGGTCAATGTCGCGACTGCCGTGTCAAGGTCAGTTCTTGTGAACAGGGTTGAGCTCACCGCTCGGCGGCATGTGGACCTCATGCGCGTCGGGTCTGCCACCTGTTGTTGATCCGCACTCTCCGGCCTACGCCGGACTCCGGTGCGCCTCGGTAGGAGCCGCGCCGCATCCGCCGTTTTCGGACACTCCCTTCCTGCGTTGCCCCCGCCTTGCTGGCTCGCCCGGGCCCGCAGCGGTCGGCTGGTCTGGGCGGCCCGCGAACAGCGGCTGAACCCGGCTCGCCCGGGTCCTCGGCGGTCGGCTCTCTGTTACATCGGTCGGCTCTCTGACACATGAGGTCAAAGCATGGGCATGCTCGATCTTCGTCGCATGATGCTGCTGTGCGACTTGGCCGATCTCGGGACGGTCACCGCCGTCGCCGAACGGCGCAACATCAGCAGTTCCGCCGTCTCGCAGCAGTTGCGGGTCCTTGAGAGCGAGAGCGGCGCGATCCTTTTCCGTCGTGACGGCCGCGTCCTGGGGCTCACCCGCAGCGGGCGGGTGCTGGTCGAGCACGTGCGCGTCGTGCTCGACGCTGTCGACGACGCGATGAGTGCGTTGGCCGCTACCCGCGACCAGGTGTCGGGACAGATCGCTGTCGCCTCGTACAATCTCGGTATCCCAAGCTTCGCCGCGCCGCTCGTGCAGCGCTTGAGCCACATCGAGCCGGACCTTCAGGTTCGGCTGCAGCAGGCCGACACCGACGACGCGCTGCGCCTGCTGCGTCAGGGCGAGGTCGACGTCGCGATCACCTATCGCTGCGACTTCGAGGCGCAGGACTTACTCATCGGCCTGAGTCGCGAGGTGCTGCTGATCGAGCCGATGGTGCTCCTGGCTCCGCCGGAGCTGCACCAGGCAGTACGCAGTAACGGGCTGATCGCCCTCGCCGACCAGTTGTGGGTGACCGGGCTGGTCGGCTCCATCCTCGATGTGGCGCTGTTGCGTGCCGCGGACCGCGCCGGCTTCGAGCCGCAGATCACGCACCGGCTCGAGACGGCCCAGATCGTCTGCGATCTCGCGGCCACCGAGCTGGTCTCGGCTGTCGTGCCCCGGCTGTCGGTCCCGCCCTACCTGGAGCACCTGATCGTCGAGGGCGCCTCGATGGGCACCCGCACGGTCAGTTCCCTGGTGCGTACTGGCCGCCGACGCGATCCGAAGATCGCGCTCATCCTGCGGACGCTACGCGCGATCGGCGCCGAGGCTCTCGGCCTGCGCGAGGAGGAGGAACTCGTCGCGTCGTGACCGGGACCGGGGCCTGCTCGCGCGGCAGGAAGGCGCAGGCCCCGGTCCCGCACGGTGAACGCGCCGAGCGCCGTCGCCAAGGCCGCGCTTCTGGGGATCAGCACGCCCTGACCACCTCGCGCCACCGGCCCCGAGAGAGGGCCGATGGGCGGGTGGCGCGAGGTGGGTGGGCAT
>NZ_JANEZT010000665.1 GCF_025403405.1 Frankia tisae
AATCGTTACTCAGCGGTAGTGCGGGCCGGTTTTCAGGAAGGCCCCGGGTCGCCGCTCTCCCACGCATCCGCCACCGGCACCCGAGCCGTCGCCCGTTTCCCGCCCCACTGAGCCACCCCGCCAGATATCACGGAAAGTAACAGCACGGCGGAAAGAGGACATCTGCGGGGTTACAGGGCACGGCCGGGGTTGAGGATGCCGGTCGGGTCGAAGACGCGGCGCAGCTGGCGTTGCAGGTCGTGGCTGCGGCTGCCGAGTTCGGTGGCAAGCCAGCGGCGTTTGAGCACCCCGACACCGTGTTCGCCGGTGACCGTGCCGCCGAGCTCCAGGGCGAGGGCGAAGATCTGCTCGGCGGCCGCCCATGCCTGGGGCGGGATCTCCGGCAGGGACGGGTCGACGACGATGATCGGGTGCAGGTTACCGTCGGCGGCGTGCGCCAGGGTGAAGATCTCCACCCCGGTGTCGGCACCGATCTCGGTGACGCGGGCGACGGCCTGCGCCAGCCGCCCGCGGGGCACGGCGATGTCCTCGATGAGTACCCGCCCGAGGCGTTCCAGGGCGGGCAGCGCCGCGCGGCGGGCGGCGAGCAGCGTCTCGGCGGTCGCCGCGTCGGCGGAGCGCCGCACCAGCCGGGCCCGTCCGGCGAGAACCGTCTCGGCGGCGTCGGCCTCCTCGGCGGCACCCGACCCGTCGGTCTGGACGAGCAGGAACACCTGCCCGTGGGCGGCGAGGTCGCTGCCGGTGGCGGCGTCGACGGCCTGCACGGTGCGGGCGTCGAGCAGTTCGGCGACGGCGGGGACGATGCCGGCGGCGCCCAGGGCGGTGACCGCGTCGACCGCGGCGGCGACCGTGTCGAAGTAGGCGGCAAGGGTGACGGTGGCCCGCGGCGCCGGCCGCAGCCGCACGGTCGCGCCGACGACGACGCCGAGGGTGCCCTCGGAGCCGACGAACAGGCCGGTCAGGTCGTAGCCGGCGACGCCCTTGACGGTGCGCCGCCCGGTGCTGATCAGCTCGCCGTCGGCAAGGACGACGTCGAGGCCCAGCACCGACTCGCGGGTCACGCCGTACTTGGCGCAGCGCAGCCCGCCGGCGTTGGTGGCGATGTTCCCACCGATCGTGGAGATCGCCGCGCTTGCCGGGTCCGGCGCGTAGCACAGGCCGACCTCGCGGGCGGCGGCGTCGAGATCGGCGGTGATCACGCCCGGTTCGACGACGGCGACGGCGTCGTCGACGGACAGTTCGCGGATGCTGTTCATCCCGGCCAGGTCCAGCACGACGCTACCCGGGCCGGCGGCGGCGCCGCCGGCGAGCCCCGTGCCGGCGCCGCGCACCGTCACCGGCACCCCGCGGGCGACGGCGACCCGCAGCACGGCCTGCACGTCGGAAACCTCGCGGGCGAACGCCACCCCGAGCGGACGGCCGTCGGGGAGCCAGCCCGAGCGGTCGAGGCGGTGCGCGTCGACGACCGCCGGGTCCGTGCTCCACCGGCCGACCGGCAGCGCGACGGCGAAGGCGTCCGCGCGGATCACCTCCGCGTCCACCGGGCCGACGGCGCGCGACCGCGGCGCCACGCCGGCCCCGGCCGTCCGGGGTGGGGTCGCGGACGGCCGGGGTG
>NZ_JANEZT010000666.1 GCF_025403405.1 Frankia tisae
TGAAGCATGAGTGAGCCTTCGTCTCGCAGCCGCCGTCGATGCGGTGGCGCTCCCGGTCTGACCGGCCGCAGCCGTGCCGGGTTCCCGTTTCACAGCCACCTGCCGCGCGAACGCGGTCTTACGGTCGGCTCCGCGGGCGTTTTCCGTCTCCACCGCACTGGCGGCGACGAGGTGTTTGAGGTTGATCGCGGCGTTGTGGTCGCGGTCGAGGACCAGCCGGCAGGACTGGCAGTGGAACATACGGTCCGACAGCGTCAGGCTTGGGTTTCGCCAGCCACAGCCGGAACAGGTCTCCGACGACGGGTACCAGCGGTCCGCGACGACGAGTCGGGAGCCGTACCAGCCGGTCTTGTAAGCGAGTTGGCGGCGGATCTCGGCGAACCCGGCGGTCGCGACGGCCTTCGCGAGCCGGCGGTTGCGGACCATCCCGGCCACGTGGAGATCCTCGACCACGATCACGTTATGGGACCGGGCGAGCCGGGTCGTGAGCGTGTGGAGGCCATCGCGGCGCTGGTCGGCGATCCGGTTCTGGACCTGGGCGAGCGCGGCGGCCCGCTGCCGGCGGCCGGCGGAGCCGGGCTTCGACCGGGCGTAGGCCCGCGACGCCCGGCGCAGTTTCCGTTCGGCCCGCTGGTAGTGCTTCGGGTTCGCCACGCTCTGCCCCGTCGACAGGACAGCGAGACGGGTCACCCCAAGGTCGACGCCGACCGCGCCACCTGTGCGCTGCCGCCGCGACGGCCGGACGGGAACGTTGCGTTCGACCTCGATGGTGAACGAGACGAACCAGCGGGCGGCGGTCCGGGACACGGTCGCGCCGAGCAGCCGGGCGCGGCCGTCGGCCAGCCGGGCGGTGAGCGCGCCCATCGGTTCGCAGACCTTGACCCGGCCGATCCGGGGCAGCTTCGCGTACGCGCCGGTCGCCGGGCCGTAGGCGCCGGTCGTGTAGCGGAAGCTGTCGCGGGTCTTCCCGCGTTTCTTGAACTGGGGAAAACCGACCCGGGGGCCCTTCCGCCTGCCTTTCCGGGAGTCGGTGACGTTCTTCAATCCGCGGGCCAACTGGTCCAGACCGGCGGAGAACGCCTCCTTGGAACATGCGTCCCACCACGGGGCGACGTCTCGCTTGACGTGGTTCCAGGCGAGGCGCAACGCGGGCAGCGCCCACGGCACCGGGGTGAGCAGGTCGCCGGTCAGGCCGTAGGACTTCTCGGCGTCCCGCTGGCCGAGCGCGGCCTTCACCCGGGTCAGACCCCAGTTGTAGGCGAACCGGGCCGCCCCGGCATGCCGGCGCAGGCCGGCGAGCTGGACCTGGTTCGGGTCGAGCGCGAACCGGTACGCCTGCAACGCCTTCACCCCGGGCCGTCTTTCGTCGCCTCAGCGACCGCACGGGCGGCCCGGTTCGCCGCGGCACGACGGCCGTACAGCCGGGCGCACATCGACGTCAGGATCTCGGTCATGTCACCGACCAGATCGTCATCGACCTCGGCCGGGTCGACCACCAGCAGCCCGCGGCCGTTCGCCGCAAGCGCGGCCTCAACATACTCGGCACCGAACCGGGCGAACCGGTCGCGATGCTCCACGACGATCGGTGTGGCTCGCC
>NZ_JANEZT010000667.1 GCF_025403405.1 Frankia tisae
GGGCGGCGGGGCTGGCCAGCGCAGCGTCACCTTGACCCCGCCGCCCGGCTGGCCGGTGACGAGCACCTGCCCACCGTGCCGGCGCACGGCCTGGTAGCTACCGCTCATCCCGCCACCCGGGCGGATCGTCGCCGGGTCGAACCCGACGCCCCGATCGCGGACGACCACGAGCACCGCGCCCGCGTCGCCCTCGACGAACAGGCTGACCTCGTCCACCCCGCCGGCGTGCCGCACGACGTTGCGCAGCGCCTCCCGGGTCGCGGCGACCAGCGCCTCGCGCACCGGCGCGGGCGGCTCGCCCTGGATCGCCACGAAGGGGACGAGCGCGAGGCCTTCGTCGGCGAACGCGTCGACGACCGCCGACATCATCGCCTCGAACCCGGTCTCGCCCGGCGCGGGCGTCACGCCACCGTCGCCACCGCCACCGCCACCGCCACCGCCACCGTCGCCGTCGCCGTCGCCGTCGTCGAGGATTCGCGGTTCCAGCCCGCGCGGGTCCATGATGATCCGCCGGGCGCGCTGCGCCCCGCGCCTGGCCTCCCGGACCAGCGCGGGGGACGGGGGGCCGCCGGCGGCGACGTGGTCGACGATGGGCAGCAGGTAGTCGTGGATCTCCCGGTGGGTGATCTCGCGCTGGCGCAGGCTCTCGGCCTCCCGTTCCTGCTCCACGGCGACCCGGCCGGCGGCCCTGGCCGTGTCCTGGGCGGTCGCGGTCGCCGCGGACAGCGTCCGCAGCTCCCGGGCGATGAGCATCGCGACGACGTACCACAGGGCGAAGCCCAGCAGGTCCGAACCGAGCTTGAGGGAGACATCCGGCAGCACGGCCAGGCTCCACGCCGTCATCAGGATCGCCACCGCGGCGACGGCGAGCAGCCCCAGACCCAGGCCGAACCCGACACCGGCCGAGGCCACCAGGCTGAACGGCACCAGCTCGGTCATCAGCTTGTTGCGTTCGTGTGGCTGCGCCGCGCGGGAGCCGACCAGCATCAGCGCCACGCAGAAGGTGACGTCGGCGAGCACCAGCCGCCGGGACAGCCGGTCCGGCCCGTGCCATGCACGCCAGGCGAACCAGCTCGCCTCGGCGGCGGCGGCGGCCACGACCAGCACTGCGAGCCAGGGATGGCGTAGCCGGTCCCACCCGAACAGCGGGATGACCACGAACGTCGCGCAGGCGGCCCGCGCGTACCCGACCATCCGCGACATGCGTTGCTCGGTGCGATGGACGACAGCCCAGGGCGGACCCGCGGATCCACCCAACCCGGTCATAGGTCGCAACGGTAGTGATCGAGCGCGGACACGGCCACCCCCTGCGTCCGATCCGGTCGTCGTGGTGTGCGTCGGGCGCTGCGTGGGCACCGCCACGAGATGGAAACCATCTGCCTCACCCCTGTTCCGGCACCGCGCCAGCGCCTGGGAGCGGCGGCGGTCCTGCCGCCGCCCGGCCCGGGCCCGCTGCCGGCGCCGCCGGACCCCGTCCCGCCGTCGCCCATCCCCGATCCGGTGCCGCCGGGCCCGGGTCCCGATCCGGTGCCGCCGGGCCCGGGTCCCGATCCGGTGCCGCCCGGTCCCGGCCCGGATCCCGTCCC
>NZ_JANEZT010000668.1 GCF_025403405.1 Frankia tisae
GTAACTGGTCAGGTACCGCTTTGATCTTGGGTTAGCTGATTGCGGGTATCCAGGGGTGGCCCTCGGCGAGTTGCACGAGGGCGGAGAACTGGCCGATGCCGTGTTTGGTGGTGGTGGACAGGTAGCTTCGGATCGCGCAGAACTGGCGGGCGCCGGTGAGGGTGCGGAGGCAGCCGGATACTTTCTGTCGTAGTTTGATCATGCGGATGTCGCGTTCGCAGCCATTGTTATCCGCGGGAACTCGCAGATCTTGGGTGAACCGCAGGTAGTCGGTTTCCCGGTCGACGAGGCGGCAGGCCAGCGCGTGGCGGGCGGCCATGAGTGTCGTGCTCCGCGGTGAGGTCTGGCTGATCCCGATGTGGGCGGCGTGGCGAAGCTGGCGGGTGTGGGTGGCCAGCGCCGTCGGGTCGACCGCAGTGCCGGTGCCGGTGGCGGTGGCGAGCCGGTGCAGGGCGACGAGGGCGTCGGCGGCCTGGGTGGCCCAGCACCAGACACCGGCCGGAGCGGTGTCACCCACGGCCTGCAGTTCACGCAGCACGTGGGCGACACACAGCTGGTGGGTGGCGGTGGTGTAGGTGTCATAGGGCGCCCAGGCGTCGTGGACTATGACCCCGGTGAAGTCGGTCAGCACCCCGAGGGCGTCGATTCCGGCGGTTCCACGCTTCGGATGGCAGTCGATGAGGGTGTACTTCCCGGTGCGGGCGCAGTGCACCCAGTGCAGTTTCCCGGCGACGCGCAGCCCGGTCTCGTCCGCGCCGACCACCTCGGCGCCGGCGAGCAGGTCACGGACAGCGGTGAGGAAACCTTCCAGGTCGGTGGCGGCGCGGGCGGCCATCGCCGCGACCGTGCCCGCGGACAGCGGTATCCCGACCAGTTCACCCAACGCGGTCGCGGTCCGCTCCTTCGACAGGAACTGCCCGGAGTACAGGTAGACCGCCGCCGCGCTCACCCGCGGCCCGTACTGGACCGGGGCGTCCACCCCGGCCGGTGGGGTCGCTTTCGTGCGTGTCCCGCAGTCGCATTCCCGCTCGAGGAGCTGATGTTCGGTCACGTGCGGGCGTAGCTCGGGTAGGTCGAACACCTGCCGGCGTTCGGTCCGGGTCACCGGCCGGCCCGAAAGCGACGCCCCGCACCCACCGCATGGCCCCGGCTCGTGCGCCACGCGCACATCAGGATCGGCGACCAGGCGCAGCGTCGATCCGGGATGGCCGTTCTGCCCACCAGGGCGCCGGCCCGTCTTCGTCCGTAGCGACTTCGGGGGTGGCTTGGCCAGCCCGTCGGAGCTCGGTGGCTTCGAGGAGTTCCGCGAGGTCTTGGCGACCTGGGCCTCCAGCTCCGCGATCCGCGCCCGGGCCTGTTCCAACTCGGCCCGCAACTGCGCGATCAGTGCCGCCTGCTCCACCACCAGCGCCGCGAGCTCGTCATACGACGGCACCGACGGCACGGGCGGATCACCGGACACACCCGGACCCTACGGTCTGATCAACCACGCGGCGCCAACGCTCCCGGGATGCCAGGCCATCGAAGAGCCCCAGCCTGCCGCGAAACCAAAACCAACGATCTACGAGACCTGACCAGTTACG
>NZ_JANEZT010000669.1 GCF_025403405.1 Frankia tisae
CCCTGTCTGTCAGACTCCCGTGAGACATGAGGATCATCGAGACCTCGGTAGCGTAGGGCGAGACGGGATCTTCAGGACCAGTGACGTTGACCATGGCGGACATGGCCTCCTCGAAGCGGGAGGATGGCGGGGTGAGCTCGTCTGGAGGGCCGCGGTCGGACCGGCCGAAGCGCCGGAGCTTCACCGCGGCCTACAAGAAGAGAATCCTCAGCGAGTACGACGGGTTGACCGGTTCGGGTGAACGGGGCGCGTTGCTGCGCCGGGAGGGTCTTTACCACTCCCATATCCAGAAGTGGCGCGAGGCGCGGGACCAGGGGGCCAGCGAGGGTCTCACTGCCAAGCCCGCCGGTCGGCCCGCGGCCAGCGAGACGGATATCGATAACGAGCGGCTACGCCGAGAGAACGAACGGCTCGCCACCGAGCTGGCACGAACGAAAGCAGCGCTGGAAATCGTGGGAAAAGCACACGCGCTCTTGGAACTGATCTCCGAGAGCGCGGATTCCAGCAAGAAACCCGGCAGGTCATAGACGAGGCGTTCACCGAGCTGGTGCCCCTGACCTCGACCAGGGCCGCGTGCGACCTGCTCGGGATGTCACGGGCGACGGTGTACCGCCGGCGTCATCCCGCCCGATCCACCGAACGTCCGCCCCGGGCCCCGGCCGTCCACCCGGCGGCACTCGACGGCACCGAACGGGAACGGCTCCTGGAACTCCTCAACAGCGACCGGTTCGTCGACAAGTCCGCCGCCCAGGTCTGGGCGACCCTGCTCGACGAGGGCGTCTACCTGGCCAGCGTGTCCACCATGTACCGGCTGCTGCGTGCCCGACACCAGACCGGCGAGCGGCGGGCCCAGGCCACCCACCCCGCCCGAAAGAAACCGGAACTACTCGCGACCAGACCCAACGAAATCTGGAGCTGGGATATCACGAAACTCACCGGACCCGTCCGCGGAGTGTACTTCGACCTGTACGTCATCCTCGACATTTTCTCCCGTAAAGCCGTCCACTTCGAGGTGCATCCCACCGAGAACGGTGAACTCGCGAAGGCCTTCCTCGAGCAGGCGGTCACCGTGAACGGCGGTGTCCGGCCGAACGCCGTCCACGCCGACCGCGGAACCTCGATGACCTCCCAGCCGGTAGCCGCTCTCCTGGCCTATCTGAACATCGACCAGAGCCATTCCCGCCCGCATGTCTCCAATGACAATCCCTACAGTGAAGCGAACTTCAAGACACTCAAGTACTGTCCCGCTTTCCCGGGACGTTTCGGTTCCCTCCAGGACGCCCGCGTCTTCTGCGAGGTCTTCTTCCGCTACTACAACAACGAACACCGGCATTCGGGTATCGCTCTACACACCCCGGCCAGCGTCCATGACGGCACCGCCCACGAGATCCAGGCCCGCCGCGCCCAGGTCCTCGACGCCGCCTACACCGCCAACCCCGAGCGGTTCCACCGCCGACCAACCCCGCCCGCGCTCCCAGCCAAGGCATGGATCAACCAGCCCCCAGCGATCATCGAGACCCAGGAGACGCTACCCACGAACCAAGCCGCCTGATGTCTCACCGGGATTGACAGGCTCCG
>NZ_JANEZT010000066.1 GCF_025403405.1 Frankia tisae
CCGCCCCTGACCCCGCCGCCCTTGACCCCGGCGCCGCGCTGTACTGGGGCTTCGGTCGGGTGCTCGGCCGCGAGCACCCGGAGCTGCGTCCGGTGCTGCTCGACGTCACGCACGGGCCACGCGGCCGCGTGGCCGACATCGTGACGGGGCTCTCGGCGCTGCTGTCCGCCCCGGACACGGACATCGACCAGGTCGCCGTCCGTGACGGCCGTCGCCACGTTGGCCGGCTCGTCGCCGCCACCGGCGGTCCCGGCGAACCGTCGGCCGGGGTGACACCGTGGCGGCGCGCCGAGCAGGCCGTCCGGCTCAGTCCGGACCGTCCCGGCGGCTGGGACGGGCTGACGCTGCGCCCGCTGGTCCGCCGTCCTCCGGGCCCCGGTGAGGTCGAGCTGGTCGTCACCGCGTCCGCGCTGAACTTCCTCGACGTGATGAAGATGATGGGCACCTACCCCGATCCGCGCGGTGCCGGCCTGCTCGGCACCGAGTGCGCCGGCATCGTGACGGCCGTCGGCGACGGGGTCACCAACCCGGTCGTCGGCGATCGGGTGGTCGCCTGCGCGATGCCGGCGCTGGCGTCGCACCTGACCGTGCGCGCCGACCACACCCGCCAGGTCCCCGACTGGCTGGCCGACGTCGACGCCGCCGGGCTGCCGATGGTCACCGCGACGGCCTGGTACGGCCTGAACGACCTGGCCGGCCTCGCCCCGGGCGAGACGGTCCTGATCCACTCGGCGGCGGGCGGCCTGGGCCTGGCCGCCGTCGGGGTCGCCCGGCACCTGGGCGCCACCGTGATCGCGACGGCGGGCACCGTCGAGAAGCGCCGCCACCTGGCCGACCTCGGGATCGAGCACGTCTTCGACTCCCGCGACCTCGGCTGGGCCGAGCAGACGCGGGCGGTGACCGGCGGGCGCGGCGTCGACGTGGTGCTCAACTCGCTGACCGGCGCCGCGATCGGGCTTGGCCTGGACCTGCTCGCCGAGGGCGGCCGGTTCGTCGAGGTTGGCAAGAAGGACATCTACGGTGGGCGCACCATCAGCCTGAGCGCGTTCCAGAAGGGCATCGGCCTCCACTCGGTCGACCTGAGCGCGCTGATGACCCGCCACCCGGTGCGCTTCGCGCGGCTGCTGCGCGACGTCTGGGACCGGGTCGAGGCTCGCGACCTGCCGCCGCTGCCGGTGATCACCCGTCCGTTCGCCGACGTGGCGGAGGCGCTGCGGGAGATGTCCCACGGCACCCACATCGGCAAGTTCGTGGTGCGGATCGACCCGGCCGACCTGCCGCCCGCCGCGCCGGAGCCGATGCCGCAGGGCCGCTTCCGCGCCGACGCGACCTATCTGATCAGCGGCGGGCTCGGGGCGCTGGGCCTGTCCCTCGCCGAGTTCCTGGCCGACTCCGGTGCCCGCACCCTGGTGCTGCTGGGTCGCCGCGCGCCGGGCGCCGCCGCGACCGCCCGCCTCGACAGCCTGCGAGGCCGGGGCGTGCGGGTGGAGACCCGCCAGGTCGACGTCGCCGACGCCGCCGCGCTCACCGCGCTGCTTACCGAGCTGCGCGCCGCGCTCCCGCCGTTGCGCGGTGTCGTGCACGCCGCCGGCCTGCTCGACGACGCGACAATCCTGACCCTGCGGCCCGAGCAGGCCGAGCGGGTGCTGGCCCCGAAGGTCGACGGTGCCCGCAATCTCGACGCCGCGACCGACGCCGACCCGCTCGACTTCTTCGTCCTGTTCTCGTCGGCCGCGGCGCTGATCGGCAACGCCGGCCAGGCCGCCTACGCGGCTGGCAACGCCTACCTCGACGCGCTCGCCGTCGCCCGCCGGCGCCGCGGCCGGCCCGGCCTGAGCGTGCAGTGGGGGCCGTTCGCCGAGATCGGGCTGGCGGCGCGGGAGGACAACCGGGGTGCCCGGCTGGCCGACCGCGGGATGGGCAGCTTCACCGCCGACGAGGCGTGGCAGGCGCTCGCCGGCTACCTCGGCGCCGGCGGACCGGGCACCGCAGGCCTGGGTGGCGACGCGCAGGTTGTTGCCTACCTGCGCCTCGACCTGCGGCAGTGGTTCGACTCCTACCCGCACACCGCCGCGCTGGAGAGCTGGAGCGTGCTGCGCCGGGCGTCGCGCGACGGCACCCCGGTGGGGGAGCAGGGCAACGAGTTCCTCGCCCGGCTGCGCACCAGCGACGGCGACGACCGCCGCGACCTGCTCGAGGGCAAGGTGCGCGAGCTGGCCGGCCGGGTACTGCGCCTGGACCCGACGGCGATCGAACGGGACCTGCCGTTCAAGTCGCTCGGCCTCGACTCGCTGATGAGCCTGGAGTTCCGCAACCGGCTGGAGTCGGCGTTCGGCCTGCAGCTGTCGCCGACCCTCCTGTGGACGTACGGAACGATGCGCGCCCTGTCCGGTGCCCTGACGGAGCGACTGTTCGAGGTAGCGGCCGCCCCCGCCACCGAGGAGGACTGAGAACCTATGGCCCACGACGACAGCCCCGCCCCCGCGTCCCGTACCCCGCTCGCCCGGGCGCTCGACACGATCCGCGCGCTGCGCGCCCAGCTCGACGCGGAGCGCGGCGACCAGCCGCTCGCCGTGGTCGGCGTCGGCCTGCGCCTGCCCGGCGGCCTCGACGACCTCGACGGTTACTGGACGGCGCTCGCCGCCGGCCGCGACCTGGTCACCCCGCTCAGCGAGGCGCGGATGGGCCCGTTCGCCGCGCAGTGGGCGGGCCTGCACCGCAAGGGGGGTTTCCTCGACGAGGTGATGGACTTCGACGCCGGCTTCTTCGGCATCGGTGGCCGCGAGGCACAGCGGCTCGACCCGCAGCACCGCCTGCTGCTGGAGGTGGCCTGGGAGGCCCTCGAGGACGCCGCGCTGCCCCCGGAACGCCTTACCGCGACCCGCACCGGATTCTTCGTCGGCATCACCAACCAGGACTACGACGACTGGCGGCCCGCCGACGTCGACGCGATCTGGGGTATCGGCAACGCGATCTGCTACTCCGCCGGGCGTGTCGCGTTCACCCTGGGGCTGACCGGCCCGGCGATGGCGGTGGACACGTCCTGCTCGTCGTCGCTGGTCGCCGTCCACCTCGCGCGGCAGGCGCTGCTGCGGGGCGAGTGCGAGGTCGCGCTCGCCGCCGGCGTCAACCTCATCGTGTCGCCGGCGTCGACCAGGCTGATTTCGCAGTCCGGCCTACTCGCCCCGGACGGGCTGTGCAAGCCGTTCGACGCCCGCGCGAACGGCTTCACCCGCTCCGAGGGCTGCGGGATCGTCGTGCTCAAGCGCCTGGCGGACGCCCAGCGGGACAACGACCGCATCCACGCGGTGATCGCCGGCTCGGCGCTCAACCAGGACGGCAGGTCCGCCAGCATCACCGCGCCCAACGTGCGGTCCCAGATCGACGTGATCGCCGCGGCCCTGGCCGACGCGGGCCTGACCGCCGCGGACATCGGGCACCTGGAGGCGCACGGCACCGGAACGGCGCTGGGCGACCCGATCGAGATGGACGCGATCGCGACCGTCCTCGGTCGTCCGCGCGGCGGGCGCCGGCTGACGGTCGGGTCGGTGAAGGCGAACCTGGGCCACCTGGAGTCCGCCGCGGGCATGGCCGGCCTGCTCAAGGCGATCCTGTGCGTGCAGCGCCGGGCCGTGCCGCCGCTGGTGCACTTCCGGACCCTGAACCCGCGCCTCGACCTCGCCGGGACCGGAATCGCAATCCCCACCGAGGTCGAGGCGTGGTCATCGGACTACGGCCGCTACGCCGGCGTCAGCTCCTTCGGCATGAGCGGTACCAACGCCCACGTCATCGTCGGCCCGGCGGACGCCGGCGCACCGGCGGACGCCGGCACCGCGGCCGTTGGCGGGAGCGCCGGTCCGGTGGTCGGTTTCGAGGTGACGGCGCGAACCCCGGACGCGCTGCGTGTCCTCGCGGCGCGTTACCGGGACCGGCTGGCCACCCTCCCGGACGAGGCCTACCCGGCGTTCGCCTACACGGCGACCGTGGGCCGGGCGCGCCACCCCGTCCGCGCCCGGGTGCTCGCCGCCGGCCGGCCGGAGGCCGTCGCGGCGCTCGACGCGCTCGCCACGGGCACCCCCGTGGAGTCCGTCGGCGACGAGCTGGCGAACCTGCCCCGCGCCGTCGTCGACCTGCCGCACTATCCGTGGGAGCGGCGCCGCTACGCGATCGTCCCGGCCGGCGGTACGGACACCCCCACCCGTCGCCTGACCACCGTCTGACCCCGCGGCGCGAACGGCCCCGTCCAGCTCGGACGGGGCCGTTCGCGTGTGCGTCAGCCGGCGAGGCCGAGACCGGCGGGGACGTCGACCGGCGGGCCGGTGACCTCCGCGCTGAGCACCGCGGTCAGCTCGGCGCGGGACGCCACGTTCACCTTCGCGAAGATGGCCTTGGTGTGGTCGCGCACGGTGTGCTGGGAGATCCCGAGCCTGCGGGCGATCCGGTCGGTGCCGTGCCCGGCGACGAGCAGCTCGGCCAGCTGGCGTTCGCGCGCGGTGAGGCCGTAGAGGGCCAACATCACCGGCAGCAGGTCGGCGCGGCTCGCGGGCTCCAGCACGACGGCGGTGCGCGGCGCACCGGCGCCGCCGTGCGCCGACGAGGAGACCAGCACCTCGCCCTGCACCAGCAGCCAGCCGCCGCCCGACAGCGCCATCCGCAGCCGGGCCGGTCGGGGCGGGCCGCCCCCGGCGGCGTTCGCCTGGGCCTGCACGGCCACCATCATGACCGACACCGGCAGGTTGGGGGGTTCGACCGTGCTGATGCGCCGCAGCCAGCGGTCCGCCTCCGCGGTCGAGGCCTCGAGGCGGCCCGCCGCGTCCAACACCAGCGTGCCGGAGCCCGCCAGCGGGGTGCGCGGCGGTGGGGTGCGGGCCAGACCGGACCGCAGGCCGTGGCCCAGGTGGCGGGCGATCGAGGCGACGTAGCGGACCTCGGCGGCGGTGAAGTCGGGTTCGTCGTCGGCGCGCCGCAGACAGCCCATGCCCCAGGTGGCGCTGCCGTCCCGGGCCAGCAGCCGCAGCTCGTCACGCAGCCCCAGCGGCTCGTAGACGACCCGGTGCCGGGTGGCGCGGTCCAGGTCGCCGCCGGTGGAGGCGGCGAGGGACACAGCGCAGCGGCCGGAACGGTCGAGGTCGAGGAACCCGTTGACGCCGGTGCCCGCCAGCTCGTCGTGCAGATCGTCGGCATGCAGGCAGACCTTGGGACCGACGGCGTGCAGCCGGGTCGGCAGCAGCGTCTCGGGGTCGGTCGTCATCCACGAGCCGGCGTCGTAGGGAACCACCCGGCGGACGCGCTCGGCGACCTCGGTGACGAGGTCCTCCGGGTTGATGCGCTGCTCGCACAGGTCCGCGATCCCCTCGCGAACGGCACTGGCGCGGATTCCGAGGGCAGGCTTCGCCACGCCCGCGATCTTACCCGCACGCACCGGCCGAAAAAATCCCCCAAGTTGGGGGGATGCGCGAGGCCCCTAGTTGCGGGATGGGCGTGCCAGCCGGTCCCCGCAATTATGACGGGTACTGAGCAGAGGGAGGGGATTCCACATGGCGATCACCGTTTACGGCGCGAGTGGATACACCGGACGATTGGTGGCCGCCGAGCTTCGGCGCCGCGGATTTTCCGTCGTGCTGGCCGGCCGCGACGGCGAACGGCTGCGGGCACTGGCGACGGAGTTGGGTGATACGGAGCCGGGTGATTCCGTCGACGGCCGGGAGGTCGAGATAGGGACACGTCAGGTCGGTATCGACGACCCGGCGGCCCTGGCGGACGCGTTCCGCGGCAGCGAGGCCGTCGTCAACGTGGCGGGCCCGTTCACGCTGGTGGGTGAACCGGTGGTCCGGGCCGCGATCGAGGCGGGCACGCACTATCTCGACACGACCGCCGAGCAGCTGTTCGTGCAGAAGGTCTTCGACGAGTTCTCCGGCGCCGCCGAGAACGCCGGGGTGACCGTTCTCCCCGCCACCGGTTTCTACATCGTCCCCGGCGATCTGCTGGCGAACGTGGTGGGTACCCGGGTCGGGCGGGCGACCGATCTCCTCGTCGCCTACGACGTGCACGACTGGGACATGAGCCGGGGCACCGTCCGGTCGGCCTTCGGCGCGCTGACCAGCGGCAGCCTCGTCTACAGCGACGGCGGATGGCGGCCCGGCGACGGCACGACGCCGTACGAGGCGGTGGCGTTCCCGGGAAACGTGGAGCCGACGCCGGTCATCAACTGGGCGGGCCCCGAGGTCGTCACCGTCCCCCGGCACGTGCCGACCGACCGGGTGTCGGTCGTCATCAGCGCCAGTGTCGTCACGCCGGAGTTCGGGCAGCTGCTCCAGCTGCCCGCCGAGACCGTCGCGACCATCATCGACAATCTTCCCGAGGGCCCGGAGGTCACCCGGCGCCCGGCGGCCGGGTTCACCATCGTCGCGGAGGCCACCGGTGCCGACGGGCGTCGCGCCCGCGGTGTCCTGCAGGGCCACGACATCTACGGGTCGACCGCGGTGATCGCGGTGGAGAGCGTGCGCAGGCTGCTCGCCCAGCCGCCCCGTCCCGGTGTGCTCACCCCCGCCCAGGCGTTCGACGCCGCGGACTTCCTCGACACCCTCATCCCGCACGGCTACTCCTGGAACGTGGAGGCACCGGCGGGCTCACCTGCCGCGCAGTAGCGCGCACCGGCCGCGGGCCCGGGCGGCACGACCGCCCGGGCCCGCGGCCCGCAGACCGGTGGCACCCACTCGAAAGGAATTCCCGACCCATGACGGAAAGACAGGAGGTCGCGGCGGCGGTGCGGCCCGCGTCTCCGGAATCCGCGTCCTCGAATGCCGGGGAGTTCGTGTGGACGTCCGTGCACACGATCGCGCTCACCCTGCTGTGCATCGCGGCGATGCTCGAAACCCTCGACATCACGATCGTGAACGTCGCGCTGCCCAGCATCCAGGCCGACCTCGGTTTCTCCCGGGGTGACCTGCCGTGGGTGGTGAACGCGTACACGGTGGCGTTCGGTGGTTTCCTCCTGCTCGGCGGCCGCACCGGTGACGTGTTCGGCCAGCGGAGGATATTCGTCGGGGGAATCTCCCTGTTCCTGGTCGCCTCGCTCGCCGCGGGCCTGTCGCAGGGCGCGGGCGGCCTCATCGCCACGCGGGCGCTGCAGGGCCTGGCCGGAGCGTTCAGCATCCCGATGACGCTGGCGATGATCGCGTCGATCTTCCCGGCGGGCCCGGCGCGCAGCAAGGCACTGGCGGTCTGGGGCACCACCGCCGGGGTGAGCAGCGTCCTGGGCGTGGTGCTGGGCGGCGTGCTCGTCTCCGGGCCCGGCTGGCGGTGGATCTTCCTGCTGAACGTGCCGGTGTGCGCGCTCATCCTGGCCGGTGCCAACCGCTACCTGCCGGTGGACCGCGCGACCCGGTCGCACCGCTTCGACATCGTCGGCGCGCTGGTCGCCACCGGCGGCACCGCGCTGCTGATCTACGCGGTGCTGCAGGCCAGCGAGCACGACTGGGGGTCCGGGCGGACGATCGGCCTGCTCGCCGGCGCCGTCGCGATCCTCGCCTACTTCGTCGTCCACGAGCTGTTCGTCGCGGCCGAGCCGCTGATGACGTTCTCGCTGTTCCGCAACCGTTCGGTGTCCGGCGCCAATGCGGTCCAGGCGCTCGTCGCGGTCGCGCTGTGGACCATGCTGTTCTTCGTCACCCTGTACGAGCAGGAGGTACTGAACTACTCCCCGCTGAAGACCGGCCTGGCCTACCTGCCGCTCGCCGTGACGCTGGTGGTCGGCGCGCCGGTCGGCCCGCTGCTCATCCCGAAGATCGGCATCCGTGCCGTCGTCGCCATCGGCTGCGCGATCGTCGCCGGCGGTCTGCTGTTGTTCGTCAGGATCTCGCCGGACGGCGGCCTGGGCATGAGCGTCATCCTCCCGTCGGTGGTGATCAGCCTCGGGTTCGCGATCCTGTTCGTCCCGATCAACATCGCCGCGGTGACGGGCGTGCCCGCGGAGACCACGGGCATCGCCGCAGCGCTGCTCAACGTCAGCCGCTACGTCGGGGGAGCGCTCGGCTTCGCGATCATCGCGACGCTCGCCGAGAACCGGACGGCCGATGCGGCCCGCGCCGGTGACGCGGCGGCGACCGCGCTCACCGAGGGGTTCAAGCTCGGCTTCGTCATCACCGCGGTGACCATGGTCGTCGGGGTGCTGGCCGCGCTGCTGCTGTTCCGCGAAGACGGTGTCGGCGAGAAGGTGGACCTCGCCGCGGTGCAGTCCGCCGCGATCGAGGGCGGCGGCTGACCGGCCCGGGGCCGGCCGGTCCGTGGCCGGCCCCGACCTGGGGACAGTCAGCCGGCGAGCCGGACCGTGTCCATGTGCCGGTCGCCGACCAGGATCGCCCGCTGCACGTCCTGTAGCGAGCGGCACGGGTCCAGGCCCAGCTCGTCGCGCAGCCGGGTGCGGGCGGTCCGGTAGACATCGAGCGCGTCGGCGACCCGCTCGGCCCGGTACAGCGCAACCATCAGATGGCGGTAGAACGGTTCGTGCAGCGGGTGCTCGTTGATGAGCGCGTACAGCCTGGGCACGAGCCGGCGGTGGCGGCCCAGCTCGAGCTCCGCCTCCAGGCCGGCCTCGAGGCAGCCCAGCCGCTGTTCGGCCAGCCAGGTGTCGTACCAGACGATCATCGGGCTCGCGGACGGCCGGCCGAGCAACTGGCCCCGCCACAGCCCGAGCGCACGGTCGAAGCAGGCCACGGCCTCCGCATACTGTTGCAGCCGGACGTGCTCGTGCCCGCGTGCCGCCAGGTCCAGGAAGTCCTGGGCGTCGAGCGTGTCGTCGCGCAGGTCCAGCAGGTAGCCCGGGGCGCGGGTCACGATCGGGCTGTCCGTCCGGTCCGGCCGGGCGAGGAACTTGCGTAGGTTCGACACCATCACATGGATTCCGGCGTTCGCGCTCCGCGGCGCGGCCGCACCCCAGATCTCGTTGATGAGCTGGTGGGCCGACACCACTTCGTTCGGGCGGACCAGGAGGGTGGCCAGCAGGGTCTCCATCTTGGGGGCGCTGATGAGGCAGTGGCCGTCCTCCTTCGTCACCCGAAGAGGCCCGAGGATCTCGTATCTCATTGTTGTCCCATCGTGTCTCGTGGGGCGGTGCGTGCGGGCACGACTCGGTGTCCGGGCCCGCGTGACGGCGCGGCGGAGAGAGTAAGGACTCGGATAGTCCGGAGAAATCATCGGGTGTTCGGGGCCGGCGGGCCGGAGAAACCCGGGATCCTGGGCGCGTTGAACTGCAGAACGTTGCTCCGTCGATAATTACCTGAGAATTCTTCCCGAGGTACCCCTGAAGCCCCCCTAGGTAACCCCTGTACGGGATTTTTGTCCGTGATGTTACCGGGAAATGTTAGGTGGTGATCGATATCACGCCGCGCGATTTGCCGTTGGATTGTGGGATATCCGCGCCGCCTGCTACGCGAGATCCTCGCGGGTGAACTGCGTGAAAGTGGCCCGCAGGTCCGCGCGGCCTTTCACGCCGAGTTTGCGGTAAACCCGGGTGAGATGCTGCTCGACGGTACTCATGGTGACGTGCAGGATTCTGGCGATCTCCCGGTTGGTACCGCCCAGCGCCGCCTGTACCGCGACCTTGTGTTCGGCCGCGGTGAGCGTGTCGGCCTCCGCGTCGGGCGCCCCGATCCGCAGCCGCAGCAGCGCGACCGTCGCCCGCTGCACGTCGTCGGCGCATGCCAGGTGGGCCAGCCGCAGGCACGCGGCGGCGAAGTGCTGATCGTCGTCGAGGGCCTCCTCGACCGCCCGGCACAGCACGGCGAACGCCCACGGTCCCGGTGGGCGGTGCGCGGCGACCAGGTGCGCGGCGACGGTGCGCGGCGCCGCGCCGTCGACGTGCAGCAGGCGGGCGGCCTGCTGGTGCAGGTACGACCGTTCGTCCGGGGACATCTCGGCGATCACCGCGGTCCGGGCGGCCGGGTGGCGGAACCGGCCTGCGCCCAGCAGGCCGGCACACTCCAGCAGGCCGGCACGGTTCAGCAGGTCCAGGGCCCGCTCGACCGTCGGCCCGTCCGCGTCGACGAGCTGGCGTAGCGACGCGTACGAGTCGGACTCGGCGAGGATTGCCAGCCCGCGGGCGACTTGGAGCAGGTCGGCCCCGCCGCGGTGAAGGCAGGTCAGATAGGCCTGGCCGAAGGCCGTGTCGGCGACCGGTTCGGCGGGTTCGGCGGGTTGCCCGGTCGCGTCGGCGTGGTCCTCGATCAGGGCCCGCAGCAGCAGCGGGTTTCCGCCGCTGACGTGGTGCCAGCGCGTGGTCGGGACCGCGCCGACGGGCCGGTGGAGCCGGTCGCCGAGCAGCTCGGCCACCCCCCGCGGTGACAGCGGGGAGACCTGGATCCGGTGGCAGTACGGCTGGCGCAGCAGGTCGGTGTGCCAGGCGGCCCGCGGAGCGTCCGTCCCCACATGTCCGATGTTCTCGGTGATGACCATCAGGACCCGCGACGCCCGCAGCCGGCCGCCGAAGTACGCCAGGCAGCGCAGCGACGCCACGTCGGCGAACTGCAGGTCGTCGACGCCGATGACGACCGGGACCCGCCGCGCCAGCGTGTCGAGTGCCGACCACAGGTCGTGCACGGCGCTGGTCGACAGCTGGTCGGCGGGGGCGGCGTCGGCGGCGTCGGCGGCGAGGTGCCAGGCGACGTCGTCGTCGGGGCCGAACGGCGGCGGTGTGCGGAACAGCTGGTTCACCAGGGCCAGCGGTTCGTCGCGTTCCGCGGGGGAACCGAGCGCGGTCAGCACCACCGCGCCCGTTGCCGCCGCATCCTCGACCAGGGCGTTCAACAGTTCGGTCTTGCCGGTCGCGACCGCCCCGCTGAGCACCACGACGCTGCCGGCCCCCTGCCTGCCGCGTGCCAGTAGCCGGGTGAACACGGCGATCTCCGCGGCCCGTTCGACCAGGCCGTGACGACGCTGCGCCGCCTTCCCGCCGCTGGACCCCTCCCTGCCCGCCAACGCGCTAGCGGGCCATCGTCCGTGCGGTGGGCTCGGCGGGCCGGGGGACCGCGGCGAGCAGCTCCCGGGTGTATAGGTGCGCCGGCTGTGCGAAGACCTGCCCGAGCTCACCGGACTCGACGATCCGGCCGTCCTGCATCACCAGGAGCCGGTCGCTGACCTGGTGGATCACCGCCAGGTCATGGGAGATGAACAGCATCGTCACTCCGAGGTCGCGTTGCAGGTCGGCGAGCAGGTCGAGGATCTGGGCCTGGATCGACACGTCGAGGGCGGACACCGGCTCATCACAGACGAGCAGCTCCGGCGCCGGCGCCAGTGCCCGCGCGATCGTCACCCGCTGGCGCTGGCCGCCGGACAGGTCCCGCGGCCGCCGTCCCAGCAGGTTCGCGCCGAGCCCCACCTGGTCGAGCAGGCCGGCGACCCGGTCGCGCCGCGCCCGCCGCCCGCCCCGGCGGCGGGTGCCCGCCACCGCCTCCCCGACGATCCGCTCGACGGTGTACCGGGGGTCGAATGAGCTCAGCGGATCCTGCTGGACGGCCTGCATGCGGCGGCGGTGCGGCCGGCGGTCGCGCTCGAGCACCCCGTCCCCGTTCCACCGGACACCGGCGAAGCGAACCGTGCCGGCGTCCGGTGCGAGCAGACCCAGCACGATGCGGGCCACCGTCGTCTTCCCCGACCCGGACTCGCCGACCACGCCGAGCGTCTCGCCGGCGCGCAGTTGGAACGACACGTTGTCGACGGCGTGCTGCCAGGCCCCGCCGGGGCCGCGGAACCGCCTGGAGAGTCCGTCGACGTCGAGGAGAACCTCACTGCGGGTGACCTCGGTGGGCACGCCACCGGTAGGCACGTGTGCGGGGGGCGGCGGTTCGTCGACGGCCAGGACGCCCGGGCCGACGGGGCTGGCCGGGTCGGGGGACGGGACTGGGTGCCAGCACAGCACGCGGTGTTCAGGGTCGGCCTCGGCCGGGGTCGGGAGCTCCGTCCGGCAGCGTTCGTCGGCGAGTCGGCAGCGGGCCGCGTACGGGCAGCCGCCCGGGCCGGCCCCGGGCCGCCAGGGCACCGGGACCGCCAGCTGGCTCCCCCGGGTGTGCAGGCCCCGGGTGTGCAGGCCCCGGGTGTGCAGGGCGGGGGCGGCCGCGAGCAGCGCCCGGGTGTAGGGATGCCGGGGGTCGCGTAGCACCTGCTCCGCCGGCCCCCCCTCGACGACCAGCCCCCCGTACATGACGGCGATCCGGTCGGCGAGGCCGGCCACGACGGCGAGGTCGTGGCTGATCAGCAGGAGCGCCAGGCCCTCCTGCCTGAGCCGTCGCAGCAGGTCGAGCACCTGGGCCTGCACGGTCACGTCCAGGGCGGTGGTCGGTTCGTCGGCGAGCAACAGCCGCGGGCCGGCCGCGATCGCGGACGCGATCAGCGCCCGCTGCCGCAGCCCGCCGGAGAGCTGGTGGGGGTACTGGCGGGCGCGCCGGGCCGGGTCCGGCACGCCGACGTCGGCCAGCGTGCCCGTGACCCGCCCGGCGACCTCGTCACGCGCGGCAAGCCGGTGGACGTGCAGCGGTTCGGCGACTTCCGCGCCCACCGTTCGCAGCGGGTCCAGGGAAACCAGCGCGTCCTGCAGCACCAGCCCGATGTGCCGTCCGCGCACCGCCCGCCAGCGTGCCTCGGTGAGCGCGGTCAGGTCGGTGCCGTCGAAGGACAGCCGGCGGGCGCGCACCGTCGAACGCCCACCGGTCAGGCCGATCAACGTGCGGGCGGTGACGCTCTTCCCGGACCCGGACTCGCCGACGATCGCCAGGCACTCGCCGCGGTCGAGGGTGAACGACACGTCGCGCACCGCGTGCACCCGCTCGCCACCCACCTGGAATGTCACGTCGAGACCGTCGACGACGAGCAGCGGCTCGCCCGCCGGCCCGTCCGCCGGCCCGCTCACCGGCCGGCCCGTCCGGCGAAACGGGCCTGCAGGTACCGGCCGACGACCGTCACGGCGATCACGGTAAGGGTGATCGCCGCGCCCGGGAACACCCCTATCCACCAGGCTGTCTGGAGGAAGTCGCGACCTTCGGACAGCATCAGGCCCCACTCCGGGCTCGGTGGGCTCGACCCGAGGCCGAGGAAGCTCAACGCGGAGGCGTACATGAGCGCGGTGCCGAACCCGACCGTGGCCAGGACCAGCACCGGGCCGAGCGCGTTGGGCAGGACGTGGCGGGCGACCAGCACACCGCGGCGCAGGCCGAGTCCGACCGCGGCCTCGACGTAGCCGGAGCGCAGCACCAGCATCGCCTCGGTGCGCACCAGCCGCCCGTACACCGGGACGAGGGCCACCGCGATCGCGACCACGGTGTTCGCCGTCCCGGCGCCGAGCACGGCGACCACCAGCAGCGCGAGTAGAACCGGGGGCAGCGCGAGCAGCACGTCCGTCAGCCAGGTGATGATCCGCTCACCGCTGCGCCCGCCGAGCGCCGCGGCCAGACCCAGCACCACCCCCCCCGCGACGGCGAGGCCGATCGCGGCGAGGCCGAGCAGCAGCGACGTGCGGGCCCCGTAGACGACGCGGGTGAACACGTCGCGGCCGAGCTGATCGGTGCCGAACCAGTGGTCCGTCCCCGGCCCGACCAACGCGTGCACGGGGTCGATGTCGGTCGGCGCGGCGTCGGTGAGCAGCCCCGGCGCGACCGCGACGCAGGCAGCCAGCGCCAGCACCGCGGCCGCGACGAGCACGCCCGGCCGGGGGACCGACCGGCCGGGTGCTCGCCGGCGCCGGGCGGCGCCGGCGAGCACGGCGTCGACGGCCGTCACAGCGCCGCCGCCGTCCGCAGCCTCGGGTCGAGCGCCAGCTGCGCCAGGTCCACCAGGGTGAACAGGACGACCACCGCAGTGGCGGACAGCAGGACCACGCCCAGCACGACGGGCAGGTCACGGCTGGTCACCGCCTGCAGCGTCAGCGAACCGAGGCCGGGGCGGCCGAAGACGGTCTCCACCAGCACCGCGCCGCCCAGCAGCGAACCCGTCGCCCAGCCGGTCAGCGTGAGCAGCGGGGCCGCCGCGTGCCGGACCGCGTGCCGAAGCCGCACCCCCAGCCGGCTGCGGCCCCGGGCCCGGGCGGCGACGACGAACGGCTGCTCCAACGCCGTCTCGATCCCCTCCCGCAGTACCTGCGCCAGCACCCCGGCGACGGGCAGCGCGAGGGTGACCGCCGGCAGCACCAGCGCCGCGAGGTCCTGCGCGCCCGCCGCGGGAAAGACGTGCAGGCGGAAGGAGAACACCGTCAACAGCACGATCCCCAGCCAGAAATGCGGGGTGGACAGCGCCACCAGCTCCACCAGCTCCACCAGCGTGCGCAGCGCCGAGCGGCGACCCGTCGTGACCACCGCGGAGACCACCGCGACGACCACGGCGAGCGTGACGCTCGCCGCGACGAGCTGCACCGTCGGCCACAGCTGCTCCCCGATGAGCGTGGTGACCGGCTGCTGGCGCTGGTAGGACCTGCCCAGATCGCCCGTCACCAGCTGGCCGAGGTAGTGCAGGTAGCGCACCGGCAGCGGCTCGTCGAACCCGAAGTCGGCCCTGATCTGCTCCCGGACCTGCGGGGACGCCGACGTGGCCGGTCCCAGCAGGACCGCCACCGGATCCCCGGGCAGCAGCTGCAACGCGGCGAACGCGAGTGTCGCCGCCCCGAGGACGACCGCGGCCGCGCCGGCGAGCCGCCGCCCGGCCGCGCGCAGCAGGGTTCGTTCCCGCCGCCGGACGGGTCCGACGGCCCTCACTTCCGGTCGCGCCAGACATCGTAGAACTGCGGCCAGGAGTTCGTGTCGAAGTCGATGCCGTGGACGTACTTCTCGGCCGCGAGGATGGTCGCCGCCGTGTAGACGGGCACCACCGCGCCGGTCTTTACCACCCGCTGCTGGGCGCGCGCGTAGACGTCGTCCCGGACCGCCTTGTCGAGGGTGCCCGCACCGGTGCTCGTCCAGGTGTCCACCTCGGGGTCGGTCAGGAACGAGGCGTTCTGGCCGCCGTGGGCCAGGGTGCTGGCCGAGTGGAAGAACAGCCGCAACACGTCCGGCTCGAACCGGGCCCAGCTGAAGTCCAGCACCGCGAACGTGCCCGCGTAGGCCTGCTTCAGGAACGTGCCGGGGTCGAGCGGCGGGCGGGTGAGCTCGATGCCGATCTTCTTGAGGTCCTCCTGGAACGCCTGGCCGAGGATGTCACGCTGTTCGCGGACGGTGGCCGGCATGATCGGCCAGACGGCGGTGAGTCGGCGGCCGTCGCGGGTGCGGTAGCCGGCGGAGTCACGGCCCGTCCAGCCGGCCTCGTCGAGCAGCTGGTTGGCCCTGTCCGGGTCGTAGGGCCAGCTGTTCTCCAGGCTCGGGTCGTAGGAGGGGGTGACCGCCGTGAGCGGGCTCCAGGCACGCTTGTACTGGCCGAAGTAGACGGTCTTCACGTCCTGGTCGATGTTCAGGCCGCGCTGGAAGGCCTGACGCACCCGCTCGTCGGTGAACGGTTCCAGGGCTGTGTTCAGGTAGAGGCTGTACGGCGAGCCCGCGGCGTCGCGGCGCAGCAGCTGCAGACGCCCGTTCGCCTCGACCGCGGCCACGTTCGCCGGTGGCACCGCCCCGGCGACGTCGATCTGGCCGCTGGTCAGCGAGCCGATCCGGGTGGAGTTCTCCTTGAGGATGCGGATGGTCAACGTGTCCAGGTAGGCGGCACCGGTGTGCTTCGCGGTCGCCGGCGCCCACTTGTACGCCGGGTTCCTCGTCAGGACGATGCTTTGGCCCTTGGTGTAACTGGTGAAGGTGAACGGCCCCGTGCCGACGGCCACCGGGCCACCGCCGCACAGGTCGTCGGCGTGCGCGGTGAGGGTCTTCGGCGAGTAGAAGCCGAGATAGGCGGTGCTCGCCGCCTGCAGGAACGGTGCGAAGGGCTGGGCGAAGTTCACCCGGGCGGTGAACTCGTCGACGACGTCGGTGCCGGTGTAGCTGCCGAGCAGGCTCGCGGCGAACCGCGACTTCGTCGTGGGTGCCACGATGTGGTCGAAGTTCGCCTTCACCGCGGCGGCGTCGAAGCGCGTGCCATCGGTGAACGTGACGTCCCGGCGGAGCGTGAAGGTGTAGCTCCTCAGGTCCGGCGCGATCTTCCAGGAGCTCGCCAGCCACGGGTGGAACGTGCCGGAGTTGTCCTCGGCGACGAGCGAGTCGAACACGTTGCGCTGGATTGCCGCGGTGATGTCCTGGGGGCTGACGTGGATGTCGAAGCAGGTCGGCTCGGTGTCGATCGCATAGGTGACCGACCCGCCCGCGACCGGTGTCCCGGCGGTGCCGGTGGCCGGGGCGTCGTCGGAACCGCAGGCGGTGAGGAGGATTCCCGCGGTGAGCGTCGCCGCCACCGCAAGGCGTAGGGGTCGTGCCACCGGGTGTCCGGGTCCGGGGAATCGCATGGGTGAACTCCGGGGGTGTCGGGACGAGCTTTGTCAGGAAGGGGAGGCGGCCCCCACGCCGAGCCGGGCGAGGAGTTCGGCGCGCAGCTCGACGAACGCCGGGTCGGTCACGCTGCGCGGCCGCGGCAGCGTGACGTCCACGCTGTGCGAGATCACGCCGTCCTCCATGACCAGCGCCCGGTCGGCGAGCAGCAACGCCTCCTCGACGTCGTGCGTGACCAGTAGGATCGCCGGGCGGTGCCGCTGCCACAGCTGCTCGACCAGGCCCTGCACCCGGATCCGGGTCAGGGCGTCGAGCGCGCCGAACGGCTCGTCGAGCAGCATCAGCTCGGGGTCGCGCACGAGCGCCCGGGCCAGCGACGCGCGCTGCGCCTCGCCGCCGGAGAGCGTCTTGGGCCAGGCGTCGGCGCGGTGGGCGAGCCCGACCTCCGCCAGTGCCGCGAGCGCGCGGGCCCGGTCGGGCCGGCCCGGCAGGCCGAGAACGACGTTGCGCCACACCCGTTTCCAGGGCAACAGCCGCGGCGACTGGAAGGCCACCGCGCGCCGGGACGCGATCCGGACCTCGCCGGTGATCTCGTTGTCGAGGTCGGCGAGGATCCGCAGCAGGGTGCTCTTGCCGCAGCCGCTGCGGCCGAGCAGGGTGACGAACTGCCCGGCCGGGACGGACAGGCTGAGATCGTCGATGACCTTGGTGTCGCCGAAGGCACGCCGCAGGTTGCGGACGACGACCGCAGGTGGGGCTTCCTTGCCCCCGCCGGGGATGGTCATGCTCCGCTGAAGGCCGGTCGCCATGACAGCAGCAGCCTTTCGAGTAGTCGGACGACGGCGTCGACGGCGAGCCCGAGAACGGCGTAGACCACGAGGCAGACGACGATGATGTCGGTGCGCTGGAACTCCTGGGCCCGGTTCATCAGGTGCCCCAGACCCTGGTTGGCGTTGATCTGCTCGGCGAAGATGAGCGCGAGCCACGCGATCCCGAGGGAGAACCGCAGACCCACCAGGACGTTCGGCAGCGCCCCCGGCAGGATGACGTGCCGGATCAGCCCCGCCCGGCCGAGCCCCACCGTGCGTGCGGCCTCGATGAGGTTCGCGTCGACGTTCCGGATACCGGCGTAGGTGTTGAGGTAGAGCGGGAACGCGACGCCGAAGGCGACGAGGGCGGTCTTCGGCCGCTCTCCGATGCCGAACCAGATGATGAAAAGCGGGATGAGGCCCACGAAGGGAATCGTGCGGATCATCTGGACGGCGGCGTCGATGAGGTCCTCACCGAGCCGGAAAAGCCCGGCCAGCAGCGCCAGCGTGATGCCGGCGAAGCCGCCCAGCAGCAGGCCGGTGCCGGCGCGCCGCAGCGACACCAGAATGGCCCGGGGGAGTTCACCGTTGCCCACCAGATCGGCGAACGTCGTGGCCACCGTCCACGGCGAGGCGAGAAGTTCGGTGGACGCGCTGCCGGTCCACACCGCGATCTGCCACGCGGCCAGCAGACACAGCGGTCCCACCGGACGCCGCACCCAGCGGGGTAATCCCCGCCGTTGCGCACCGGCGGGCACGACGGTTGTCAGAACCGGCGCCACATCGACCGGTGTTCCCGGTGAATCCGTTTTCTTCGCGCCCTCGCCGGGCGTGGTGTTCTGGCCGTCCTTGCCGGCAGGAAAGGTCTGGATGGTCACGAATTCTCCCGTCGAGGGCGCACGAGTCATCGCCGTGAAGAGCCGTCACGGTCGCCGGTGAGAACGGGGAGGAGGAAGACGGCGGCGGTGGCCGCCTCAGCGGTCGGCCTGGTGCCGTGGACACACGGCGGACTTGATTCGCTGAAAGTCGATGTGACTCCGGGTGACCAGTTGCGCCGATCGGTACACGGGAGCAACCGAAGCATGTCCTGACCGGTCAGGTCAATGGAGACAATTATATGATTTAGATCACTTCTCCACTTTCTGGATCGTCAAAGATGAATTACGGACGGTGCTATACCGTGCTCGGTGGGAAGCAGCCGAGGTGATGTCGAGCCTTTCCGTCATCCCACCGTCATCCCACCGTCACCGGGCCTCCCGGCCCGCTCTGGTGCGGCTTCCCCGTCCCAGTCTGATTTCCTGACCCCGGAGCGTTGTGCGATGTCGCGCGTGTTCAAACTGCTCGGATCCCGGCTGCGGGTCGGTGTCGCGGCACTCGTGGCCGTCGTGGCCGTCCTGGCCGTCGCCGCCTGCGGGTCGGGCGCCGACAACGTGCCCGCGGCCACGACGGCCGACGCCCGGCCCGACCTCTCCCACGTGACACTGCGGGTCGCCGACCAGGTCGGTCAGCTGAAGGCACTCCTCGGGGCCTCGGGCGTCCTGAAGGACGTCCCTTACAAGATCGAGTGGTCCGACTTCTCCGCTGCCGCCCCGCTGCTGCAGGCGCTGCGCGCCGGCGCAGCCGACATCGGGCAGGCCGGTGACGCGCCCATTCTCAACGCGCTCGGCGGCGGCGCGCCACTGAAGATCGTCGGGGCGACCCGCGCCTCCGCCCGGGGCGTCGCGGTGCTCGTTCCCAAGGACTCGCCGATCCGCACCGTCGCCGACCTGCGTGGCCGGACGGTGTCCCCGACGACCGAGGGCAGCATCGGGCACTACCTGCTGCTCGGCGCGCTCAAGGAGGCCGGGCTGACCCCCGACGACCTGAAGATCTCGTTCCTGGCCCCGCCGGCCGCGTCCGCGGCCTTCGACGCCCGGCGGATCGACGCCTGGGTGACGTGGGATCCCTACGTGGCGCTTGCCGAACGCAAGGGCGCCCGTGTCGTCCGCGACGGCGAGGGGATCAACAGCGGCCTGGGCTTCGTCGTCGCCACCAAGGACGCGGTCGGGGACGCGGCCACTCGGGCGGCGATCGCCGACTTCCTGACCCGGCAGCGCAACGCGTTCACCTGGTCGACCCAGCATCAGGACGAGTTCGCGAAGATCTTCGCGTCGCTGACGAAACTGCCCGAGCCGGTGGCCCTCGACGTGGTCCGGCGCCGCCAGTGGAGCGCACCCCCGATCGACGACGGCATCATCGGCCAGTTCCAGAAGTCCGCCGACGTCTACGCCTCGGCCGGTGTGATCGAGAAGAAGCTGGACGTGACGCCGTTCTTCGTCCGCTCCCTCACCTCCTGACGAAGCCCGGGCGGCTCGGCACCCCGCTGGCCGACCACACGGCGACCGTCGTGTGGTCGGCCTTCTCTCCGGACGGGCGCACGTTGGCGGGGCGCGGCCCGATCAACGGCCCTGGGCGCGTGGTGGGGCGATCGACCAGGCCATCGACAGCGTCGAGATTCTCACCCGACCGAGCCGCCGCCGCGAATACGCTCCCGTCCTCGGCCTCCGGGCCTGAAGGCTTGCGCCGAGGAGAAGCCTGTAAGCAGGCCCGGACCCGTCATCCGGCGACGCCTGGGCCCGGACGGGACGGGCCCGGTGAAGGCGGTCCGGTACCTGGCGAGGTGGCGGCGGGCCGGCGAGATCGCGCTCACGCCGGCCGAGGACGAGGCCGCCCGGCGGCGGATCGACGCGGCGTTGGCCGCCGAGAGCGAGACGCCCGAGGTCTCGCCGGCTCCGGAGCCGACGGATTCTCATCCGCGCCCTATCCGCAGCCAGCCGGAAACGACCGGACTGGACCGGACACCGCCGGCCATCGCCCCGGCAGAGCCCGAACCGCTGACCGGACCCGCTCCTTCAGGGATGACCTGCGAAAACGGCCTCTGATCAGGAGCGGGCGAGGTGGCGGATGATCGTTATGCGCTGGATCTGGTTGGTTCCTTCGAAGATTTGCATTATTTTGGCTTCGCGCGTGAAGATCAATATTAGTCGTGAGCTGGGACGATGTGTCGCAATCCGGCGGAGCCATTCCGCGCAGCCACGTCCTGTCCACGGCTCGAAGTTCGCGACGTAGCTGAGCCTCTGGCGGGTCAGGCTCGAAGAAGGGGAACGACTCCGGCCGCTCGCTGAACCCGGCCCGGAACTGCCGCAGCACGCCGATCAGGCTCTACCCGAGCAGCGGCGTCGATCTCGTCGAAGAACAGCACCAGCGGTCGCGGACGCGTCCTCGCCCAGGCCGAGAGCGCACACCTGAGCGGGTTTTCCGCCGACAGGTCCGGCCACGGAGGCGGGCGGAGGCTCTCGGGCAACGTCGCGTCGGCCCGGTCACGGATCTCCTGCAGGATGCTCCGCTCGGCCGCGCGGTAGTCGTCGCCCGCGGCCTCGCCGAACTCGCAGGAGAAGTACAACGCGGCGTACCGGCCGGACGCGGTCAGCTCGGCTGCCAGCGCCCGCAGTGCCGTTGTCTTGCCCGTCTGTCGCGGGGCGTGCACCACGAAGTAGCCGTCCTGGGCAACCAGGCCAGGCGCCTGCGGCAGCCGTGACAACGCCGGAACCATGTAGTGGAAGTCAGGGCGGCACGGACCTGCCGTGTTGAATCGCCGCACCACCGGACATCCCCTCCGCCGCCTCCGGATCAGTCCTGTCACGCCCACCCTACGGCTCGCCGACCACGACCCGACGCTCCCCGACGGCCCACGTCAGCCTCGCGAGTTGAAGCATCGGGCGAGGGGAGGCGTGGTTGGCGCCGTTGGACCCTCGACTGGTCATTGTTCTGCGCCGCCACGTCGACAGGTTCGGGGTTGCCGCCGATGGGCGGCTGTTCCGGTCGGGAAAGTCGTAGACGACGGTACGGGCGGTCCCGCGATGCTCGCGGCGTCCGATCCGAGCGCGCTGGCCAGGACCCGGCGAACGAGGGCCTGCCCGTGCGTAGTCAGGGTGTCGAAGGACGGCAGGTCCGCGTCGGGAGGTTGGCGGCCTGCTCGAGGGCGGGGAGACGCCGAGGCGTTGCGAGACCCCACGGGTTCCCATCACCGGCTCGGCGTACCCGTGGGGCTCAGCCTGTCAGGAGATTGGCATTGTTCTTTCACCAGCTGTACACGTTGGACGAGCTGCGGTCCAGTTTGAAGGCAACCATTCGCTGTTCCCCGAATCCCCAAATTATTTTGAAGCGATCGTTTGTCGCATCTACGCGAGCATCCGACCTACGAGTTCACCATTGTATCGCCATCTGGTGTCTTCTTCCTTGCCGTCCGTACACTCTCCAATGCGGGTTATGTACTTTTCCTCGCGAGTGAAGAAGTCATCGTATTCGCTGCGTGTGGAATATTGAAGTACATAGACCAGGGGTAACTGGTCAGGTACCGCTTTGATCTTGGGTTAGCTGATTGCGGGTATCCAGGGGTGGCCCTCGGCGAGTTGCACGAGGGCGGAGAACTGGCCGATGCCGTGTTTGGTGGTGGTGGACAGGTAGCT
>NZ_JANEZT010000670.1 GCF_025403405.1 Frankia tisae
TCGGATCCGTGGTGAAAGCATGCCTCGTGCTGCTCCACATGGAGCACCAGCGCACCACGTAGAGATCAACGTATGCACACAGCGTTGTTGCTACCAAAGGTGACGAAAGGTTACCGGGAAAGGTTCATTGAGCGTCGCGTAAAGGGAAAAAGGGGCGGCGGAGAAGCCGAGAACCAGTGCCGCAGTAGCCACGCCCGCAACCGCCATGACCCCCAGCGCGGACCTGCGAGGGCGACCTCCGATGGCCGCCCTCGTCGTCCGCCCTGATGCGATCACGGCGGGGGTCGGCGTGCCGGGGGCCGACAGGATGGGAGTCGAGATCCGGGCGGGCGCAGAGATCTGCGTCGGGATCGTCGTCGTGGACATCGGGGGCAGGAATGCGTCGGGAGACACCTGCGTCCGGGTCGCCGTGCTGTCATCCGCGTCACGCGCGGGCGAGCCGGCCCCATCACGGCGCCCACCTTCGCGGGCGCCTTCGGGTGCGTCATGCCCGGGGGCCGGCGCCGTCTCGCCGTGGGGAGGCGTCTGCCGGTTCGTGAGGAGCACGGGGTCGGGAGAGTCGCCCGCCGTGACCGACCTTCGATCGCTGTCGATGAGGTGGGCCAGCAGCGCTGTGGGCCGTGGGCCGTGGGCCGTGACGACGGGTCCTTGGCGAATGCCTGTTCCATGAGACCACGAAGCCTCGCGTCGATGCCGTCGAGTCGCGGATGCTCATGGAGGATTCGACAGGGGAGAAGAGCCGCCGGCCCCTCGCCGAACGGAGGTTTTCCGCTCGCCGCGAAGACGAGCACACCAGCCCAGGCGAAGATATCGATTGCCGAGGTCGGTTCCTCTTCTTCCACCTGTTCGGGCGCCATGTACGCCGGAGTTCCGAGTACCCGCAGGTCGCGGCTGATGACGCTCGTGGCATCCATCGCGCGAGCGATCCCGAAATCGATGACCTTCGGACCGGTCGCGGACAGGAGGACGTTCGACGGCTTGAGGTCCCGGTGAATGATGCCTGCGGCATGAATCTGGATGAGCGCGGTCGCGACGCTGACCGCGAGCTGCTCGCACTCCGGCGGCCGCAGAGGACCGTCCCGTCGGATCGCGGCGGCGAGCGACGGACCGGCCACGAACTCCGTGACGAGGTAGGGGCGATCCGCGGTCAGATCGGCGTCGACGACCGCCGCTGTGCAGAACCGTGCCACCCGTCGGGCAGCAGCCACCTCGCGCCGGAAGCGGGAACGGAACTCTTCGTCACGCACGAACTCCTCGCGGACGACCTTGATCGCCACCGGCCGTCCCTCGCTGCTCCGTCCGAGGGAGACGGTGCCCATGCCGCCCTCACCCAGGCGACCCGAAACAATACAGGGGCCGATCTCGGTGGGATCACCCGGCTTCAACGGAGAGACATGGGCGGGGCGATGCTCCTCAGGCTCACCCACGACATCGCCACGAGTCGATCGTCGCCACCATCTGCGACATCGACCTTCTTTCGACCGTTCCGTCAGCTGAGTGTATTGAAACGCTCCCCGACCATCCTCAAAGCGCAGGATGCCCGGGGGCAGCCTACCGTGCACTCTTCCTC
>NZ_JANEZT010000671.1 GCF_025403405.1 Frankia tisae
GGCGGGGGCGGCTGTCCGTCCGGGCCTCGAAAGGGGTGCACATCGTCGTCCCCCGCGACCGCATCCACGGCGAGACGGGGCTGATCCTGCGCACCGAGAAGAGCGTGCTTTTCGTCATCCCCTGGGGCAGCCACTGGATCATCGGCACCACCGACACCGAATGGAACCTCGACCTCGCCCACCCGGCGGCGAGCAGCGCCGACATCGACTACCTGCTCGTCACCGTCAACCGGGTGCTGCGCACGCCGCTGACCGCGGACGACATCATCGGCGTATACGCGGGCCTGCGGCCGCTGCTGGCCGGCGAGTCCGAGGACACCTCGCAGCTGTCCCGCGAGCACGCCGTGGTCACCTCCGTGCCGGGCCTGACGATGGTCGCCGGTGGCAAGTACACGACCTACCGGGTGATGGCCGCCGACGCCGTCGACGCCGCGGTGGGCGGGATGAACCGGGCGGTGCCGGCGTCGTGCACCGAGAAGATCCCTCTGCTCGGGGCGGACGGCTTCCCCGCCCTGTGGAACGCCCGGGAGACCCTCGGCCGCCGGGCCGGGCTGCACGTCGGGTGGATCGAACACCTGCTGCACCGCTATGGCACCCTCGCCGAGGAGGTGCTGGAACTCGCCGCGTCCCGCGCGGAACTCGCCCGGCCGCTGCCCGGGGCGCCGACCTACCTGGCGGCCGAGGCGGTGTACGCGGTCACCCACGAGGGCGCGCTGCATCTGGAGGACGTGCTGACCCGGCGGACCCGCATCTCGATCGAGACCGCTGACCGAGGAGTGGAGTCGGCCCGCCACGTTGCCGAGCTCATCGCCCCCACGCTCGGCTGGGACGTCGCCGCCCGCGACCGCGAGGTCGAGCACTACCTGGCCCGGGTACAGGCAGAACGGGCCTCGCAGCAGCAGGCCGACGACGCCACCGCCGACGCGGCCCGGCTCGGCGCACCGGACGTGCGCCGCCTGGGCCGCACCGAACGCTGCGCCCCCGCACCGGCCGCCGGCTGAGGGCTGAGGGCTGGCGGCACGGGAACCGGCAGCACGGAAAACAGCATGATTCAAGCGGCCTAACGGTGCGGGTTTTAGTTAGGCGCGTCCGCGGAAGGACGCCTGCATGGACACTATCCTCTGGATCATCGCTGCGATTTTTGTCATCGCCGGGGTCGTCACGATCGTTCGCGGGGGTCTCATCTACGGCATCGTGCTCATCGTCGTCGGTCTCCTCATCGGCCCGGGCGGTGTTTCCGTCTTCAGCTGACGCAGGCCGGTTGGCGGACATCCGCCCGCTGGCATTCCGGCCAGCGCAGACGCGTCAAAGGCCGTATTCCTCCAGCAGGCGGAGCCATACCTCGCTCACCGTCGGAAACGAAGGCACCGCGTGCCACAGCCGCTCGACGGGCACCGCACCGACAATCGCGACCGTCGCCGCGTGCACCATCTCCTGGGTATCCGGGCCGGTGAATGTCGCGCCCACCAGGACCCGTCGGGATTCATCGATGACGATCTTCGAGGTGCCGGTGATCCCCTCACCGCGCACCGACGCCCCCGCC
>NZ_JANEZT010000672.1 GCF_025403405.1 Frankia tisae
GGGCTGTTTCGTGTGTTTCGGCTGCGGCTTTGGTTGGGGATCTTGGTGTTCCGCTGAACCGGGGTGCGGGTGCGGGTGGATCCACGGCCCGTGGCGATCTCCATCCCGGCCCGATCCACGCCGGGGCACCGCACCGCGCACTGATCGGATGGCGTTGCCGACTTTCGGTGACCGCTGACGTCACCGCCGGCCTCAGCCCGCGGCCGGCCTCAGCCCGCGGAGGTCAGCAGGCAGGTGCAGCTTCCGTGCGCGACGAGCCTGCCGTCGGCATGGGTGACCTGGGCCTCGGCCGTCGCCGTCCGGCGCCCCAGGTGAACCGTCCGGCCGACGCATTCCAGCACCGACGCGTCGAGATTCACCGACCGGACGAAATTGACCTTCAGCTCCAACGTCGTGTAAAACATGTCGGCCGGCAGGCTCGTGTACACGGCGCTGCCCATCGCCGTGTCCATCAGTGTCGCGATGACGCCGCCGTGCACCGTGAACATCGCGTTGGCCGCGGCCGGTGACGGCAGCAGCGTCCAGACCGTCCGCCCCACCTCGAGGGTCCGCATCCGCACGCCCAGCGAGTGCCCCACGCCGACCCCCTCCGCGAGGCCATGCTCCAGCAGCACGCGCAGATCGCCGATGCGCTTGGCCGCCTCGGCGTGGTTGGCGGTCTCGGTCTGTGCGTTGATGCCGTTATGCTCCACGACTGCACCTCTCGGGGTCGGTTCCGTCGAGCCTGCCGGGTTCCGCCGAACCTGTCGTGTCCGCCCCGGACCGTCACCGGGAAATGGCTCGGTGCGCCGTGCCCAAATCGGACAGGCTGAGTATCCGGGCACGATATCCCTGTCGATGGACCGGTGTCGCCGGATCGCGTTCGCGTCGTGCTGGCCAGCCGGCAAACACCGGTCGAACGTCTGTTGACGCGGCGGGGCCGGCCATCGGAATATTCGGTTAACCGCGATAAGGCGAATCCTGGTATTCCTCGTCGAGAGAACCCGTGGGTCGATTCGGCGGGCTTATTGTCCGGGACGATGGATCGATAGGAGAGATGGCTCATTCGTTGACCCGCCGGTATCGGATTGTCAGGCTTGCGGAGGCGGCATCGGGCCGGCCGGAAGACCGATCGAAAGGCTCCACCGCCGCCGTCACGACGGACCGGGAGCGTTTCCCGACCGCCGGCCGTTTCCCGCCCCCGCGCGGCCACGCCCGGCCACCGTGGCGGACACCTGCCCAGGACGGGAGAGCATCTGATGCGAGGCACGACGCTGCCCGGCGCGCTCGACGAGGCGGCTGCGACGGGCCCCGACGTCGCGGTGACCTTCCCCAGCTCGGCCGAGCGACTGACCTTGGCCGAGCTCGCCGTGCGCACGACCGCGCTCGCCCGGTCCCTGGTCGCCGAGGGAGTGGCACCTGGGGAACGGGTCGGGGTGTTCAGCCGGAACAACGCCGACTTCCTGACCGCGGTCATCGCCGTCGGCCGGGCCGGCGCCGCGGCCTGCCCGCTGCCGCTGCCGACCTCGGCGGGCGACCTCGCCGGCTACGCCGCCCGGATC
>NZ_JANEZT010000673.1 GCF_025403405.1 Frankia tisae
GATCCCGGCCTGCCGGACGCCACCCCGCCGCCCGAAGGATGAAGGATGAAGGAGCCGCCATGCCGACGATCACTGTGCTCGACTCGACCATGTACTTCGAGGACGCCGGGGCCGGCACGCCGCTGGTGTTCCTGCACGGCAACCCGGGGTCGTCCTACCTGTGGCGCCGCGTCCTGCCGCACCTCGGCGCCCCGGGCCGCACGCTGGCCCCGGACCTGATCGGGATGGGCCGCTCCGGCAAGCCGGACGTCGCCTACACCTTCGACGACCACGCCCGCTACCTCGACGGCTGGTTCGACGCGGTCGGCGTTGACGACGTCGTGCTCGTCGGCCACGACTGGGGCGGCGCGCTCGCCTTCGACTGGGCGGCGCGCCACCCGGAGCGCGTCCGCGGGGTGGCGTTCCTGGAGACGATTCTGCGGCCGATGAGCTGGGCGGCGTTCCCGGCGGCGGGCCGGGCCCGGTTCACCGCGCTGCGCACCCCCGGCGTCGGCGAGTCGATGGTCCTCGACCGCAACGAGTTCCTCGACGCCGCCTACACCCAGGCGGTGCGCACCCCGCTCGCCGACGCCGACCTGGCCGTCTACCGCGCGCCGTATCCGACGCCGGCCAGCCGCCGCCCGATGCTGGCCTGGCCGCGGGCGATGCCGCTCGACGGCGAACCCGCCGACGTCGTCGCCCGTGTCCGCGCCTACGACGGCTGGCTCGCGGCCAGCGTCGACGTCCCCAAGCTGTTGATGACCTTCGATTCGTCGCCGACCCTGATGATCGGCCCGGAGGCGGTGGACTGGTGCGCGGCGAACATCGCCGCCCTGGACATCGTCGCGTGCGGGCCGGCCGGCCACCATGCCCCCGAGGACCAGCCCGGCGCGATCGCCGCCGCCGTCAGCGCCTGGCTCGACCGTCACGGTCTGCGCGCTCCCTGGCCGGCGCCGGTCGCCGGATAGGGAGCTGCGGGTCAGGGGCCGTAGATGCGGGTGGGGGTGAGGAACACGGCGGTGCGGCGCTGTTCGGCCATCACCCGGTCGTAGGTGTGCCAGTCGTCGTGGGTGCCGCCGGCGGCGAGGAACACCTCGCGCAGCAGCAGCCGCAGCCGCACGGTGTCGACCCCGGGGCGCGGGTCGTCGGGGCCGATGATCTCGGCGGTGCCCTCGACGGTCGCCCACCGCCAGCCGGCGCGCACGGTGGCGCTGGCCTGCGGGCGGGCCCGCAGATGGGCGAGTTTGACCGCGCCGTAGGTCACGAACGCGACGACCTCGAGGTCGGTCAGCGGATGGCGCATGAACGCGATGTTGACGACGGATGCCTGGATGCCGCCGTCGTCGCGCAGCGTGGAGATGACGGCGAGTCCGCTTTCGGTGCGGCTGAGGGCGGCGGCGTCCTCGAAGCTGGTCACGGCTTGTTCACCCTTCGTCGCGATGGCCCGGATCCGACCGTGCGGCCTCGTCACTGTCCGTCCTTGTGGTAACGATTTCCACCGTATAGCTCTGCCCGGCGTGACCGGTGTCGCTTGCAGGTCGCGGCGGGTGGGGGG
>NZ_JANEZT010000674.1 GCF_025403405.1 Frankia tisae
GCCCGGATCTCCCCCCCGGCCCGGATCTCCCCCCCGGCCGCCGCGGACGCGGTCGATTCCGGCGGCCACGAGCGACCGGGCCACCTTCGCCTTGCGCAGCGCTCCGGCCGGGCTCGCCAGGGCCGAGGAGGCGCCGATGAGCACCTGGAAGCCGCGGTCGCTGCCTCGCCAGTGCTCGCGCAGGATCGGCTCCCCGGCGCCGACGACCAGCCGGCGGAACGCGAAGGCGACGATGGCGACGTCGTCGAGCTGGCCCACCACGGGGATCATGTTCGTCAGCCGGTTACGCGGCGACACCAGGTACGCCAGCGCCGCCGCGGCCTCGACCTTCGCGGACTGCGGCACCCGCGGATCGGCGACGACCCGCCGCAGCATGATGACCAGATCGGGGAGAAACATCGTTATCTCCCGGCCGAACTGCCGCACGGCGTCCTTGTCGAGCATGACCATCGCCGTGGCGTCTCCTCTTGTGCGAACCGGGACTTCCCGCCGACCGGCGACATCCTAGTGCCGCATCGGGCAGCTGCCGTGGGCGGCCGCGACCGCCGGCTGGTCCCCTGTCAACGGCCGACGCGCCCACGACGTGCCACGTTGCCCCGGGACACCTCGACCGGGTGACCCCGGCGGCGCCGTGCTTCGGGCGGCGGGTTCCCCAGTTCGAAGCCCCCCGAACGGACTACCGGCGAGGATGCGCCAAGAAGCCCCGGCCAGTCTTGCGGCCCAGGAAGCGGGCCCGCACCAGGTGCTCCAGGAGGGGAGCCGGGGCGTAGCCCGGCTCGCGGAACTGCTCGTACAGCGAGCGGGTGATGGCGAGAGTGACGTCGAGCCCGACCACGTCGGCGAGCGCGAACGGTCCCATGGGATAACCGCAGCCGACCGTCATCGCCGTGTCGATGTCCTCGATCGTGGCGTAGTTCGCCTGCAGCATCTTCACCGCGTCGTTCAGGTAGGGGAACAGCAGCGCGTTGACGATGAAGCCGGCCCGGTCGGCGCAGCGCACCGGATGCCGGCCCGCCGCCCGCGCCAGGGCCAGGGCCGTCGCCGTCGCCCCGTCCCCGGTGAGCACCGTGGGCACCACCTCGACCAGGCGCATCACCTGGGCCGGGTTGAACCAGTGCATGCCGACGACGTCCTGGGGCCGCCGGGTCGCGGTGGCGCACTCGACGACCGGCAGCGAGGACGTGGTGGTCGCCAGCACCGCCCCGGGCCGGGCAACCTTGTCCAGATCGGTGAACAGCTCGCGCTTGACCGCCAGGTCCTCGATGACCGCCTCGAGCAGCACGTCGCAGCCGCCGAGCTCGCCGAGGTCGGTGGTGACCCGCAGCCGGCCCAGAGCGGCGCCGCGATCGTCCTCGGACAGTCGGCCCTTCGTGACCGCCGCCGCCAGCGACGCGGCCACCCGGTCGCGGGCCGCGTCGGCAGCCTCCGCCCGCCGGGCCCGGAGGATGACCTCATGGCCGGATCGGGCCAGTACCTCGGCGATACCCCGCGCCATCGTGCCGCTGCCCACGATCCCGACCGACC
>NZ_JANEZT010000675.1 GCF_025403405.1 Frankia tisae
AAGATGGTCTTCCCGGGGTTCGACGGCCTGCGTGCGATCGCTGCGCTTCTGGTCGTCGTGGTGCACACCTCGTTCCCGGCGGGGTTCACCACCAGCAGCAGGCTCGGTCCTTACACCGCGCGCGGCGAGGCCGGCGTCGCGGTGTTCTTTCTGATCTCGGGATTTCTGCTCTACCGGCCGTTCGTCGCGGCCCGGCTCGCGGGCGTTCCCGCCGCCGCCACGCCGGGTTACCTGGTGCGGCGGTTCATGCGGATCGTCCCCCTCTACTGGGTGGCGCTCGCCGTCACCCTCAACGTGGTCAGCGACAACCGGGTCGGCGTGCACGGGCTCGCCGGGGTAGTCCAGACTGCGTTCTTCCTCCAGGGGTACCAGGATCACTGGGCCATCCAGGGTCTTACCCAGGCGTGGACGCTCGATATCGAGGTCGCGTTCTACCTGGCCGTTCCCGGCTACGCCTGGCTGCTCGGTCGCCGCCGCCGCGGGGCACAGGCCCAGGTCCGGGTGGAGCTGACCGCGCTGGCGGTGACCTTCCTGGCCGCGAAGGTCGTCCACTTCCTGGTCATCCCGAGCAAGCAGAGCTGGATGTCCGGCTGGAACGTCTGGCTGCCCGTCTGGTGGGACCTGTTCGCCATGGGGATGGCACTCGCCGTGGTCTCCGCCCGCTACGCCCAGCTTGGCCGCCAGCCCCGCTGGGCGGGGCTACGCGGCTCGGGAACGGCCTGCTGGGCCATGGCGGCGCTGTTCTACTGGGTGGCGAGCAGGCACGCCGATCTGCCACTGGTGCCGATCTTCGATCCGGATCGGGCGCAGGACATGAACCGGCACCTGCTGTATGGGCTGATCGGGTTCTTCCTGCTGCTGCCTGCCGTCTTCGGCCGCCAGGACCGCGGCGCGGTGCGGCCGCTGCTGGCCAGCCGGCCGCTGGCCTTCCTCGGCTCGATCTCGTACGGCATCTACCTGTGGCACTCGACCGTCATCGAGCTCGTGATGGAGCACAGCGGTTGGCAGCTGTGGAAGATCCCCTACCTGCCGTTCCTGTTGGTCGTCGTCGTGCTGACGGTGGCCGTCGCCACCGCGACGAACTACCTCATCGAACGGCCCTGCATCCGGCTGTCGCACAGCTGGGCCCGGCGGGCGGACGCCTGGGTGGTGCGTCGCCGCGGGCAGGCGGCGGCCGGCGCGGGCACCGCGCCCGCTAGCGGGGTTCCGCGCCCGCACGGCCCGACCGTCCCGTTCCCGGGGCCCGGGCCGGTGGTCGCGGTAGTCGGCGTACCGGGGGATAGCCCGACAGTGCCACTGCTGACGGGGTCAGCTGCCCGACCGGGCGGGCCGCCGGGCGGCCGGCAGCGGCCGGCGGAGGCCGACGCGCGTCAGGCCGCGGACGGCTGGGTGCCGCGGGCCTGGCGTGGGCAGCCCGGGATGGCCTCCGGTGCCGACCGCCCGGCCCGGCCCGGCGCCGATCTGCCGTCGCGGCCGAGTCCCGATCGGCCGGCGCGATCCACCCCCGATCGGGACT
>NZ_JANEZT010000676.1 GCF_025403405.1 Frankia tisae
AGGCAGAGGCGGGGCGCCAGGTCCGCGGTTGCGGCCTTCCACCCGGGCGGGGTCAGGTCGGTGCGCAGGCGCAGGTAGGCGGCGGTCGGGGCCTGGAGGGGGTCGGCGAGGTCGCCGAGGCTCGCGGTGAGGGTGCGGTTGGCGCGCTCGCCGGCCCAGGTCCACCAGCGGACGTCGGTCAGGTCATCCGTTCGGACGATCATCGTGCCGCCTGGGTGGACGACGTCGAGGTGGTTCTCGCGGACGACCGCGAGCCGCCCTGTCGCCCGGCGGGTAAACGGGACCGGCGGGTCTGCGCCGAGCAGGACCTCCCGCATCGCCCTGGTCAGCTCGAAGGACATGGCGCCGTCGGCGAGGCCCAGCCAGCGGGCCCGGCCGCCGCTCTCGGCGGGTTCGACGAAGCAGCGGCGGCGCTTCCAGTCGATGTGGGTGACCCGCCAGCTGCGGCCGGCGAGCAGCAGCAGCCGCGGGCCTTCGACCGGGTCGGTGAGCAGGACCGGGTCCGTGCGGCCTATCTCGTCGCGGCCGGCCAGGACGGTGAACTCGGGTGCCGCGGTGAAGACCGCGGTCAGCTCGGAGAAGTGCCGGTGGCCGAAGCGGCGTTCCGCCTCGGGGCCGATGAACAGCATCCCGCCGTCGGAGTCCAGGTAGCCCAGGCGGACGAGGTGGCGCACGATCGGCTCCGCCGAACGGTCGAAGGGCGCGAGGCCGTTCCACTCGTCCACCCAGGTCCGGTCGCCGATCCGTTTCTCCTGCAGGCAGTACGCGAGTAGCTGCTGGGCGACGATGTGCCGTGGCTCCGGCGGGGCGACGACCGGCTCGACCCAGCCGCGGCCCCACAGCAACAGCAGCCCGGCGGCCTGCAGGAGCGCACTGTCGTTCAGGGCGAGGAACAGGCAGTTGCGGGTCGTGCCCGCCCGGCGGCCGGTGCGGCCGAGCCGCTGCAGGAACGCCGCGACGGTCGCCGGGGCGTTGATCTGGATGACCCGGTCGAGGTCGCCGACGTCGATGCCCAGCTCCAGCGTGCTGGTGGCGACGATCACGCAGTCCCGGGCCTGGGCGAAGGCCTCCTCGGACCGGCGTCGCTCCTCGACGGACAGCGACGCATGCGAGAGGAACGTCGCCACCCCGAGGGCGCGCAGCGCCTGGCCGAGCTCCTCGACGGTCTTCTTCGAGTCGCAGAACACGAGCCGCTTCTCGCCCCGGTACAGGGCGGCCAGCACCTTCGCCGCGTTCGACACCGAGCCGACGTAGTCCAGCTCGACCTCGCCCGGCGGCGGCCCGGTCGCCGGTGTCGGCGTGGACGGCCCGGTCGCCGGCGACGCGCCGCCGGCCGGGGCCGCCTCGACCTGGGCCCGTCGGGAAAACGCAGTCGGCAGGTCCGGCGCGACGACCTGGGCCGGGCGCCGGCCCGCGCCCGAACCCTGCAGCCAGCGCAGCAGGTCGGCCGGGTTCCCGACCGTCGCCGACAGGCCGATGACC
>NZ_JANEZT010000677.1 GCF_025403405.1 Frankia tisae
GACCGTGCCGGACGAGGGGGCGACCGGCCCGGTCCGCCCACGGGCGACGGGGAGATCCGCCCGGGAACGGTGACTGTGGCGGCCGTCGCCGACACGGAGACGATCCGTTCCGCTGCGGTAGACGACGGGCACTCCCGTTTCGTTGTGTCCTGGCCCGGATTAGTTGTTGATCTGGTGGTGTGGGGGCCCACAGTGGGATGCACGCATCGCACTGGCATCGACCTGCTGCGCGATCAGCCGTCGGCGATGTCACGAAAGGCATCAGTCACGTCGCAACCTGTCCGGGGGGCGCCGCGTCTTACCTAACAAGAGGGATGACCCGACCGGTTGGTCCATCCAGGAACAGCCAACGTCGACACGTGAATATCAACAGTCTCCCGCGCGCCGTTGGGTTGAGTGCGCGGGATGCGGTGAGCGCTGTACCCCTCCCGCGGCGCTCCCCCACGGTGTCTGTGTGGGCGGGCGGGGTGGCCCGCCCACACAGACACCGACCCCGTTCGGGCGGCGCGCAGCCTTCTTCTCGGTCGGCTGCGGTTCAGAACACGCGTCTGATCAGGAAAGCGAGATCAAACCATCTCTGCATTCGGTCAGCGGCTGCGTCGCGTCATCACCGCGGCGGCCGGGGCGGCGCTGTGCGTGGGAGCCGGCCTGGCCGCCGCCGCGCCCGGAACGCCCCCGCTCGCCTTCGACCTCACCAGCGGCGGCATCTGGCTGACGAGCGAGCCCACCGGAACCGTCACGCACCTGCAGAGCACGACCGGGCGGGCGGACGCGGCCGTCACCGTTCCCGGCGCGATCGGGCATCGGCTGTCCGTTCTGCGCAACGGTCCCGATCTCCTCGTCTGCGACGCGGATGCCGGCCTGCTCCACCTGATCGAGCCGCAGCGCCTTGCCCCGGCACGCACGGCCACGCTGCGTCCCGGAACGACGGTGACCGCCGCGAACGGGGTGGTCTACGCCGTCGATGGTGCGAGCGGGCGGGTGCAACGTCTGGACGGACGGTTGCTGACCGGCCTGGGACCGGTCGTCGACCTCGGCGGAGCGCTTGGTGCCGTCGCCCAATCGGTGGATGGAACGCTGTGGGCGCCCGTCCGCACCAGCGGCTCCGTGGTCATGATCCGCGACGGTGTGGCATCGCCTCCGATCCTCGTCGCCCGACCGGACCATCAGATCGACGTGGTGCTGGCCCATGATCGCCCGGTGGTCGTCGACGGTACGGCCGGGACGGCGATCCCGATCACCGGCGACCGGCCCGGGCGGAAGACTGCGCTGCCGGTGACCCTGACCACCGCGTCCGCGGGGCCACCTGGCGCAGTGATTGCGGCAGCAGCGGCCGAGCGGAGCACTGTCCCCGTCCTCGACCCGGTTGCCGGGCGGCTCCTGCTCGCCGACGTCCACGACGGCGAGGTCACCATGCATGATCTGCCAAGCCGGCCGGGTGGTGGAAGGGGCCAGCTCGGGGAGGGCACGGCCCAACCG
>NZ_JANEZT010000678.1 GCF_025403405.1 Frankia tisae
GGACCCAGCAGAGCCGGACCGAGCTGGGCCGGAGCCAGCAGAGCTGGAACCAGCAGAGCAAGGAACCACGAAGCCGGGGATCGCCGAGCCCGCAATCGCAGCGTCGGGGACGGCGGAACCGCGGATAGTGGAGGCGACGAACGGCCGGTCGATCCGGCGTGGGCCCGTCCTGCTGGTGATCGTGCCCGCCGCCGTCCTCGGTGCGCTTCTCCTCGTCCTGATATCAGCCATCGTCGCCAGTCGGAACGATCAGCCGAGCACGGACGTCGCGACGCCGGCCTCCTCGACATCCTCGACGGTCGCGCCGAGCACGGTCGCGGCAGCGCGGCCACACCGGCTACAGGTCGCCGACCACGGCACGGTCGCCGTCCTTACCTGGCAGAACGGCTCGCCGGCCAACAGCCTGCTGCTGCAGCGTCGAGACTCCGACGAAGCCGGCAGACTGACGACACTGATCGACAGCCAGACGGTGTACTCCGATCAGATAGACCCCGCTGCGCCCTACTGCTACCGGATCGGCCAGGTCCTCGGCGTCTCTCAGGCCGACGGCGCGCCGGCGAAGATGACCATCGCCTGGTCCGAATACACCTGCATCCGCAACGCCGCGCCGCCCGTAGGCTGACCAATCCCGCGCTGGAGCAGCCTGCGCCGCCGTGCCAACCGTCGCGGCCCGGCAACCGGACGGGATTCAGCGTCCTCGGGCCGGGCCGTACCCGGGCAGCGAGGTGCCAGTGATGAGCGCGCCGACCAGCAGAACCACCCCGCCGACAAGCAGCGCACCGCGGGTCCCAGCGGCGTTGGACGGGGCCAGGCTGAGGACCATGCCGAGAACGGCGACACCGAGTGATGCTCCCACCTGACGGGCGGAGTTGAACGCTCCCGCACCGATTCCGGCCAACTCGACCGGGACGGTGCCGGCCACCCCGGCGACCAGACCCACCACGGTGGCCGCCAGCGCGACGCCCGAATCGCCGGTGAACGGCACCTGAATCAGCGCGCCGACGCCCATCAGGACAAAACCGATCGTGGCCGGGAGACGGGGACCGATCCGGCCGACCAGGCGGCCAGTGAAGATCGGGTTCGCAGCGGTGGGGACGGTCAGCGGCAGGAAGGCCAGGCCGGCGCTGACCACGGAGTAGCCGCGGGCATCCTGGAAGAACAGCGACAACACAAAAACCTGAATGCCGCCGCGGTTTCTCGCTGCGTCGACATGACCAATAGCCGACATAACCAATATGGGGCCACCCGCAGAGCACGGCGACGGGAACGGACCCGCTTCCGTAGACGGCGAACGTGAGGTTCGCCCCGTCGCCCGTTCAGATCGTGAGGGTGTGGAAGCTGTACCGGGCGATGTCGTCGAGCCATGCCTGGTAGTCCCCGACGGTACTGAGCAGGGGGATGTCGGCGCCGATGGTGCCGAGGAGATCGGCGACTTCGGTGAACGGGGTTCGGGTCGTCGG
>NZ_JANEZT010000679.1 GCF_025403405.1 Frankia tisae
GTGTATAAGAGACAGGCCCTACGGGAACACGGTCGTGCTGCGCGACATCACCTTCGAGGTCGGGCCCGGCCAGGCGGTCGTGCTCGTCGGTGGCAGCGGGTCGGGCAAGTCCACGCTGATGCGCTGCCTGAACCTGCTGGAGGCCGTCGACGACGGCGAGATCCTGCTGGCCGGCGAGGAGATCACCGATCCGCGGGTGAACGCCGACCGGATCCGCCGCCGCATCGGCGTCGTGTTCCAGGCGTACAACCTGTTCCCGCACCTGACGGTGTTGCAGAACGTCACCCTCGCGCCGGTCCTGGTCCATCGGGTGTCCCGCGCCGCCGCCCGCGAGCGTGCCCGGGAACTGCTCGGCCGGATCGGGCTCGCCGACAAGGTCGACGTCTACCCGGACCGGCTTTCCGGTGGCCAGCAGCAGCGGCTGGCGATCGTGCGGGCGTTGGCGACCGAGCCCTCCCTGCTGCTGCTCGACGAGATCACCTCGGCGCTGGATCCCGAGCTGGTCGGCGAGGTGCTCGACCTCGTCGGCGAACTCAAACGGGAAGGCCTGCCGATGGTGCTGGCCACCCACGAGATGGCGTTCGCGCGGGACATCGCCGACGAGGTGCTCGTCCTCGACGGCGGCTCGATCATCGAACGGGGTGCGCCGCAGCGGGTTCTCGACGATCCCCGCCAGGAACGCACCCGCCGGTTCCTGGCCCGCATCCGGGAGCCGGGTCCGCCGGGACCGGGACACGCAGCGGGCCCGGTGGCGTGACCGTCAGGTCGAGACTGGCCAGCAACTGGAGGTTCTCCGCTGATGCCGAACCAGGCTCCACCGTCATCATCACCACCAGCCGCTGCCCGCCGTCGGGCAACCGCACGACCTCCCCGAACAACGTCAGACGGCCGACCAGCGGGACAGTACCCGGACAGGACGCGGCCATGGTTCGTCGACCCGTGCGGGGTTCGGCAAAAAAGGCGCCATCCGAATGTTGCGTAACGTCCGCTCAGCCGTAACCATGAGCCCGTGATGTCCTATGAAGACGTGGTGGCAGTGTCTGATTCGGTGGAGCGGGCAGCGCTCGCCGACAAACTGATGTGGGCGGACCATCCGCGACGGCTTGAGCTACGCACAGTGCGTGGCATCGCTCTTCGGGAGGCGTTGGATTCCGGTGTTCCGGCCGACGACATCGCCCGCCGGCTCGTCGTCACCGTGGCAGATCTGACCTGGATGGCCGCGCCGGCGCCGTCGTCGGCGGCGGCCTGACCGACCGGGACGGCCGGACAATGGCGTCCGTCCGCCCGCCCGGGGGCCGCCACTGCCGTGCCCGTCGGTCAGGTAAAGGTTTCTTACCGATTTCGAGCGGGTTTCTCGCGGGATAGTCACGTGGTGACAGCGAGTACGGCGTGAAAGCCCCGCCGTATTCTGCCTCCCTGGACAGGCCCCGGCGGAATTGACCTCCCCCCGCCC
>NZ_JANEZT010000067.1 GCF_025403405.1 Frankia tisae
GTGGGTGGCGGTCCGGCGCAGGTCGGGGTCGAAGCCGAGGAGGGAGTAGACGGCAAGGGCGGCGTTGGCGGTGTGATGGCCGAGGTCGGTCAGGCGGGTGCGAACGCGCGGGTCCACTCCCGGGCACGATTCTCGAAGTGAGGCCCGAGGGTTTTCGAGTGGAAGGTGGGCGCCGAGTCCCGCCAGGCCTGGTCGGCTCGGCCGTGCTCGATCATGTCGACCAGCGGCAGGGTGATGAGCTGGTTGAAGCGGATCAAGAGATCCCCGACCGGGCCCCGACGACCTTGAGGTTCGCTGACATCCGAACTACTGTGGATGTCGTGACCGCTGTCTACGAGGAAGTCCCGTTCAGTGAGCTCCTCCACCACCCGGCGGCAACCACCCGGCGGCTCGACGAGGTACGGGCGCTACGGCTGCGCCGCCGTGGCACGGGGGACCTCGCCCTGATGCGCGTCGATCAGCTGGAACAGGACGCCGTCGTGGTCGACTTCGCCACCCGCATGCTCGCCGGCCTGGTCCACACCGGTAACGCCGCCGCCCTCCGGCAGGCATTGCCCGACGCCCTGCCCTGGACGACCTTCCTGCCACCGGAGGACGTCGACACGTTCTTCACCGAGCTGATCGGAACGGCACGTGGGGCGATGGCGCTGAACACGCTGGCTCCCATCGCGATTCTGCTGGCCCAGTGGCGGCACAGCGCCGAGATCCACGCCGATCCCGCCCTGCACGCGCTGCTCACCCGGGAACCAGACGGCGATCTCGGCCCGGTCTCCAGGCCCCCCGCCGTCGAAACCGAGTGAGCCCGAAGCGGGGCGATCGCGCCGCTGCACCGCCCACCGACGGCGAGTACGACATCCGTTTCGCCACCAGCGACGCCGCCGACGGCTGGGAACACCTCGCCCGACAAGCCCCGGGCAACCTGCGCCAAGCCTTCGACGCGATCCGATCGTCGCCGTGTGCCCGGGACAACCCGGGTCGCCACCACCGCCTCAAGGGGACCCTCGGCACCGCGACGTTCAAAGGCCAGACGCTCGAACGCTGGCAGTACGAGGTCACCAGCGGCGGACGCATCTGGTATCTGATCGACGATCAGAACCGGACCGCATGGGTGATCTACGCCGGCACCGGCCATCCCAGGGCCACCGACTGACAGTCGAACCGTCGGACAGTTGCGTTTGTTGCGGATGGGGGTGGCGGCGCTGAGCCGCGACCAAGCGGGGTGAGCCCGAAGCCCTCCCTGCTCGGCCTCGCGGAGCGGGCGGGCGGTTCCGCGGAATCTTCATCGGGGTGGATGCGTGGGAGAGCGCCTGCCTGGTCGCTCTGATGGGTTCGGCGTCCGTTTCGTCCCTACACATGGACCAGGTGGCGCCGTTCCCACGCGCACCCCCGCTCCCGGCCCCCTCCCCGGCCACGGAACGTCATCGTCGACCCGGACCGGACCGGCAAAGAACTGTGCAGACGCCGCAGCGGCAGCGACCGTGACGGTCCCGCCCCGGCAGCATTACGAGAAAGGCTTGCGGCGCCCGCAGCAACCGAACCGCAACCGAACCGTGTGTGCCCGCCCGACGGCGCAAGCGCGACGACCGTGGCACGGCGCCGCGGAACACCACGATCGTTCGCTGGGACCTCTGGCGTTCGCTTGGACCTCTGGAAGGTGATCTATAAACGATCTACAACTTCGTTGGGGTTAGCGACAACTGAGCGACAACTTGTAGGCTAAGTTGTCGCTCAAGTTGTAGATCAACTGCAAGTTGTGGGTGGTGGAACGTAGCGATGAGTCTCCAGAACGAGGTGGACGAGGCGGTCATCCGCGTCCGTCGGGCTCGTACCGACCTGCAGGCCATCGAGGTGAAGGCCGCCGAGGGCGGGCTGCCGAAATCGATCGTGGAGACGGTGTCCGCCTTCGCGAACGCCCGGGGCGGTCTGCTGATCCTCGGCCTCGACGAGGCACGTGGGTTCCAGCCGGTGGCGATCGACGCGCGAAAACTCGCCAACGATCTTGCGTCCACCTGCGCCGACCAGCTGGAACCAGCGATCCGGGCGGAGATCGACATCGGGGTGGTCGACGGACAGCCGGTCGTCGCGGCCCGCATAGACGAGCTGCCGGCTGACCGGAAGCCGTGCCAGAAGCCGTGCCACGTGAAGGCGCGCGGGCGGGAGCGGGGTTGCTACCTGCGCACCCACGACGGTGACAGGCTGCTGTCGTTCTACGAGGTGCACGTTCTGGTCGCCTCACGCGGGCAGCCGCGCGACGACCTGCTTCCCGTCCTGGAGGCGACCCCGGCGGATCTCGACGCCGACCTCGTCGCGTCGCTGCTGCGCAGGATGCGCGCCACCCGGGGCCCGCTGTTCACGAGTGTGTCGGACGACGAGATGCTGCGGCTGCTGCGGGTGCTCATCGACACCGACGACGGGGCAAGACCGAGCCTGGCGGGACTGCTGGCCCTCGGCCGTTATCCCCAGAGCTTCTATCCGCAGCTCGACGTCACCTTCGTCGCCTACCCCACCGTGACGGGCGAGCCGCTGCGGGACGGCACCCGGTTCCTCGACAACCAGTCGATAGACGGCTCGGTGCCGATCATGGTGGCCACCGCCCTGGCCGCGGTGCGGCGGAACATGAAACGACGCTCGGTGATCGTCGGGATGGGCCGGCTGGATCAGTGGGAGTATCCCGAGGAGGCGGTCCGCGAGGTCATCGCCAACGCCCTCATGCACCGCGACTATCACCCCTTGGCGCAGGGGACGCAGGTTCGGGTCGAGCTCTATCCGGATCGGCTGGTGGTGGCCAACCCGGGAGGGCTCCACGGTCCGGTCAACCAAGAGGATCTGCTGGCCGAAGCGGTCTCGTCCTCCCGGAACTCGCTGCTGGCCAAGCTCCTCGAGGATGTGGAGGTACCGGGAACAGGCCGGACGGTCTGTGAGAACCGCGGGTCGGGCCTGCTGGCCATGGCCGCGGCGCTGCGCGGAGCGGGAATCGAGCCACCCGAGCTGATCGACAACGTCCGCGAGTTCCGCGTCGTGTTCCGCAATCACAGCCTGCTGGACGACGAGGCCGTGGCCTGGCTGTCCACCATCGACACCGCGGCGCTCAGCGACCACCAGCGGCTCGGTCTCGCCTTCCTGCACCGCAACACGACGATCACCAACCAGCAGTACCGGAGTCTCACCGGATGCGATTCGGTGACCGCGTCCAAGGAGCTCACCGGCATGGCCGCGGCAGGTCTGCTGGAAAAGACCCGGGATCGCCGCTGGACCCTCTGGCGTTTTGCCGACGGACTCGGCACCGGCGGCCCCGGCGGCGCGGGTGCAGGCAGAGAACACCGACCGGCAGCGCGACAGAATCGCGTCACGGAAATCCGCGCTCTGCTCGCCGATGGTCCACGCGATACCCGTGAGATCGCGGACGCGCTGGGACTGACAACCCAGGGGGTGCTGCGCTGGCTGCACCAGATGGGCGACGTCGTGCGGACCGAACCGCGGCCCGGCCAGCGAAGCTACCGCTGGAAGCTGCGCGGCTGACGGTCCAGCGGAACCCTGATGCGGCGTTGGGTAACCAGATGATACTGATTGTTGCTGGGGAGAGGGCGCCGCCCATTGCCCCAGGACAGCAGGCGATCGGTGGCTGGGGTGAGAGTGGCGCGAACGCTGCAGGAGACGCTCAAGGAGTGCGCCGAGCGGCTGAGGCGGTACCGGCACGGGCAGCGTATCGGTGAGCAGAACACGAAGGCCAGCCTGATAGAACCCGTCATCGAGGCACTGGGCTGGGACATCCATGACCTCGACGAGGTCAACCGGGAGTACCGGTTCGGCCCGTCCGCGAACCCGGTGGACTACGCATTGCTCCTGCTGCGCAGACCCCGTCTCTTCATCGAGGCGAAGGGGCTCGGAGAGGATCTTTCCCAGCTCAGGTGGGCGACCCAGGTGCTCAGCTACGCCACGTCGGCCGGGGTGCGATGGGTGGTGCTCACGAACGGTGATGAATGGCGCATCTACAACGCGCACGCGCCGGTCCCGGTCGACCAGAAGCTCTATCGGTCGGTCAGCATATCCGCGGATCCGGGCGGCGCGGCGGACGTACTTGCCCTGCTCAGCAAGGACGCGATGAACGGCGACCGGATCGATGACCTGTGGCGCGCCGAGTTCGTCGACGGCCAGCTCCGGTCCGCCCTCGCGGAGCTCTTCGACGGCGGTGACCCGGCAGCCGAACTCGTCTCGCTGGTCCACCGGCGCACGCGGGACCTGAGCGAGGCCGACGTGCGGGCCGGGCTGATCCGGGCCCGCGCGACCTTTGACTTCCCGGCGGCCGGCTCCGCGCCCAGCGCGTCCTCCCGGCCGCCGGCCGCATCACCTCCACCATCGCCGGGCGGAGCCGGAGCCGGAGCAGCCGGCTCCTCCCCCCGACCAAGCTCGACGGTGAGCGCTACCACCGGCCCGCCCGCGTCGACCGTCGTCGCCTCGACTTCGGTTCCGGCTTCGGTTCCGACTTCGGCGACCAGTCCAGCTCGGATCACCCCCGAGGAACGGAGCCTGAAGCTGACCGACCTGCTCAATGCCGGCATCGTGCAGCCCGGAAGCACGCTGACCGCCGACTATCGCGGCGGGCGGCGCACCGCGGAGGTACTACCGGACGGGAAGGTCCGTTTCGGTGGGGAGCGGCTGTCGTTGAGTGCGGCGGGGGCGGCGGCGAAGGTTGATATCGCCGGCCCCGGTCTGCCGGATTCCGCGCGTCAGACGGACGGCTGGGAGTTCTGGAAGGCACCCGACCCGACGAGCGGGCAGCTCATCAGCCTCAGGAACCTGCGCCGAGATCTGGCCCGGTCGCTCCCTCGTCGTCCCTCCCCGTGAGGCCGACCGATCCAAGGAGGACACGGTGGATCAGAGGACACGGTGGATCAGTCGACCGAGCTTGTTTCCGGATCCTTTGCGCTGATCACGGTCAGGCCCGGCAGTCCGCCGAAGTGGCGCTCGTTTACGCTCGCCCCAGCCGGCGTGCCGCGCTCCGTAGAGCAGTTCGGCGATGGAGACAAACGTGAGCGCCTGGGTTTTGTCCCGTAGCACGGCCTCGTATCGCGTCGCGGTCGCCCGGGAGCTGGTGATTGCGGAGAAGACGTCGGTATCGATGATGACGTAGTCGCTCACTGTGGCGGCTGGCCTCCACGTGCAGACATCGCCGCGGTGAGAAAGTCGGCGTACTCCTCGTCGGTCAGCGGCTCCGACAGAGTCAGTTCGGCCAGGCTCCGCACCGGTCGTACTTTCTGTTGCGCGGCCAGCTCGTCCAGCGTGCGATGGGGGGAGCCGGGCAGCTGCTCAACCGCGCGGAGCGTGAACGTCCGGATCGCCCCACCCGCGGTCGACTCGGCGGGCCCGCGGGCGCGCACCAGCGAGCCCATCGCCGCGAGGACGTTCTCTTTGAGCTCCTCGCCAAAGGTGCACGTGATACTGCCGGTCATCGTGTCGATCCGGCAGCGCAACGAGCCTCGGGCGAAGTCCCCCATCTGCAGCCGGCCCACAATCGTCCTTTCCGCGACGCTGACCGCGTTCCGAGCGGCACGAACCCGGGCATGCAGTTCCCGGTCGAAGTGGATCGTCGTTCGCCCGCCGCGATGGATGTCCACGCCCACCAACGTCTGGTCCGCGACGCCGCCAGAGAGCTTCAACAGCCCGTCAAGGACGGGGGCGGTGAAGACCTCCGGCGCAGGCCGGCCATGGGCGATGGCGTCGAGCCCCGTCTCGAGCGCCTCCAGGGAACCGAGCAGGAGATCGTCTCCGAGCAGGGGCTCGACGATTCGTCCTACGGTCAGGACGGCGGACCCGCTCGTCAGCGCGCGTATCTCCATGCCGACGGCTTCGACGACGCGTTTCGGCCGAGGGCCGGCGGCGGGGGCGAGCCCGCTCAGGCCGAGCGCGATCCGTTCGATGGTGGCCTGGAACTCGCCGGCGATCCGCGCCAGCTCGGCCAGCGGCAGGCGGCCGCCGGTGGTCGCCGGGCCCGAGGCTCGGATGGTCAGCAGCGCATCGTCCGTCATCGGGTCACCTCCGCCCTGACGCCGACTTCCTCCATCGGATGCCCACCGTCGCATCGGGCTGACACGTAGGGATGGTGTTACTGCGAGTAGCTGGATTAACCGTAGCCGCTCGGGCGAGCCGCTGGGGCGTAGTAGGCGAACGGGATCTGTCGGACCTGCGTGGGATGGTGCCCTTACGCGAGCCGTGGTCGCGGTGTAGTCTGTGAACTCGGTACACAGGTTCGGCGTGTGGGGTGCGCTGGACCCGACCGCTTCGAGGGGGAGATGAGCCGTGGTGGCGCTGGACGGTCAGGACGCGCTGTTTCCCTCGGAGAAGGGCGCCTCGCCCTCGCTCGCCGGATCGGGGGGTGTGAGCGGGGGCGGCGCCGGTACCTCGGACGGCCCTTCGCCGGCGGAGATCCTGGACAAGCCGGTGGAGTTCGTCCCGGCGACCTCGTACGAGGTCCGGGACGCCCTCGCCGATCTCGTCCGCCGCGACCTGCTCGGACCCTGGGACGGGGAGCAGGAGGTGTTCCACCACCGGGCGATGGGGCCCCGGGAGCGGTACCTCGTGGGCATGCTCGGCCCGAAGCCCGCCCCGCGCGGAGCCCGGGAGGCAGCCGCCGCCGACACGGTGGCCGACACCGAGACGGCGGTGCAGGGCGACGCCGACACCGACCTGCCGGAGATCCTCACCCCGCAGAACCGGGGCCGGATCTGGGCCTCGTCGATGGGGCTGTCGTTCGCCGTCCCGGCCGGTCCGGCCGGGACGGCGGTCGACGTCGTCGCCGTCACCGCCACCTGGGGGCAGTACGTCCGGCGGGAGATCGAGGACGACGAGGGGCGCAAGCGCACCGCCTGGGCCCGGGAGCCGGTCGTCCACGCGAACCGGGAGATCCGCCTCGACGGCTCGCTCGGCTCCGACGCGTACCGCGTGCCGCTGGCCGGCGACGACGAGACGGGGATCTTCCTCGTGGTCGTTCTGCGCGCGCGGTCGGGCCGGCGGATCGTCGAGCTGACCCTCGTCAACGGCCAGCCGGAGCCGCCGTCGCATGCCGACACGGCCTGGCTGTTCCAACCGCGGCTCACCGTGACCGCGCTCGACGGCGAGCGCGCCGTCTTCCTGCCCGTCGACGATCCCGAGGACGGTGCCGGGGCCGACCACGCCGACCACGAGGAGCTGCACCTGCGGCTGCTCTACCGGGCGCAGCGGCGGTATGCGAACGGCCGCAACGTCGCCGTGCATCCCGCCGTCCGTGCCGGTGAGCGTCGCGCCCACCGGCTGGAGACCACCTGGCTGCCCACCTATGACGTCCCGTCGACCATCGCGCCCGCCGGCCCGGGTACCCCGCTGGAACACGTCGAACTGGCCATGGACGCCCTGGCCGTCGCCGACGCCGCGGACCTGCGCCGCGGGCTGGCCCCGCTCGCTGACGGTTACAACGCCTGGCTCGACGAGCGTGAAACGCAGGTGCCGAGCCTGCCCGAGCGGCTGCGGCCGGCCGCCCGGACGGCCATCGGCGAGGCCCGGGTGGCGGTGGGTCGCATCCGCGCCGGGATCGTCCTGCTCACCGACCCGGCCCAGCCCCGCCAGGGCGAGGCGCTGGCCGCGTTCCGGTTCGCCAACCGGGCGATGGCCGCCCAACGCCGGCACACCGCCATTGCCCGGCTGCGCGACGAGCACGGCCTGAGCTACCCCGAGGCAACCAGGAAGGTCGAGGCTGACGGGGCCAGGGCGGCGTCCTGGCGGCCGTTCCAGCTCGGGTTCGTCCTGCTCAACCTGCCGGCGTTGACCGATCCGGCCCACCCGGAGCGGGCCGCCGACGCCACCGCCGTCGTCGACCTGCTGTTCTTCCCGACCGGTGGCGGCAAGACGGAGGCCTACCTGGGGCTGACCGCCTTCACCTTCGCGATCCGCCGGTTGCAGGGCACGATCGGCACCGGGCGCGACGCCCGCTCCGGCGAGGCCGGCGTCGCCGTCCTCATGCGCTACACCCTGCGGCTGCTCACCGCCCAGCAGTTCCAGCGGGCCGCAGCCCTGGTCTGCGCCGCCGAGGTGCTGCGCCGCGCCGACGAGGCCACCTGGGGCGTGGTGCCGTTCCGGATCGGGTTGTGGGTCGGCGGTGGCGTCTCCCCGAACCGGTTCGAGGACGCCCGAGACCAGATCGCCGAGGCCCGCGAGGTGGGTAACGGCAAGCGGGCCAACGTCCTGCAGACCCTGAGCTGCCCGTGGTGCGGCACGGCGCTGGCCGCCCACACCGACGCCCACGTCGACTCCGACACCCGCCGGGTCCTGCTCTACTGCCCCAACGGCGAGACTGGTCCCAACGGCGAGACTGGTCCCAACGGCGAGGGCGCCGACGCCTGCCCGTTCTCCCGCCGGCTGTCCCCCGGGGAGGGCCTGCCGGTCCTCACGGTCGACGAGGAGATCTACCGGTACGCCCCCAGCCTCGTCATCGCCACCGTCGACAAGCTCGCCCAGCTGCCCTGGCGCGGCGAGGCCGGGATCCTGTTCGGCCGGGTGCGCGAGCACTGCCCCCGGCACGGCTACCGCCACGACGACCTCGACGCCCGCACCGGCTGCGGGTCCCGGCATCATCGCCGCGGCGACCTGCCGGCCGTGGCCAGCGAGCCGGTGCGCCGGCTGCGCCCGCCCGATCTGATCATCCAGGACGAGCTGCACCTCATCTCCGGCGCGCTCGGCACCACCGTCGGCCTGTTCGAGAGCGCCGTCGACGAGCTGTGCTCCTGGCCTGTCCCGACCGCCGCGGCGGACACCGCGGCGGGTGCCGCCGGCGGCACGACGCTCACCGGGCCGAAGATCGTCGCCTCCACCGCCACCACCAAGCGGGCCCGCGACCAGGTGCTCGGCGTGTTCGGCCGCAGCCTCGCCGTCTTCCCGCCGCAGGTGATCGACGTCGCCGACACCTTCTTCTCCCGTCAGGTCCCCGTCACCCCGGCCGAGCCGGGGCGGCGCTACCTCGGGGTGTGCGCCCACGGCGCCCGGATGAAGTCGGCGGAGATCCGGCTCGCCGAGATCCTGCTCCTCGCCGGGCAGACCCTGTTCGACCGGCACGGGGAGGCCGCGGAGGCGTACCAGACCCTCGTCGGCTACTTCAACGCCACCCGGGAACTCGCCGGCATGCGCCGCTACCTCGACGACGACGTCACCACCCGGGTGCGCACCCACGGCACGCGCAAGGGGCTGTCCAACCGCATCGTCCCGGCCTCCGGCATGCTCACCATCTCCGAACTCACCTCCCGGGTGTCCTCGGCGGACATCAGCGACGTGCTGAAGCGGCTGGAGATCGCCTTCGATCCCGACCTCGACACCTCCACCCGGCGGCAGGCGATCGCCGACAACTGGCGGGACGTGTACCGCGCCCGGGACAGTCGGGCCCGGGAGCGGCCGGCCGGCCATCCGGTGGCCGAGCGAGCCCGGGCCCGCCAGGACCGGATCCCCGTCGACGTGGTCCTCGCGACCTCGATGCTGCAGGTCGGCGTCGACGTCTCCCGGTTCGGGCTGATGGCCGTCATCGGGCAGCCGAAGAACACCGCGGAGTACATCCAGGCGTCGTCGCGGGTCGGCCGCGACGCGGCGCGGCCCGGGCTCGTCGTCACCCTCTACAACTGGGCGCGGCCCCGCGACCTCGCCCACTACGAGGACTTCGAGCCTTACCACGCCAGCTTCTACCGGCAGGTCGAGGCCCTGTCGGTCACCCCGTTCACCCGGCGCTCGCTCGACCGCACCGCCACCGGCACGTTCGTCGCCGCGCTGCGGCACCTCGACGACGCGAACACCCGCAACACCGACGCGCACGCCGTGGACCTCGCCGGCCCGGTCGCCACCGGCCTGATCAACCGGCTGTTGGCCCGGGCGGAGGCCGTCGCCGGCCCGCGCGGTGCGGAGTACCTCGGCGAGCGGCTGCGGGAACTCGTCGACCGCTGGCAGCTGATGATGACGGGGCCGACCCGGCTCGGCTACCGCAAGAGCGGTGGGCCGCAGAAGGTCACCGGCCTGCTGGAGCCGGCCGGCCACGGCCGCTGGGAGGTCCTCACCGTCGCCCAGTCGATGCGGGAGACCGAAAACGAGATCAACCTCCTCGTCCCCGGCGCGGACGAGATCTACAGTTCCGCCTACGGGGAACCGGGATGGAGCTTCGGGGCGCCACCGGACGCGGACGCCGACATCGGTGAGAACGACCGGGACTCCGAAGCCCGGGACCCCGAAGCCCGGGACCCCGACGATGCTCCGGTCGGCGACGAACTCGGGGAGACCCGGCTGGCCCCGGCGCGGGCCCGGCAGGGGAGGGGTATCTGATGGCCACCAGGTTCCACCGGCGTGTCGGCGCGGTCCGGCCGAGCCATCTGATGTTCACCAGCGGGGTCGGCGCCCTCGTCGACCTGCCGAGCTTCTCCGCCCTGGTCCGCGGGCTCGACGACTGGGATTACCGCAACGTCCCCGAGTACGAGCCGATCGCCGAGCCCCGGCTGCTCGCCGCCGTGCGCCGGGTGTACGACCGCACCGTCACCGAGCTGCGGCCGGCCCCCTGGGCGGAGACCGACCCCGGCGACCGCAGCGGCCAGGGTGCCCGGATCGGCGTGCCGACCACGCCGTTCCCGAACTGGCTGCGCTGCACCGCCTGCAACGAGCTCGACGTGATCGCCTCGCGGACCTTCATGTTCGAGAACCCGTGGCTGCACCGTCCGCAGGACGCCCGCTTCTTCCACGAGGTGTGCGGCCGCAAGAAGTCGGGCCGCCGGCCGCTGGCCGTGGCCGCGCGCTTCGTGCTGGCCTGCACCGCCGGGCATCTCGACGACTTCCCCTACGTGATGTTCGTCCACCGGGGCGGCGAATGTGGGAAGGCGAGCCACCCGCGGCTGCGGATGGAGGACCGAGGCGGCAACCTCGGGGCCAACGTCGAGATCCGGTGCGTCAACTGCGACGCGCGGCGCAACATCCGGGACGCGATGGGCCGCCGCGGCGCGGCGAACCTGCCCCACTGCCGGGGCCGTCACCCGCACCTGGGAACGTTCGCCGACGACGGCTGCCGAGCCGAATCCCGGCTACTGGTTGTCGGCGCGTCCAATCAGTGGTTCGCCCAGACGCTGTCGGTGCTCTCCGTTCCCCGCACCGGCGCCAGCGAGCTGGTGGCCAAGGTCGAGCAGCACTGGGAGCAACTGAGCCAGATCCCCGGCGAGACGATGATGGGGTTCTCCCGGTCGGTGATGCCGGTGTTCCGCCAGCTGGAGCGGTGGACCGACGCCGAGGTCTGGGCCGCGGTCGAGCGGCATCGGGCGGCGCTGGGCGCGGCTGACGGCGACGGCGCCGAGGAGGGCGACGAACGGGGCTACCCGGATCTGCGCACCCCCGAATGGGACATCTTCTCCTCGGGGGTGCTTCCGGAGCCCAGCGACGATTTCGCCCTGCGCCGCGATCCGGACGGGGTGCCGCCCCGGCTGGTCCGCTTCTACGCCGACGTCGTGCAGGCCGAGCGGCTGCGGGAGGTGCGGGCGCTGACCGGGTTCACCCGGCTCGACGCCCCCGACCCGGACGATCCCGACCTTGTCATCCGGGCCCCCCTGACCCGTGGGCCGGCCACCTGGGTGCCGGCCAGCGAGGTCCGCGGCGAGGGCATCTTCCTGCGGGTACCCGAGGAGATCCTCGGCCCGTGGGTGGCCCGGGTCGCCGACAGCACGCAGATGCGCGAGCACCGCGACGCGTACAGCCGCTTCCGCGTGAACCGCTACTCGGATCGGATTGCCGGCGACTTCGACCCGATGCAGGGCTGGCCCGGGGAGCGGTTCATCGCCCTGCACTCCCTGTCCCACCTGCTGATCCGGACCATCGCCCTGGAGTGCGGGTACAGCTCGGCGAGCCTGAGCGAGCGCATCTACGCCGGCTCCGACGACGATCCCCGCGGCGGCATCCTCATCTACACCGCCGTCCCCGACGCCGAGGGCACCCTGGGCGGGCTGGTGTCCCTCGCCGAACCCGACCAGCTCCTTCGGCTCACCCGCCGGGCCCTGGCCGACGCCCGGCACTGCTCGTCGGACCCGCTGTGCGCCGAACGCCTGCCGTATGCACCCGCCGACTTCCTGCACGGCGCCGCCTGCCACGTCTGCCTGTTCGTCTCCGAGACGACCTGCGAGCGCGGTAACCGGTTCCTCGATCGCCGCTTCGTTGTTCCTCTCGGCGACAGCCCGCAGTACCGAGACCTCGCCCTGTTCGACGAGCTGCCGTAAGGGCGGAGATCCATGATGATCGAGAATCCCGGTGAGCGTGCACAGGTGATCGGCGTCGATGGCACCGTCTGAACCGGGCCGGGTGGGCGACTTTGCGGCGGCGGTCGCCGACGCCGTAAGCATTCTGGGCCCGGCCCGGCTGGGTGAGCTCGCCGATCGGATCGGCCCGCGACCGGCCCCGCCCGGGGCTGCCGTGGGAGAGCCTGGGTGGGAGGAAACGGTGATCGCCGCCGTCGCCGGGCCGGCCGCCCGGGACGCCGTCCGGGCGGTCCTGCGCGCCCGCCGAGCCGAGGAGATCGCCCTGGCGGAGGCTGCCGCCTACCTGCACGGGGTCAGCGCCGGTTATGCCGGGCGGGCCGCCGAGACACGGGTGGAGTCGGTGTGGAGCGGACCGAGTAGCCGTGAGGTGCCGGTCCGGGCGACCGCCCGGGTGCTGATGGACCTGGTCTCCGAGGCCACGATGGAGCTGATGCTCATGACCTACGCGGCGCGCCCCTACCCGCCGCTGCTGACCGCGCTGAGCGCCGCGACAGAGCGGGGGGTGGCGGTCAGCGTCGTCGTCGAGACCCTCCAGGGGGCCGGCGGCGGACTGGCCGGCAGCGAGCCGGCGGCCGCGTTCGCGAGCGTGCGCGGGGTGCAGCTGTGGCACTGGCCGACCGGGCGCCGGGGGCACCCCGGCGCCCGGATGCACGCCAAGATCGCTGTCGCCGACCGGCGGGCGCTGCTGGTGTCGAGCGCCAACCTGACCTCCTCGGGCGTCGAGGAGAACATCGAGGCCGGTCTGCTCGTCCGGGGCGGGGCGCCCCCGCGCCGAGCTGCCGAGCACCTCGCCGCGTTGCAGACGAGCGGCGTGTTGGCCCGCCTCCTTCCCGGCACCGAGCCGGCGGCGGGAAGCTGAGCGATGCCGAACGGTAGCGACGTCTCGGCCACGGTCACCGCATCCGACATCGCCCGCCTCGCCGGTGTGGGCCGCGCGGCCGTCAGCAACTGGCGGCGCCGGTTCATCGATTTCCCGCAGCCGGTCGGCGGCACCTCCACCAGTCCGCTGTTCGCGCTGACGGCGGTGGAGGACTGGTTCGACCGGCATGACCGCCCGTTCCGCGTCGAGGTCGGCGACCGGGTCTGGCAGCAGATCCGCGGGACCGTCGACGATCCCCGGCTGGGTGAGCTGGTCGGGCACCTGGGCGGCTTCCTGCTCCATCACCAGCGGGACCGGGACGCGGCGATCGGGTTGCTCGGGGAGCCCGACGCCGCGGCCGCTCGACTGCTGGGGTCGGCGATCGAGCGAGCCGCGCCGGACCTTCCCGTCGGCTTTCCACCGACCTGGGAGCCGGCCTGGGTGCCGGTCGCCCGGTCCGCGGCCGCCGCTGCCGACCGGGACGGGCACGGTGCGCTCTTCGAGGTTCTGCGGGTCCGCTATCGCGAGGTGTACTCCCGGCAGGTGGCAGAGACCCCGCCCGCCGTCGCGGAACTGATGGTCGGACTCGCCGGCCTGAGGGGGAGGTCCGGGAAACTCACCGTCCTCGACTCCGCCTGCGGGGTCGGTGGGCTGCTGGAGGCGGCGCGGGCCGTGGGCGTCCGCCGGCTACTCGGCCAGGACATCGATCCGACGGCGGCCCGGATCACCGCCGCGGGGCTGCTGCTGCATGGCGTCGGCGTACGGATCGTCGCGGCGGACTCCCTGCTGGCGGATGCCTTCGGCGGGGAGCGGGCCGACGTCGTGCTGTGCGGGCCGCCGTCCGGCCAGCGGTCCTGGCCCCACGACGAGCTGGTCGACTCGCCCTGGTGGAGCTACGGGCTGCCGCCGCGGGGCGAGCCGGAACTGGCCTGGGTCCAGCACTGCCTGGCCCACGGCCGGCGCGGAGCGCCGGTGCTGGTCCTCATGCCGGCCGCCGCCGCATCCCGACCCGCTGGGCGGCGGATCAGGGCGAATCTGCTGCGGGCCGGGGCGCTGCGGGCCGTGCTGGGGCTGCCACCAGACCTGTTCGGCGCCGGCTCTGCGCCGGACCTGTGGGTGCTGCGGGTGCCCGGCGACGACGCGCCCCCCGCCCAGGTGCTCATGGGCCTGGCGAGCACCGATCCGAGCGCGGTCGAGAGGGCCTGGTCGTCGTTCACCGGCTCGGCCGCGGTAGGCGAGCCGGGTAAGGTGATCGAACCGGGTGGAGCGAGCCTGCCGCCCGGATTCCGGCGGATGCCGGTCGCCGACCTGCTCGACGGCGAGGTTGACCTGAATCCGCGGCGCCACGTCCCGGTGTATCCGGACAGCGTCATCGAGCGCGAGTTCCCGGCAGTGCGCGAGGAGTTCCTGGCCGCGTTGTCGTCGCTGTCGGCGTTAACGTCGAGTATCACGCCGCCGGGCATGCCATCGCCGTCGGGCATGTCATCGCCGGCCGAAGCATCCGACGCCGGCTCGGAACCCGCGGTGGCGTCCGAAACAACCGGCGCGACGCAACCGGCCTGGGTCACGGTGGGAGAGTTGGCGAAGGGCGGAGCGCTGACGGTGCTGACGGCCCCGCTGCAGACTAGAACCGACGGTGGCGACCTGCCGTTGCTCACCGCCGCCGACGTGCGGCGCGGCCGGGGAGCGTCCGGTCGAACCGGCGAACTTCCCGGAATGCTGCTGCTCCGATCCGGAGATGTGGTCTGCGCGGTCGCGGTGGGAGGGATCGCGGCCGAGGTGATCGATGAGGTGGGCGCCGTGCTCGGGCCGAAGGTTGCGCTCCTGCGTGTCGATCCCGACCGTCTCGATCCACATTTTCTGGCGGGCAGCCTGCGGACCGCGGGCTATCGGGTGGCCGGGGGACCGGGCGTCGGCGATGAGGACGGGGGCAGCAGCCGGTCGGGTTCGACGTTGTCGCGGCCTGACCTGCGTCGGGTCCGTATTCCCGCGCTGGCACTGACCGTCCAGCGGGAGTTGGGGGCGGACTTCCGCCGGCTCGGGCGGCTGGCGAGATCGGTGCGCGAGGCGGCCGAACTGGGCGAGGAGATCATTCGGGTCGGCTACCTCGGTGTAGCCGATGGCCGGCTGCGGGCCTGTGGTGACCCCGATTCTCGGTAATGCCGGCTCCTACCCGGCGAATATTTTTCGATGGGAGTATGGTTCCAAGCCGTCTATGGGGAAAGGCTGGTCGGGGGCGCGATGGCCGGACGTTGGATGATCGACCGGCGGTACGAGCTGGAGGCTCTGCCGTTGGCCAAAGGCGGAATGGGTGAGGTCTGGGTCGGCCGGGATGTGAAACTCGACCGGGAGATCGCCGTGAAGTTCGTCCGTTTTCCCGATGGCCGGCCCGACGAGGAGCTCGTTCGTCGTTTCATCCGTGAATCGCGAATAACCGCCCGGCTGGTGCATCCGGGGGTTCCCGCCGTCTACGACGCGGGCACCCACGAGGGGCGGCCCTACCTGGTCATGCAGCGGGTACATGGGATCAGCGTCGCCGATCTCGTCGCCGAGCAGGGAGCGCTGCCGATCGGGTGGGCGGCGGCCATCGCGGCCCAGGCCGCCGCAGTGCTGACTGTCGCGCATCGGGCGTCCCTTGTCCACCGCGATCTCAAGCCGGCGAACCTGATGCTGGAGCCGGACGGCACGGTGAAGGTGCTCGACTTCGGCCTCGCGGTCGCACTCGACCGCACCGACCTGTCGAAGATCACCTTGACCGGGCAGCATCTCGGCAGTCCCGCCTACATGGCCCCGGAGCAGGTGCTCGCCGGGCTCAGCGCGCCGGCTACCGACCTGTACGCGCTGGGCGCGACCCTGTTCGAGATGCTGACCGGCCGGCGGCTCTTCGCCGGGTCGTCGTCCTACTCGGTGATGCATCAGCAGGTCGAGGAAGTCCCGGCGCGGGTCAGCACCCTGCGCGCCGACGTTCCCTCGGGTCTCGACGGGCTGGTCGCCGACCTGCTGCGCAAGACGCCGGAGGAACGCCCGCCCGGGGCGGAGGCGGTGTACGAGGCGCTGATCGGCTGGATGGCGGACCTGGTTCCTCTTCCCGGAATCGTCGATCCCGCCGCGGACAACACGGTCCGGATGTACAACCGGATCACCGCCCGCGTGCATCCTCCCGTGCCGGGTCCTGACCTGCCGGGTCCTGACCTGCCGGGTCCTGGCGTCATGGAACCGGCACGGTCGGACGCGATGACCGTGCCGCAGGGGCGGTCGTCGCCCGCCGACGGGATTGACCAGGTCGAGCTTCGCCGGGCCCGGGATGAGGCCCGCTCGCTGGCCCGCTCCTCCCGATACAGCCAGGCCACCGCGATCCTGGGGGAGGCCGTCGATCGGGCCGGCCGGGCGCTGGGCACCGACAGCGCCGACGTGCTCGCGCTTCGTCTCGAGCTCGCCGAGCTGTTGTTCGAAGGGGGTGACTTCCGCCAGGCTGTCGGCGAGTATGAACGGCTGGTCATCGACCTCGCCCGCCGGGACGGTCGGAACAGCGAACGGCTGCTGCTCGCGCGCCTGCGGGAGGCGACCTGCCGGGCTCTGATCGGCGACACGCCGCGGGCGCTGGAGCAGCTCGGGGCGCTGCTACCCGACGAGACCCGGGTGTTCGGCGCGGACGATCCCCGCGTCCTCGAGCTGCGCCGCCAGATCGGGCTGTTGCAGCTCGGGGCCGGCCATCGGGCCGCCGCAGCCGAGAGCCTCGCTGCGCTGCTCGCCGACCTGCTGCGGGTCTGGGGACCGGAGCACCCGATGGTGCCCGTGGTCCGGGAGCTGCTCGCCGGCGCGGATGGCACTGCGGCGGCCCGTTGAGCCCGCCGGCTCGCGGACGGGGAGCGCGGGGCAGCGAACTTTGCGGAATCGACGGGAGACGGTGGCGTGGCGCGGCTCGGGATCGACAAGGAGTTCCTGCTCGGATTTGCGGCCCTGGAGAAACAGGTGCAGAACCGGGTGCTCGACGTGTTCGCCAAGTTCGAGGCGGCGACCCACGCCGGTCTTCATCTAGAGAAGATCGGGAACGCAGGTGACAACCGGTTCCGGTCGATCCGCATCGACAAGTTCTGGCGGGGCGTGGTCCTCGAGCCGGAAAAAGGCGATACCTACACGCTGCTGAAGGTGTTGCCGCATGACGACGCCTACGCCTGGGCCCAGCGGCGTCGCGTTTCGATCAATGCGGCGACGGGACGGATCGAGATCCGTGATGTGGTCGCGATCGACGCGACGCTTCCGGAGCTGACCAGACGGGCCGAGCAGGTCCCCAGCAGGCTGTTCGCCGACGTGGCGGACAAGGACCTGCGCCGGCTCGGCATCGACGAGCAGACGCTGGCCTTCGCCCGGGTGCTGACGGATGTGCGGCAGCTCGAGATGGCGCGCGGCTTCCTTCCCCCGAACCAGTGGGACGCGCTGTTCGGCCTGGCGGCGGGGATGACTCTGGAGGAGGTGTGGGCCGAGATCGGGGCCGCGTCCGAGGCGGACCGGGCGTCCTTCGACGCCGATGACGTGGTTGCCGCGGTCGAGCGCAGCGCGGATCGGGTGGTCCTCGTGGACGGGCCAGAGGAACTGCTGGAGGTGTTCCGGCACCCGTTTGCCCTGTGGCGGGTGTATCTGCACCCGACTCAGCGTCGCATCGCTCGGGCTCGCTTTCGGGGGCCGGCCCGGGTGACCGGCGGACCGGGGACCGGGAAGACCGTCGTGGCCCTGCACCGCGCGCGCGATCTCGCCTCGCAGGGGGTCGGTCGGGTGCTCCTGACCACCTTCACCTCGACGATGAGCGACTCGCTGGCCGCGGATCTCGACCTGCTGGTCCACGATCCGCTAATGCGTGATCGGATCACCGTTGCAACGGTGAACAAGATTGCCTACGAGATCTTTCGGGCCTGGCAACCTCAGCCGACCATCCTGACCGACGCTGAGGAACGGGCTGTGTGGAGTACCGTCGCTCGCGGCCTCGGCCTCCCCTTCTCCGGGAGCTTTCTTTCGGAGGAATGGCGGCAGGTCATCCTCGCGCAGGAGATCCTCAACGAGGTGGGGTATCAGAAGGCGCGCCGGGCCGGGCGGGGCCGCCCGCTCGGGCCGCGCCAGCGAGCTCAGGTGTGGGCCGCCTGGCAGCAGTTCGATCGAGAACTGCGCGCCTCCGGCCGGTGGACTCACGAGATGATCTGCGTCGAGGCGGCGCGTCTGCTGGAACGGGCACCGCAACGGCCATACCGGCATGTGGTGATCGACGAGGCGCAGGACCTCAGCCCGGTGCAATGGCGCTTCCTGCGGGCGGCGGTCGAGCCAGGCGCGGACGACTTCTTCCTCGCCGGCGATGCCCATCAGCGCATCTACCACAACCGCGTGAGCCTGAGGGAGCTCGGCATCCAGGTGGTCGGCCGGTCCGCGCGGCTGACGGTGAACTATCGGACGACCGCGGAGATCCTCGCCTGGAGCCTGGGCATGCTGCGCGGCGAACCGATCGACGACCTGGACGGCGGCCTGGACTCGGTGGCCGGCTACCGGTCGGAGATCCATGGTCCCGTGCCCCGGCTACAGGGCTTCGCGACCTGGAACGATGAGATCCGGGAGGCCGCCGAACAGGTGCGAGCCTGGATACGGGCCGGCGTGGCGCCGGACGAGATCGGCGTCGCCGTGCGTTCCAACAAGCTCGCCGAGTCCTTGCTGCCCGCCCTGCATCGGCTGGGCGTGCCCGCGCGGCTGCTGGCCCGGCTGCCCGAGCAGCAGCCTGCGCAGATCGAACAGGCCGGAGGCCCGGAGGTTGCGGTCGGCACCATGCACCGGATGAAGGGGCTGGAGTTCCGGTGCCTGACGGTTCTTGGCGTCGGCGAGCGCCAGGTTCCCGCGCCGAGCGCGGTCACGCCAGTCGGGGAAGACGAAATCGCGCACGCCCAGGACGTCCAGCGGGAGCGCTGCCTGCTCTTCGTCGCGTGCACCCGGGCACGGGAGGAGCTGTACGTCTCCTGGCATGGCACCCAGAGCCCGTTCCTCGCCCAGGTTGGCCCGGCGGTCCGCTCCGCGTGATCCGCCGCCCTGGGCCGTTACGACTGGTGTTGAGAGCGGGAGTTGAGCGTGGGCGCCTCGGTAAGAGGTTGGTCCACGCCCGATGACCGCAGGACATCGAACTCGTAGACAATCCGCCCGTCGTTGATCATTACCTTGCGGAAAGCCTCCTCGTCGTACTCGGTTCCGAAGAATTCGATCGGCCCCGCCGGCCGCCCTCGGATCTTGCGGAACAGGCGGACATTCGCGTCTATCCCCTCCTGCCCGTCGATGATTTTCACGGTTGTCTCGAGCGAACGGTAGCCGTGGCCGGGTGAGAACACGAACAGCGTCGACCGGGGATCGCGCAGCAGCCGACGAGTACGGGCCCGGTCGACGGTACCGGTACTCCACAACCTGCCGTCGACGAGCGCCACGATCACCCGCGCCGCCTTCGCCGTGCCGTCAGTGGTCGTGGTGATCATTGCGGCGGAGGGATTCTTTTCGATGAAAGCGATGTCCACGGGGGAGAGCGTCACGAGGGGAACCGCTCACTCTTCTGGGCGAGGTAGACGGCGTTGCGTGGTGCGTCGGTGAGGGTGGCATCGGAGGTGCGCGGCACCAGTCCCAGGACAGCCAGCGGCATGCTGGTCATATCGAAGCCTTTCCGTATCGGCAGACGTCGCACGAGCGGCGGGCGCCGGGGCACCCGCCGCGGAGGAGAGCGCCGGCCGGCAAGCCGGGGCCCAGCGACTGGGGCGCATGACCCGTACACTGGTTTTCCTATCAGCCCGGTAGGGAAGAGTCACCAGCTTGAGTCGAAAGTGAGCGAGAGGTCCACGGTGGCCACTCGCTTGCGGTCGGATGCCGCCGCAAACCGGGCCAACGATTCTCGAGGTGGCGCGGGCAGCCTTCGCGGAGCAGCTGGCGGCCTGCGCGCACATACTCGACCTGGCGCTGGCCGACCCGGACCCATGGCGAGGGTAGCGTTTCGCTCGGACCGGGCCGCACCATTGGCCCCACCCCTACAAATCCCTCTCGATCTGCCCGGCTCTCGCCAGTCATGATCGTGTGATTCGTGATGCCGCTTGGAACCGGCACCGAGCTGACTGACCTCGGGGAGCGGATACGCGCCGCACGGCGACGGCCGAAGGGTAGGCCGCGGGCGTAGCCCCTGGCCACCGGACCCACTCCGGGCCGGACGGCCAGACAAACGTCGTCCGGCGCGGCCCGTCGTCGGCGGCAAGCCCGAGATCGTGGACAGTTGGCTGGTTGGGTTTCCGTGGCCCTTTCATCCACTGGATGACGGCCGGGCACCGTGCAGGCGGAGCGGGATGCCCTGATAGGGCCTTATCTGTCCTCGTCGGGGCTTTGCCGGATGCCGGGTGACAGTTTTGTCGGCCGTTGGGCGGGAGCGGGGAGTGCCGGTTCTCCCGGCCGACGCCTCCGGATCCCGCGACGCCGGCCCAGGGAGAATCGGACGGACTCGGACGATCGAACTCGGACGAGGTGACATCCGCACCCGTGCTCGGGCCCGATGAGGTGGAACCGATGACCTGCAGCATCGCGGACGCCGGCGTCGCGACGGAGACTGCCGCGGTCGACCGGCACGGCTCGCCGCTGCGTGCGGCGGACCCGGTGGCGATCGGCGATTTTCGGGTCCTGCGCCTGCTCGGTGAGGGCGGCATGGGGACGGTCTATCTGGGCGAGTCGTCGACCGGCCGGCTAGTCGCCATCAAAGTCATTCGTCCGGAATATGCCAGCGAGGCGGAGTTCCGCGAGCGTTTTCGCCGGGAGACGACCCATGCCCGGCAGGTCGCCGGATTCTGCACCGCCGAGGTGCTGGACGCGTGTCCGGACGCCGAATTTCCGTATTTGGTCACCGAGTTCGTTCCCGGACCGACCCTCAGCAAGGCGGTGGCGGCCGGCGGTCCGCTGTCGCCCGCCGATCTGGAACGCCTCGGTATCGGGGTGGCGTCGGCGTTGACCGCGATCCACGCGGCCGGCATTGCACACCATGACCTCACCCCGTCGAATGTTCTGCTGCATCCCGCGGGGCCGCGGGTGATTGATTTCGGCATCGCGAACGCCCTCGGGACGACCGCGCCGGCCGACGATGACGCCGTGTGGATCGGCACGCCCGGGTACATGGCGCCGGAGCAGGCCCACAGTGATCAGATCGGCGCGGCGGCGGACGTGTTCGCCTGGGCGGGGGTGATGGCTTTCGCCGCGACCGGCCGGCCCCCCTTCGGGGAGGGCGCGCCCGACGTGTTGCTGCACCGGACGCTGCACGAGGAACCCGACCTGTCCGGCCTGCCGGTCGGGATGATCGATATGGTCCGACGCGCGTTCCAGAAGGAACCAGACGCCCGGCCGACCGCGGGTGAGGTGCTGTTGGGCCTGCTCGGCGGCACGGAGGCGGAGGACGACTCGGAGCCGGCCGTCGCCCGGGCCCTCGACGGTTGGCGCTCTCCGACCGTGCTGCCGATGCCCCCCGAAGCCC
>NZ_JANEZT010000680.1 GCF_025403405.1 Frankia tisae
GCCCCGCCCCCGCCGGACTCCCACGCTGATGCAGGTCCCGGAGCGGCCGAGTCGCCATGGGGCGGTTCCGCGGAACCGCCGGATGCGCCGGCCGGGGGCCGCCCGCCGCTGCGCCCGGTCGACTGGGACGGCTCGTTCACCCGCACCTGGCAGTCCCGCGACGATAACGAGCTGGCGAACCGCCTCTCCGACGAGCACGAGTTCGAGTCGGATCAGCAAGAGCTTGATCAGATGATGCGGGATTTCCGGGACAAGGCGAATGCGGCGGCGGACGCGCGAGCGCGTAAGGAGCGGGCTGCCGAGCAGGCGATTGCGCCTGATGACGCGAGGTCGCGGTTGTTCGACAAGTTGGAGGGGTTCGGCCGCCCGTCCGACGAAGCGGACACGTCCCCGAGTGACGACGGCGGCGAATCCCCGGATACGCGTTGACGGATCGCCGTGACTGGCAGGTGAGGCCCAGCCGGTTACGGGCCGATGCGGTGATCCCTGGTTTCAGGTGTCGGTGACCGTTCGGGTCGGGGCAGTCTGTCGGCGCCCTGGTCGTGGATGGTGTCGTTAAGGGCGCGGCGGGCGCGGATGGTGTCCGGGTGGTAGGGGCCGTGGTCGCGCATCGCATCGGTAAGGGCGTCGCGGCCGAGCGGGGCGGCATCGGCATGCCGGCCGGTCTGGCGGTAGGTCTCGGCGAGCGTGGTTCGGCTGGCGCGGGTTTCGGGATGATCCGGGCCGAGGGAGTGGGTCCGGATGGTGTGGACGCGTTCGCTGAGGTCCACGGCTTGGGACAACCTGCCGGTGTCGCGGCACACCTCGACCAGGTTGGTTGCTGTGCGCAGAGTGCGGGCATCGGCGACGCCGTCGGTCCGGGCGCGGGCGACGAGCTGGCGTTCGAGGTGGTGGCGGGCCGCTTCGGGTTGGCCGGCGTCGCGGTAGTGGGCCGCCAAGTCGTCACGGGCATCCAAGACGCGTGGGTGCGCAGGGCCAAGGACGCGTTCGTGGCGGTCGAGGAGGCGTTCGAGGTGAGACAGGGCCTCGCCTGGCCGGCCCTCGGCGATATGGGCTGCGGCAAGCCGTTCTCGGCTCTGGGTCGTCTTGGGATGATCAGGGCCGAGGATACGTTCGCGGCCGGTCAGCGCCTGGTCGAACAGGGGCACGGCGGTTTCGGGCCGTCCGGCTGTGAGGTAGGCGCGGGCAAGGGAATGGGTGCTGTCGAGAGTGCGGGGATTGTCGGGGCCGAGGACCTGTCGGCGGCCGGTCAGCGCCTGGTCGAGTTCGCGGGTGGCGTCGTCGAGACGGCCGGCTTGGCGGTAGGTGATGCCGAGTTGATGGCGGCTGTCGAAAGTTTGTGGGTGGTCGGGGCCGAGGACGCGTTCGCGGGCGGCGAGGGCGGGTTCGGCGTGGGCGAGGGCGTCACTGGTGGCGCCGATTCGTCGGTAGGTGGCGGCGAGTTGGTGG
>NZ_JANEZT010000681.1 GCF_025403405.1 Frankia tisae
ATCGCAGTCCACCGCCGTGTTCGTGGCGATCCGCGGGGTCACCGGCATGACCGTGACCGCGACCGCGGTGGCGATCACCGTCGCCTGGTCCTGGCGCGTCGCCCGGCTGGAGGGCCTGCGCGGCCCCCGCCCCCGCCCCAGCCTGGCCTGACGCGCGGCTCTCCTCGGCGGTCCGCCGGATCGGGGCCCGTGGGCGTCCCCGCGGCGCAGGCGAGGGAGACGCTGGGGGCGGGGGCGCCGAGGAGATATCCCTGACCGTAGGGGATTCTCACGTCGAGGGCGGTCTGACGTTCGGCGGGGGATTCAATGCCTTCCGCGATGACGCGGCCGCCGAACTCCTCGCTGATCATGACCAGCGCCGCGGCGGTTGCCCGACGGGCCGGGTCGGTGTCCATGCCGTGGGTGACCAGATAGTCCAGCTTCACGATGTCCGGGTGCAGCTCGAGGAGCTGTTCCAGACCCGCATAGCCGGTACCGATGTCGTCGGCGGCGATCCGCACGCCGCGGGCGCGTAGCTCCCGCACGCCGCGCAGGACCTCGGCGTCATCGCAGAAGTACTCGTGCTCGGTGATTTCCACGATCAGGCGTTGGCACGTCTCGTCGTCGCGGAGAACGTCGAGCAGTCCGGCGGTGATGGTGGCCGGCGAGGCGTTGACCCCGAGGTCGACCACGGCGGGTAGCTGGGGCAGCGCTCGCAGCGCCCGGCGGATCGCGGCCAGTTCCAGCTCGGCGCTGAGGCCGACGGTCGTGGCGTCGGAGTACCAGCCCCGTGGGCCCCGTTGTGGCTCGCGAGGCTCGCAGGGGAACCGGGACAGCGCCTCCACCGCGGCGATCCGACCCGTCGCCAGGTCGACGACGGGCTGGTAGACGATCGCGGGGCCGCCGGCGTCGATCATCCGGCTGATGCTGCGCCAGACCTGACTGTGGGCTTCCCAGATCCGGTGCAGGTCGACGACGGCGTCGCTGAGGTACGAGGCGACCAGGGCCAGAAACCGGCTGTCCCGCTCCCGAAGGTCCGGCCGCGGGTCGCGGCTGATGCAGCCGAGTACTCCGAACACCTCGCCGTCGCGGTCGGTCACCACCGTCGCCGCGTAGCACCCGATGTTCAACTTCTTCACGACCGGAACATCGATCATGTGCCGATTGTGCCGGGTGTCCGTGATCACCTTGGGGAGCGTTCCGGCCAGCAGGCTTTGGTAGAGCCTGGGATCGGGGCGGACCCTGACCCCGGGTGCCAGCCCGAACCGCCCACCGGCGCCGCTGATCACCTGGATGATGAGATCGTCGCCGTCCGCCCGTGCCAGGTAGGCGAGGTCCATCCCCAGGTGGCGGCGCAGTATCCCCAGCAGCTCCGTGACCGTCGTATCCGGCTCGATCCCGCCCGAGGAGGGTCCGGACGCCGGCTCCGCCCGTGCCATCGCCCCTCACCCCCAGCCG
>NZ_JANEZT010000682.1 GCF_025403405.1 Frankia tisae
GACAGCAGCAACCGGCCTCGCCCGATCATCGCTCCCCCCTCCGGCCACCCGCGGGCGATGCCCGCCGAACGCGACGCGGGCGGTGGGTGGCAGCAGCGTGCCGCAGTGCCGCAGGCAGGCCAGATTTTACCCGCGGGCGCCGTCGCCGCCAGCCGATCCGCAGGCCCCGCCTGCCGGCCTCGGCGGGACCCCGATGGCGTCGACGGTGGCACCGGACAGCACAGATGTGGTTTGCTGCCCACGTCGCCCTCGCCGAAGAGGTGCCCGCCCGGTTGGGGCGCGCGGATCCGGTCCAGCTACGCGTGCCGTCGGCAAGCCCGTGCGCGACGGTGACCATGGCCGCCTCGACGCCGGCAACCTCGGTAGTTCCGGTCTCCGTCCGCGTTCCGCCGGGCCTCCAGCCTGCTCCCGAAGCCCGGCCCGCGCCCGGCGCCCAGCCATCCACGCCCATCTCCCATGGACGGGTGCATTGACTCGACACATGTCTCCGGCGACCCCCGACCTCACCATCCGGCCCCTGTCACCGACACTCGGCGCGGAAGTCACCGGAATGGACCTCCGTACGGATCTGACTCCGGAACGACGTGCACAGATCCGTACGCTTCTTTTCCAGCACGGGGTGCTGGTCTGGCGGGACCAGTCGCTGGGCACGGCCGGCCAGGTCGCGTTCGCCGAGGCGTTCGGCCCGATCCTGGTGTTCACCAGCGTCGTCGACCCGGAGCCGGCCCGACCCGGCGTGCACGAGGTCCACGGCGGCAGCGTCGGCTGGCATTTCGACGCCAGCAGCCTGCCCGCGCCGCCGGAGGCAACGGTCCTGCGAGCCGTGCGCGTGCCGCCCGCGGGCAACGACACGCTGTGGGCCAGCGGCGTCGCCGCCTACCAGGCGCTGACCCCACGGGTGCAGGCACTGGCGACGGGCCGGTACATCACCCACGGCCGCGGGGTGAAACGCGAGCCCGGCGACGAACGCCCCATCGTCGCGCATCCGTTAGTCCGCCGGCACCCGCACACCGGCGAGCACTACCTGTACATCAACCTGCCGGACTGGGACCACCCGCTCGTGCTCGGGATGAGCCCGGACGACAGCGACGCGCTGGTGGCCGAGCTGCGCGCCGCGTACCTGCGCCCGGAGCACCAGGCCCGCCTGAGCTGGACGCCGGGGACGATCGCCATGTGGGACAACCGGATCGTCCTGCACACCGGCACCGGCGAGCACGATCCCGCCACCCGCCACCTCGTGCGGATCTGCCTCGCCGCGCTGCACCCGTGACCACGCGTGGCGGACCACGCCGGGCGGTGGACGTGGGGGACCAGTGCCCTTGACATCAAGTCGGGTTCATCTTCCAGGCTGGGTGAACGTGATCGGGTGACCCCCACGGCACCCGGCGCGGCGCCCGGATGGAGGCCGTCCCGTGCCAACCTCGACGCCAC
>NZ_JANEZT010000683.1 GCF_025403405.1 Frankia tisae
GCGGTGGCGCGGCTGGTGTTCCCGGGGCGGCGGCTGCTGGTGGGCATGGCGTTGCTGATTGCGATGTTTCCGCAGATCTCGCTGGTGAGTCCGCTGTTCGATCTGTGGCGGCAGATCGGGATCTTTGATACGTGGATCGGTTTGATCGTGCCGTATCTGACGTTCTCGTTGCCGTTGGCGATCTACACGTTGTCGGCGTTTTTCCGGGAGATTCCGCGGGATCTGGAGCGGGCTGCGGCGGTGGACGGGGCGTCGCCGTGGCAGGCGTTCACGCGGGTGATCGTGCCGTTGGCAGCGCCGGGGATGGTGACGACGGCGATCCTGGTGTTCATCTTCTGCTGGAACGATTTTCTGTTCGCGATCTCGTTGACGTCGACGGAGTCGTCGCGGACGGTGCCGGCGGCGATCGCGTTCTTCACCGGTGCGTCGCAGTTCGCCCAGCCGATCGGGTCGATCGCGGCGGCGGCGGTGGTCATCACGATTCCGGTCATTGTGTTCGTGCTGGTGTTCCAGCGTCGGATCGTCGCCGGGCTGACGTCCGGTGCGGTGAAGGGATAGGCGCAGGTCATGGCGGAGGTCGAGCTGGAGCATGTGAGCAAGTGGTTCGCGGACGGGCAGGTGGCGGTCGACGATGTGAACCTGCGGGTCGCTGATGGGGAGTTTCTGATTCTGGTGGGCCCGTCGGGGTGTGGGAAGTCGACGACGTTGAACATGATCGCCGGGTTGGAGGGCATCAGCGCCGGCGAGTTGCGTATTGGTGGGCGGGTCGTCAACGAGCTGGGGCCGGCGGACCGCGACATCGCGATGGTGTTCCAGAGCTATGCGCTGTATCCGCATATGACAGTGCGGCGCAACATCGGGTTTCCGTTGTCGTTGGCGAAGGTGCCGCGGGCGCGGGTCGAGGAGAAGGTGCAGGAGGTGGCGAGGATCCTGGATCTGACGCCGTTGTTGGACCGTAAGCCGGGGATGCTCTCAGGTGGCCAGCGTCAGCGGGTGGCGATGGGGCGGGCGATTGTGCGTTCGCCGGCGGTGTTCCTGATGGACGAGCCGTTGTCGAACCTGGATGCGACGTTGCGGGTGGCGACGCGGATGCAGGTGTCGCGGCTGCAGCGGCGGTTGGGTACGACGATGGTGTATGTCACCCATGATCAGGTCGAGGCGATGACGCTCGGGGATCGGGTGGCGGTGCTGCGGGCGGGGCGGGTGCAGCAGGTCGCGGCGCCGGTGGAGCTCTACGAGCGGCCGGTGAACCTGTTCGTGGCCGGGTTCATCGGTTCGCCGGCGATGAACTTCGTGGCGGCGTCGGTGGAGGGGGATGTGCTGCGTTCCCCGTTCGGGGAGGTGCCGCTGGACGATCGGCTGCGCCGGGCGCTGTCGGCGGCCCGCCTGTCTGGCGTTGCGGGCCTGGACGGTTCGGGGGGTGCGGGGGG
>NZ_JANEZT010000684.1 GCF_025403405.1 Frankia tisae
CCTCGATCCAGTAGCGCCGGCGCTGGAACGGGTAGGTGGGCAGGTCGACGACGGTGCCGGCGCGGCCGATGACGGCCCGCCAGTCCACGTCGACGCCACGGGTGTCGAGGCCGGCGAGGGCGGTGAGCAGGGTGGCGGCCTCCGGCCGTCCGGCGCGGGTGGACGCGACCGCGATCGGCGCCGCGGTGTCCGCCGGCAGGCAGCCGGGCAGCAACGCGGTGAGGACCGCGTCGGGGCCGAGTTCGCAGAACGCGGTGGCGCCCTCGGCGTGCAGGCGGCGGGCGGCGTCGAGGAAGCGCACCGCGCCGCGGGCGTGGCGGGCCCAGTAGTCGGCGGTGCACAGCTGGGTGTCGGCCGGCTCGCCGGTGAGGGTGGACACGATCGGGATCGTCGGCCGGTGGTGGGTGACCTGCTCGGCGACGGCGCGGAACTCGGCGAGCATGCCCGCCATGTGTGGGGAGTGGAAGGCGTGGCTGACCGTGAGTCGCCTCGTCGCGTGCTCGCGGGCCGCCCAGCCGGCGGCGATCCGCTCGGCCGCGTCGGCGTCCCCGGCGATCACCGTCGCCTCGGGCCCGTTGACGGCGGCGATCTCCACCCGTCCCTCGTACCCGGCCAGCGACGCGGCGACCTCGTCGGCAGCCGCCCGGATCGCGATCATCGCGCCGCCGGGACGGCAGGCCTGCATGAGCCGGCCGCGGGCGGCGACCAGCGTCACCGCGTCGTCCAGCGACCACACGCCGGCGACGTGCGCGGCGGTCAGCTCACCGATGGAGTGGCCGGCGAGCAGCGCCGGGGTCACCCCCCAGGAGGTGATCAGCCGGTAGAGCGCCGCACCGAAGGCGAACAGCGCCGGCTGGGTGTACTCGGTGCGGTGCAGCAGGGCCGCGTCCGACGTGCCGGGGGCCGCGAACATCACCTCCTGCAGCGGCCGGGCGAGATGGTCGGCGAACCGTTCGCAGATCTCGTCCAGGCCGTCGGCGAAGGCGGGGAAGGCGTCGTAGAGGTCCCGGCCCATCCCGTTACGCTGGCTGCCCTGCCCGGTGAACAGCAGCGCGGTGCGGCTCGGCGCGGCCGAAGCGACCGCGCCGAGGACGACCCCGGCCGCCGGTCGGCCCGCGGCGAACGCGGACAGGGCGCCCTCGAGGCGCCGGATGCCGTCGCCGCCCCGGCGCCGGCCGGCCAGCGCCACGGCCCGGTGCTCGAAGCGGGTCCGGCCGGCGAGGGTGTGGGCGACGTCGACCGGGTCGAGATCCGGGTGGCGTTCCAGGTACACGGCGAGCTGCTCGGCCTGGGCGCGCAGCGCCGCCGGCGTCCGGCCGGACAACACGATCGGCACCGGTGCGCCGGCCTGTGCCCCGTCCTGCGCCGTCGGCGCGGCAGGCAGCATGACAGTGGCCGGCGACACGACAGCTGCGGGCGGCGGGG
>NZ_JANEZT010000685.1 GCF_025403405.1 Frankia tisae
CCGCGGCAGACCGCAACACCTCCCGCCATCCCGATCTCGCGCGCCGCCTGGCGATCGCCGCCTACCGCACCGCCCCTACCCCCCAGGCCCGCACCGCCGTGCTGCACCTGCTCGCCACCGACCAGCCCCTGGCCGCCCTCACCGGCCACATCGGCATCGTCACCACGGTGGTGTTCAGTCCGGACAGCAACCTCCTGGCCACCGCCAGCAACGACGACACCGTACGGCTGTGGGATACGGCGGACGGCGGCCCGGACGTCCAGCCCCTGGCCACCCTCACCGGCCACACCGACAGCGTCCGCGGGGTGGCGTTCAGCCCGGACGGCACCCTTGTGGCCACCGCCAGCGGCGACGGCACCGCGCGACTGTGGGATACAACGGCCCGCGGTGCGGACGTCCAGCCCCTGACGATCTTCACCGGCCACGCCGGCAGCGTCCGCGGGGTGGCGTTCAGCCCGGACGGCACCCTTGTGGCCACCGCCAGCGGCGACCACACCGTACGGCTGTGGGATACGGCGGCGCGCGGTGCGCACGTCCAGCCCCTGGCCATCTTCACCGGCCACACCGACATCGTCACCGGGGTGGCGTTCAGCCCGGACGGCACCCTCCTGGCCACCGCCAGCGGCGACCACACCGCACGGCTGTGGGATACAACGGCCCGCGGCCCGGACATCCAGCCCCTGACGACCTTCACCGGCCACACCGACATCGTCACCGGGGTGGCGTTCAGCCCGGACGGGAAACTCCTGGCCACCGCCAGCGACGACCACACCGCACGGCTGTGGGATACAACGGCCCGCGGTGCGCACGTCCAGCCCCTGGCCACCCTCACCGGCCACACCGACAGCGTCCGCGGGGTGGCGTTCAGTCCGGACGGCACCCTTGTGGCCACCGCCAGCGACGACCACACCGCACGGCTGTGGGATACAACGGCCCGCGGTGCGCACGTCCAGCCCCTGACGATCTTCACCGGCCACGCCGGCAGTGTCACCGGGGTGGCGTTCAGCCCGGACGGGAAACTCCTGGCCACCAGCAGCGACGACAACACCGCACGGCTGTGGGATACAGCAGCCCGCGGTGCGCACGTCCAACGCCTGGCCGCCCTCGCCGCCCACACCGGCAGTGTCACCGGGGTGGCGTTCAGCCCGGACGGGAAACTCCTGGCCACCAGCAGCGACGACGACACCGCACGGCTGTGGGATATGGACCCCGGCCACCTCACCGCCATCGCCTGCACGACGAAAACCAGCGAACTCACCGCAGCCGAATGGAAAGCCGTGCTCCCCACAATCCCCTACAACCCGTCATGCTCCACGAGGGCCTGAAAGGGGCCGGGACCGTCCCGGCAACCAGTACCTTCAACGCCTCACCGGCGACCGGTGAGACCCGGCCGACACCCAACGTTCAATCCCGGCCGTTTCCCAC
>NZ_JANEZT010000686.1 GCF_025403405.1 Frankia tisae
TGGCAGCGGTGACCCCCCGAAATGCGGGTGACGCCGCCCGTGCGGATGCCCGGCCCGGCGCTGGCGCCGACGCGGCCCGGCGTCGAGCGGAGGTCCGTGCGTTCGTTCGGGCGCATCACCCCGACCGCGGCGGAGATCCCTACGCATTCGCTGAGGGACTGCGGGCGCTGCGCCGCTCGTCGGCTTCGGCTTCGGCTTCGGCCTCGGCCTCGGCCTCGTCGACCGGTGCCGCCTCGCGGCCGACGGCCTACCGCCGGCGCACCATGCCCGAGCAGCTGACCGGCTGGATGGTGGGCCGCGGCCGGAACTGGCGTGGCGCCGCGCGGCAGCGATGGTCGGGCCGCGTGGCGGTATGGCCCGGCCTCGGTAGGCGGTGGGCCCGTCGACTCGGCGTTCGGCGGATACCCCGAGCAGACGCTTCGAGAGCACGGCGTGGCTCTCGGAGCCGGTGACGCGACACCCTCTACAGGAACCCTGGCGATGCCTCACCACATGTGACGATCACGCCAATGGCCCCTTCCTCGCCCGTCCGAGGGGCACGCCGGACGTACCACCCGACTGGACGGGTCGTGGACCGGAAGGGACGTCACCATGCGAGCAGCAGCACTCGGTCTGATCACCGGCCTGATCGCCGGGCTCGCTCTCGCCTTCGGCGGGTTCAGCGAGTTCCTGATCGTCGTGGTCTTCGGGGCGATCGGGCTGGTCGTCGGCAAGGTGGTCGACGGCGATCTCGACATCACCCGCTACGTGGGCGCCGACCGGCGCCGGAGCCGGAGGTGACGAGGCCGCCCCGGCCCGACGACTCCGCCGGCCCCCGGCGCGGGGGGTCCGCCGGGACGGGTTCGCTCCGCGTCGCCGACCGGGTCGTGGAGAAGATCGCCGCGATGGCAGCCACGGAGGTGGCCGGGGTCACCGGGCCGCCACGGCGGCTCGCGCGCCACGGGGCGGTCCGGCGGCGCGGCGGTGCCCGGCGGCGCGGGAATGCCCGCCGACCCCGGGTGGACGCCCGGATCGAGGGCAGCACGGCGCGGCTGACCATGACGTTCTCCGTGCGGTACCCGAATCCCGTCGGCGAGACCGCCGAGCGGGTGCGGGGCGAGGTGCGGGAGCGGGTCGCGGCGCTGGCCGGTATGCGGGTCACCCATCTCGACATCCAGGTGTCCTCTCTGAGCCTCGGCAGCGGCGAACCGGACTAGAAGGGCGAGTCCGAACCAGGGCGAGTCCGAACCAGGGCGAGTCCGAACCAGGGCGGAGCCGTGCTGCAGGTCCGGGCGGATCCCCAGCTCATGCCGATGCCTCACCCAGACCCGATCCACGCCGTCACCGCGCTCGCCGTCCGCCTCCGTGCCCCCGCCCGCTGTCTCCTTCCCGGCTGTCTGGCTCCCGCCCGGCACCCGGCGCCACAACTC
>NZ_JANEZT010000687.1 GCF_025403405.1 Frankia tisae
CCGCCTGCGTGACCCCGCCGAGCAGGTGCGGGTGGCGCAGGATTTCATCCGGAGCCTGGCCAAGGTCCACCGCCTTGACCCGGCCGGCCTGAAAGTGCCCGCTCTCGGGCCCGTCCGGTCGGCGCGGTTCGTCGGGCGGACGGCGACGCTCGGCCACCTCGACGATGCGATGTCCACCGGCGGGCTGGTCGCGGTGACGGGCCTGGCGGGGATCGGGAAGACCAGCCTGGCCGTCGAGTACGTCCGCCAGCAGCGGATGGACTTCGACGCGGTGTGGTGGGTGCCGGCGGGGCGCCCGGACCTGGTCGGGGAGCGGGTGCGGGCCCTCGCGCCGGCGCTGGGGCTGCCCGCCCAGGCGGAGCCGACCGCAGTGCTCGCCCGCCTGGACGCCGCCGACGGTCGGTGGCTGCTCGTCCTCGACGACGCGGCCGGCCCCGGCGAGCTGCCCGGCTGGCTGCGGCCGTCGACCGGCGCGGGCAGGATCCTGGTGACCTCCCGCTCGGACGACTGGAACGACGCCGGCCTGGTGGTGCCCGTCGGGCCGTTCACGCGGGCGGAGTCGGTGACGTTGCTCAGCGAGCGGCTGCCGGCGGTCGACCGGACGATCGCTGAGGGGATCGCCCGCCAGCTCGGGGATCATCCGCTGGCCCTCGACCAGGCGGCGCACCGCATCGGCGCCGCCCGCGCCCCCGCCGAGACCTACCTCGCGGCGTTGATCGACCGGCCGGCCGCCGTGCTCGGCCAGGGCGAGGTGCCCGGCCGGCCCGGCATCACCGCCGCCACCCTGTGGACGGAGCCGATCCGCGACCTCGACGCCGACGCCCCGGCCGCCGGCGAACTCCTACGCCTCGCCGCGCATGCCGACGGCTCCGCCCCGCTGCCACTGCGGCTGCTCGCGGCCGACCCGGAGGCGATCCACGACACGGAGCTACGCGAGGCGGCCCGCGATCCGCTGGAGCTGGCCGACACGGTCGCCGCCCTGGAACGCGCCGGCCTCGCCCACCGCGACGGCGCCGCTCTGGCCATGCATCCTCTGGTCCGCATCGCCGTGCGCACCAGCACCAGCCCCGATCACGCCGACCGGCACGTCGACACCCTCGGTCGACTGCTCCACGCCGCCCTACCCGAGCAGATCACCGCCAACCCGGACGCCTGGCCGGCCTGGCGTGAACTCCTCCCGCACGCCCTCGCCGCTGTCGAGGCCACCGACTCCACCGCCGACACCCCCCACACCGCCTGGCTCGCCGAACACGCCGCCGCCTACCTCACCGAACAGGGCCACCCCGAGCAGGCCGAACCACTGGCCGCCCGCGCCGTCGCCGCCCACGAACGCCTCGACGGCCCCGACCACCCCGACACCCTCACCGCCCGCGAAACCCACATC
>NZ_JANEZT010000688.1 GCF_025403405.1 Frankia tisae
GGTCGGCCCAGCGGGGCGGGAGGAATTCGGGTCGGTGGTCGGCGCCGAGTCGGACGGTCCAGCCGTGGTGGTGGAGGAAGCGGTGGTGCCAGCCGCAGGCGAGCACGAGGTTGTTCAGGCAGGTCGTGCCGTTGTCGGTCCAATGCCGAATGTGGTGCGCCTGGCACCAACTCGGCGGCCTGTTGCAACCGGGGAACGCGCAACAGCGGTCGCGGGCGACCAGGGCGCGGCGCAGGTCGGCCGGGACGGTGCGTTCCGTGCGGCCGACGTCGAGAGGGACGCTGTCCGGGTTGAGGACGATGCGGCTGACCTCGGCGTCGCAGGCCAGACGGCGTAGCACGGAGCGGGGTATCGGCTGGCCCCAACTGGTCGACGCGGCTGGCCCACCCCTGCCGACCAGTGTCGCCCACGGGATGGTGATGGTCAGGTGGGGGCGCACACCGCCGGAGACGGGTACCGACGAGGCATCGAGGGCGCGGTGCAGAAGCTCGACGAGCGCGTCGGCACGGCGGCGAGCGGGGCTGCGAGGGTCGAGCGTGCCGTCGATGGCGGGGCTGGGGGCTGCGAGGCTGTCGAGGGCGGTGCGCAGGAGCGCGGCACCCTCGGCGTCGAGTTCGCCGCTGATCCGGGTCATTCCGTCGGACAGGTCGGTGAGCGACAGGTGGCGGCGCGACGCTGGATCGTCTCCAGTGGCACCATCGCCGGCGTTGCCACCGTCGGGGTTGCCGCCGCCGCTGTGATCATTACCGCCCTCGCCCTCGCCGTTGTTGCCGGCGGGGTCGGGGCTGTCGCCGCCGGGGCTGGTGTCGATGTCGGTGAGCCGCTCGCGGAGGTGGCGGCCGAGGAGGGCGAGATCGGCGGGGTCGAAGGTGTCCGCGCACTGGAGCAGGAGTGCTTCGGCTTCACGTCGCCTGGTGAGGTCTACCCCACGAGGTAGGGCGCGCAGCGCGGTGTGGATCGCGAAGGCCTGGTCGATGCTGATGGTGCCGGCGGTCAGGGTGGTGCCGGTGGCGGTGAGGTCGTCGTCGACGGCGAGGGCGAGGGCGAGCAGCCGCTGCGCCTCGCCGGGGCGGATCCGTAGCCGGGTGCGCAGGAGTGCGGCGGTGCTGGTGGCGCCCTCGCGTTGGGCGCTGCCGCGGCCGTGCATCTCACGGACCAACCCCAGACGCAGCGCGGCGAGCCGGGCCAGCAACACCGAGCAGTCCAGCACTGCGCTGTCGAGTTCGGGGTCGGACAGGGACCAGCCGGGCATGTCCAGCGCCTGACCGATCAGCTCGTCGAGCTCGGACAGCGCGGCAAGCAGCCGTGGACAATTCGTCCGGTCGGTGCCGGAGCCGGGCGCGGGAGCGGGGACGGCGTCGGAGTCGGGGTCGGGGTCGGCGC
>NZ_JANEZT010000689.1 GCF_025403405.1 Frankia tisae
GCTCACCGACCTCCCACCCCACGCCCGACGCCCCCGATCCACCGGCAGCGCCGCCACCGGCAGCGCCGCCACCGGCAGCGCCGGGATGCGTGCAGAGCCAGGCGGCGAGCCGAGAGCGCAGCCGATCCGGATCGTCCTGGAACGGAACGGCCACCGCGTACCCCCTCGCGCCAAGCCGGACGGCATGGCGCTCGACCCTCAACTCGGAAGAGACCCGAGGACTGCGACATGCACGAGCCGAACAGATCGAACGCGAGCCCTACCGAACCAGCTTCTGGCCGACCCCCCGCGCCGCGCAAGTACCACCGGGCGGGAGACTCGTTTTCGAACACGGCCGGAACCGGCATCAGGGTCGCTGTGGTCCGATCCGGACGTCGACGCCCGGGGAGTAGTGGACGAGTGGATCGCCGGTCGGGTGCGGCAGCCCGGCCGCGGTGAGCAGGTGATCGTCGACGTCGAGCAGGTCGGCGCGGTGCAGCGGCCACGGCTCGTGCCAGACCGGGGCGTGGCGGCGCCGCCCGCCGGCAGCGCTGAACAGCCGCCAGCGGGCGGTCAGGGAGTGCTCGCGCGGGCCGAGCTCGGCGGCGGCGAACGGCGTGCCGACCCGCACCCGCACCCGGCTCTCGGCTGCCGCCGGCCGCGGGGCCCGCCGCCGGCACCGGTAGGCGATCTCGTCCCCGACCCGGGTCAACGCCATCGACGACCAGAAGTACGGCAGCCGGAACCGCGTGCGGGCGACGGCGACGGCGCCGAACCGCGCGGCGTCCAACGACAGAAACCACACCCCACGCCGGCCCGCGGCGTCGACGACGTAGGTCCGCACGTTCGTCTCGCAGAACGTCGTCACCGGCCCGAACCCCCGGCCGCCCGCGGTCGCCACCCGCATCCGGAACGGCACCAGCCCCACCCAGGCGGCGCCGTCGAGAACCTCGACCCGCAGGTGCGGGGGCACGAACCGCGCCACCACCGCCGGGTCGAACGCCCAGTGGACGAATGTCAGCTCCTCCCAGCGCTGCGTCATCGTGGGCCTCTCGATCGTGAACGGGCAGGACCCACCCGCCCCGCCGGCCGGAAACTCAACCAACTCGGCCGCCGAAGAAGACCTCCGTGCGGACGAGCTGGTCGCCGCGCACCGTGCTGAACTCCGTGTTGCGGTACCGCTCGCCGGTGCGCAGCTCGTATTCGTAGAGCAGGAACACGCCGCCATCCCCCGCCTCGACGAGCGCCAGGATCTCCTGGGAGACGAACCGGTCCGCCGTCGGAAAGCACCGCAGCAGGTAGGCGGCGAAGGCCGCACGGATCACGTCGGGGGCGGACATCACGGCTCCTCCGGCGGTCTACGAGCGCGGGT
>NZ_JANEZT010000068.1 GCF_025403405.1 Frankia tisae
TGTCGGGGCTGTCGGCCCACGGTCCTCGGCGGCGAGATCGGCCACGGCTGCGCCGACCTGGTCCGCGGCGGCGCCGACGACGATCAGGACCGGCGCGCACCCGCCGGCGGCGAGCAGCCGGACGCCCCGCGCGGCGAGGGTCTCGCCGCCGAGCTCCACCAGCGCCTTGGCGCGCCCCATCCGCCGCCCCGCCCCGGCCGCGAGCAGCAGACCGGCGATCGAGGGCGGCCCGCCGTCCTCGACCGGCGTGGCCTGGTGACGGGTCAGCCGGCGGCTCCCAGGACCAGGCGGGGGCGGATCCGGCGCTGGAGGAAGTCGAGGATCCGCACGTCGAAGACGGCGTTGTCGTCGCCGGCCACCATGTGGTGCGCCCCGGCGACGTCGCAGTACTCCGCGTGCGGGGCGAGGTCGAGGAACCGGCGAGCGTCGTCCTCGCTGAGCACGTCGGACTGGCCGCCCCGCACGAGCATGGTCGGGATCCGCAGCCTCGTCACGATGGCGGACAGCTCCTCCAGCGGCGTGCGTAGCCGCAGCCGCGGGTCGTGGCCCTCCGGCGGGAAGACGAACGCCGGATCCCAGTGCCAGTACCAGCGCCCGTCCACGAAGCGGAGGTTCTTGCGAAGCCCGGCGGGGTCGCGCGGGCGTTCCCGGTGTGGCAGGTAGGCGGCGACCGCGTCGGCGGCGTCCTCCACCGAGGCGAAGCCGTCCGGCGCGCCCCGCATGAACTCCATGATCCGTCCGGTGCCCCGGGGCTGCAGGAACGGCGACACGTCGACGAGGACCAGGCCGCGCGCGACGTCGGGGTCACGGCCGATCGCGGCGAGCGAGGCAATCCCGCCCAGCGAGGCGCCGATGAACACCGGCGGCCGGCCGAGGGCGCGGCGCAGGGCGAGCACGTCGTCGGCAAAGGCGTCGAGGGCGTAGTCGCCCTCGGGGGACCAGCCGGAGTCACCGTGGCCGCGCAGGTCCACCGTGAGGGCGAACCACCCTTCGGCGCCGAGCCGGCGGCCGGTGCGCCGCCAGGAGTGACGGGTCTGGCCGCCGCCGTGGAGTAAGACCACCGGAGGGTCGGTGTCGTCGCCGTAGGTGTCCGCGGCGAGAGTCAGCCCGCCGCTGGGGATGCGCAGGGACGGGCCGGACGTCGCCGGGGCCAGCTGTCCACTGTCGGAGTTCGTAGGCACGTAGGTCAGTATGAGCACACTCTTCGCCCTGGCGCGTTCCCCGTGCCGCGCCCGGCGGCAGGTTCCGGGTGACGGGCTCAGGCGCCGGCCGACTCGGCCGGCTTGCGCTCCGGGCGCCAGGCGGTCGCCAGCAGCAGCGCGGCCCCACCGACGCCGAGCAGGATCGCGATCAGGCCGCCGGCCCAGCCGTCGAGCTCGATGCCGATCGCGTGGTCCAGCGACGCCTTGCCGGGGCCGAGGATGCCGATCGCCGCGCACACGGCCGCGATCATCAGGACGTACTCGTAACCCTGGCCCGGCTTGAAGATGAAGAAGCCGTTGTTACGGTGCGCCGTGATGCCCGCGACGACCATCGTGCCGATGATGCCGCCGGCGCTGAACGGGGTGAGGAAGCCGAAGACCAGCCCGAATCCCGCGGCGAGCTCGACGAGACCGGAGACCCAGGCGTGCACGATGCCGGGGCGCAGACCCATGCTCTGGAACCAGCCGGCCGTGCCCTTGATCCCGCCCGGCCCCCAGACGTGGTTGTAGCCATGGGCGACCAGAGTGAGACCCACGATGACCCGGAGCACCAGGGCCGCGGTGTCAGGCGATGTCACGTGTCTCCTCCTCGGAACGGCTACCTGGGTGGACGGCGTGGCGTCACACCGCTGCCGCAGCGCTGACAGTATCGGGTCGATGGGGAAGACACGCTAATTGCACTAGGTTTGATCTATATCCTCATCCCCTCGGATCGACGCCGCCCGCCTGGCCGGGTTCCGGCGGCCCGGCGGGCCCGCCGGGACGGCCCGGTGGCGGATCGCGAGGAACCCGGTCGACCCGGACCCCGTCGGTCGAGCCGAGCGCCCCGACGGCTGCGACGGTGCGCTGCCAGGAGGCGTTCAACAGGGCCCGGCCCGGCGCGGGCGTGCCGCGGTCGTCCAGCCTGTCGGCGATCGGCCAGCCGGCGGCACCGGAAGGATCCGTCCAGGTCGGGGTGTACGTGAGCCCGGCCACCGTCCAGCCCAGGGCCGTGTGTCGGACCTGGATGGTCAGCACCACGCCGTCGCGGCCCGGCGCCGTGGATTCCCCGCCGTTCGCCGATCCGGCCTCGGTGGCGCCCGCGCGGTCGCCGGCTGCCTGCGCGGCGATCAGGGTGCCCAGGTCGTAGGCGACGTAGCGGCCGGCGATCCGCTCGATCGGCAGCGGGCTCCCGCCGCCGCTGCCGAGAATCAGGTCCACGTCGGATGAGGTGAGCAGCGCGCGAGCCAGGTCGCGCTGGTGCGGCGTCACGGCCTGCTGGCCGGCCCGGCCCCAGGCGAGCTGCGCGACGACAAGATCGGCGCCGTCGGCGCGGGCGCGGGCGGCGTCCCGCCCGATCCGCTCGGCGGTGAGACCGGCCGTGGCAGCCGTGGCGGCGGAGTCGAGGTAGGACAGCAGGGCGATCCTCGTGCCCCGGACCGTGTCGGTCGCGATCTGTGTCCGGGTGCCGCCATCCGATGGAACGGACACGGCGATGCCCGCGCGGTCGAGGGCCGTCCGGGTGCGTCGTGCCGCCGCGCTGCCGGGAGGATCGACGCCATCGGTGTCGCAGCGGTCGAAGCCGGCGTCGGCGAGTGCGGCGGCGGCATCCCCGCCCTCGGGACGGGCGCCTGGGGCGTCGGGGCTGTCTGGGTCATCGGGGGACGCGGGTAGGGGCGCCGCCAGCCGGCAGAGGGCGAGATCGGCTGCGGTGCCGTAGCCACGCAGGGCCGCCAGGGCTACCCGTGGGTCGACAGCCCGAGACAGATCGATCTCGCCCACCGCGACGAGGGTGATGGACGTGGCCTCGGGACCGAACGAGGCACTGGCCCCATTCGGCCGGGTCCGGCCCGGCCGAATGCCGTGCGACGGGACCCCGCCGGGCAGGTCGCGATCGGCGGGCCGGTCAGGGTCGGCGGAGCGTGGACCGCCGTCGGGCTCACCGCGGTCGGGACGGCCCGCCGGGAGGGAACTGGCGGGCCGGGCGGCCTCGCGCCCGTGGAGCGGGGACGAGGCGGTGATGCCGACGGTGCCGACCGCGAGGCTGGCGAGCCCGACGACAGCGAGTCGCCGAAGTGCGGACAGGCCCGGGAGCGGGGCGCCAGGTGATCGGGGACGACGCCGCGCGTCGGGCCGACGGAGTCGCTGCATCGTCCTCGGTGCCGGTCGGATCGAATTGACGTCCTAACGTTACCGAATGTAAACGATGAGTAGCGCTCGTGCTAGCGCGGGCCGCCCTGGTCGACGATCCGCGTCAGCATGGAGAGCAGCGTGCCCTGTTCCTCCCGGGACAGGGGGGCGAGTAGCTTGTCGTTCATCTGTTCGATGCGGTCCGCCACCTGGCCGTGGGTCGACTCGCCTCGTTTGGTCAGCCGTAGCACGTTGCGGCGGCCGTCACGCGGGTCGCGGACCCGACGGATGAGACCTCTCTGGACGAGCCTCGCCACCACATCGGCGACCGTGGATCGGTCGAGCGACGCCCGTTCACCGAGCGTGCGCTGATCGATGTCAGGATCGGCGAGGAGACTGTTGAGGACCACGAACTGCGGTGGGGTGGTCTCGGTGGAGACGGTCGTGGTCCATAGCTGGTAGGTCACCTGCTGCAGCCGGCGGGCCAGCTGGCCTGGATGGCTGGACATGTCCACCACGCCGCTGGTGCTGGCCGGCTCGGCCGGCTCGGCCGGCTGGGTGGGCAGGGTGGCCGGCTCGGTGCCGCGTTGCCCCGGTAGGCGCTCGCCGGGATGTTCCAGCACGCCGGTGTCTTCACCGACACCCCTGGGCAACTGGTCGGATCGTGTGCGCGCGTTCAGGGTTCGCTTCCAATCCGGTGTCGAAGTGGGCGGCCGACGAGTTCGCCGCAAAGGTCATCATCGCTCATGCCGACGCTCGTTGTCGCCAGGGTGTGAGAATCAGGTGGCGCTCCGACGTCGAAGCCGTAACTCCCGTGGCATGTAGTGAAATTATAACTACGGATAGCCGGACATCCCGGCACTTGCGTAGTAGTCTTGTCACCGCTTTGGGGTAGCCGTTCGGGGATGTCGGGATCGCGACAGGGACACCCGCAACTACCCGGCCCCCCGCGCGAGGTGCATCACAGGGCACAGGCGGGTACGGGCTGCGGTATGGAGGATGCGCCCAGAGGTCTGCGGGAGAGTCTGAAACGGGTTGCCGTGACCCTGAAGGAGGCGGACATCCCGTTCGCCCTGGGAGGGAGCTACGCGTGCTGGGCCCGTGGTGGCCCCGAGCCCGTTCACGACGTGGATTTCATGCTGCGGGAAGAGGACGTGCCGCGGGCGGTGGAGGTTCTGGCGGCGAGCGGTCTGCGTCCCGTGGACCCGCCGGAGGACTGGCTCACCAAGGTGTTCGACGGCGAGGTGCTCGTCGATCTCATCCACCATCCGGTCGGTCGCGCGGTCACCCGGCAGATGTTGGAACGGTCCAGCGAGATGTCGGTGGACTCGGTTCGGATGCCCGTCCTTGACGCCACGGACTGGTTCGAGATGACCCTGCTGGCTCTGGAGGAGCGCTACTGCGATCTGACCCGGGTCCTGCCGATGATTCGGGCGATGCGCGAGCAGGTCGACTGGGACCAGGTCCGCCGGTCCACCGCCGCTTCGCCCTTCGCCGAGGCCGCGTTGCTGGTTGCCGCCCGGCTCAATCTCATTCCGCCGGCCGACTCCGTCCCGATCGCCGCCAGGCCCGGCGAGATTGAGCTTTCCGCAGCGGCGGAACGCACCGACGGGACGGAAGGTGACCCGGTGCAACGCGCCGGCGGAGCAAAAGGCGGCAGGGCTGAGGGCCGCTCGACGCAGGGCAATTGTTTGGAAGGCAGCAAAGCGGCCGGCAACCACAGGAGACCGACGGTGCAACGCGGGGGCGCGCACGACCGGCAGAACACGGTCGAGCCAGGCACCGACCCCGGGCAGCCCGAGGCCGTCACCGCCGTCACCACCGTCACCGCGTCGCCCCCTGGTGACCAGGCTGAGATGGACCTGGCCGAGGCCGACGAGTACCTGGCGGGGGAGCTGCACGACCGCCTCGCCGAGGACCCGCGGGTCGCGGAGCTCGGCCTCGAGGTGGTGGTCGCTGACGGGCGCATCCTCGTCGAGGGTGAGGTCGCCACCGACGTCCGTCGCCGGGCGGTCGCGGACGTGCTGGCCGAGGCCGCTCCCGGTCGGCCAGTCCGCAACGAGGTCACCGTCACCGGCCGCGCCACGGTGGCCGACGAACCCGCGAGCGTGGAGACCATTTCATGATGCGCATCGCCGCCGTCGGCGACATCCATCTGGGAGCGGACAGCGGCGGCACCTTCGGACCGGTCGTCCGCGGCCTCGCCGGGCGCGCGGACGTGCTGCTGTTGGCGGGTGACCTCACCCAGCACGGGCTGCCTGCCGAGGCCGAGGTCGTCGCGGCGGAGGTGGCGGGTGCGCCGCTGCCGGTCATCGCCGTGCTCGGCAACCACGACTATCACGGCGATGCCGAGCGCGAGATCGCCGGCATCCTGACCGGCGCCGGCGTGACGGTGCTGGAAGGCACCTCGACGGTGGTGGATGTCGACGGCGAGCGCCTCGGGGTCGCCGGGGTCAAGGGATTCGGCGGCGGCTTTGCCGGCGCGAGCGGATCGGACTTCGGTGAACCGCTGATGAAGGCCTTCGTCCGGCATACGAAGGAGGCCGCCGCGAGGCTCCAGCATGCGCTGGATGCACTGGACTGCGACTTTCGTATTGCTTTGACCCATTACGCCCCGGTTCCGGACACCCTGATCGGCGAGCGGGCCGAAATCTATCCCTTTCTCGGCAGCTATCATCTCGCCGAGGCGATGGATGCCGGCGGCGCTGGCCTCGCCTTGCACGGGCACGCTCATGCAGGCTCGGAACGCGGGTCGACAGCGGGCGGAGTGCCGGTCCGCAATGTCGCCCGACCGGTGCTCGGAAGGCCCTGCGCGATCTATGCCGTAGGCGTGGGGGCGGCCGTCGAGGGAGTGCGGATGGCGGCGCCATCGCCGGCGCCGGAGGTCGATCTCGCGGCTCCGACGGGACTGTGACCGCTGCTCGGAGGTCCCATGGCGGCCGGTCCTCCGTCGCCCGATCGTCGACCCACCGACCTGCGGCCACAATGATCGGCATGACCATCCGCACGCTCACGGACCTGGCTTCCGGGCCCGAATAGTCCGAGCGAGGGTATCCCCGTGGCCCAGGTGGGGGATGCACTCCTGGGTTGCTCGAGCCGATGTGGGCGGGGAGTACCCGCCTGATCGGGCCCATCGCCCAGACAGCCGCCGCCCGCGTGGGCCACCCGCGGAGGCATGGTCCGTCCGGGCGTACCACCTGCGCCGCCGATGGCCCCATCGGGGCTTTCTCCCTCTTCCGGGTGCGCACGGCCGGGCCATCCGATCCCCGTGCGGGGCACACCACCGACCACTGCGGACTACCAGGATCCTGACCCAATCGGACCATCTCCCGTCCGTATCGCTGGCCCACTTGTGGTGCCCCCGGATCGTCCATTCGGGGCAGGCGGTCCATCCGCGCGAACCGCGCGATCCGTGCGACCCGGCCGGGGGTTTGCTTCGTGCCCCAGCGTGCACATCCCCTGCGCGACGCGGATCCGGCAGGACGAGCGGGGTGACCGCATCTCCCACGTGCCGTCACCCGCCTGGTCGTCGCACTCTCGACCACCCACCGCCGCCCGCGGGCGGCGACGGAGGAAGGAACGAGACATGGCAGTGGATCGGGGAAGCTCCAAGCACGGACCGTGGCGCGATGACGCCATGGCGCACGAGGTCTCCGGGTTCGTGCGCAGCGGCCGGGACACCCGGGCGGAGGAATGGCGCTCCGTCGAACCGACGGACGAGCTGCCCGGCGATGCGCAGTTCCCGGACCCCGCCCAGTCCCGGGCCGGCGCGTCGGCCGGCATGACGCTGGCCGACGTCGAGGACCGTTCCGAGCTTGCCCGCTGGCTCGGCCGGGCGGTCTTTCCCGCGGAACGGGAGGAGATCATCGACCATCTCCGCTATCAGCACGCCCCGGACCGGGTCGTCGAGGAGGTCGCGGCGGCGGCGTCCGGCGTCCAGTTCACCTCCGTCGGCGAGCTGTGGCGGGAGCTGCGAGCGGGGGCGTAGCTGAGGCGCGGCGGCGCTGACGGATTTCGACCGGCCCGGAACCGGGCTGTGAGCATCGGCGCTCCAGATCGCTTCGCGGGGGCGCCGGAGCGGCCGTCGCCTCCGCTGTCCGATGTGTCTGGCGGCGCCGCCGCCGCAACGCCGCCAGATGCGAAACCGCTGGGCGGCAGGAGAATGTGGCAGGTGTCATGAGGTCGATTGCATGACGTCTGCACCATGGGGGCAGACAGCAGCCATGGGACGCACCGTGCTGGATCGACGGCCGCGCACAGCTACCTCAGGCGGCTCCGTGCCCCGGGAACCGGCGCCCACCTCGACCCGGGCTGCTCGGCCGGCTGCGCGCCGCGCGGCCGCGCCGGCCCGCCCGCCCGCTGCTCGGCGGGGACCGGCGGAGCCGATCAGTCCCGGCCGGTTGATCGGCTGGGGCCTGGTCGCGAGCGTCGCGCTTCTCGTGGTCTTCGCAATCCTGGGCGCTTTCGGGGTTCTGGCCTTCGGAGCCCTCGCCGGCCTGTGGGCACTCGGGGTCGCCTGGATCATAATTTTCGGGCCGCCCGCCTTCGACCGCCGTGTCCTGCGCACCTACGGCCGGGCGGCGCGGGCAGGACAGGCGGCGCGGGCACCGGGGGGATTCGGCGCGGCGAGTGTGTCCCGGGCGGACCGGCGGCCGGCCGATCACCCGAAGCGCAGTGCGGCCTCGGGCGGGCGGCCTGCTCGTCCGGGGGCGCCGGACTGATCCGGCGGTTCCGGAGGGGTGCCGCGGCCCGAGCACTGGCCCGACCGCGCGGCGCGCGCGGGTCTCGCCTTGCCCGGGGGGTTCTGGGCGGGTGCCGCGTGACGCAGCACACCCGTGGGTAGGAGTGAGTTCATGGGTATGCGTGGGCTCGGCAACCGTGACCAGAAACCCGGATCGGGCGGCCTGTTGCAGACCCTCGTCTCCGGCCTGAACCAGACCGAACGGGACGAGACGCTGCGGCTCCTGCACCGGCGGCTGATCGAGGACCGGGCGGCGGCATCGGGCGGCCAGCGGGATCGCCAGGTGGACGTAGGTCCTCGCAGCCGGGCATCCCGTGGGCCGGCGAAGACCCGTGGGGCTGGTAGCCGCCAGCAGTGACGCTGCGGCCGCAGCCGCCGAAACCGGCCTGGTCGCCGCGCAGCCACTCGGACGGTGACGACGGCCCGGGCATCGTCAGAGGCGTCAGCTGCAGCAACCGCCCCCGCAACACGCTCCGCCGCCGCCCACCGGCGCCGCCATCGCCGGCGCGGCGGTGCCGCGGCTGACGGCCACCGCAGAGAAGACCCGTGAGGTCTCGGCATGGCCGGAGGGGCAGCTCACCCCATCGGTCGGGGTGGACTCGGTGATGCTCCGACGGACCTCGAAGGAAGCGTCGCACACCCGGCAGCGGTAGTCGTAAGCAGGCACCTCACCAGGGTATGTCGCCCGGCCATGTCCGGGTAGCGGTCCGGCTCCTCCGGAGCGGCGGCCGCGGGCGGGGCCGGGCCGGCGAGGAGACCCGGGCCGGCGCCGGGACCGGGCTTTTCGCCGGATGTGGGAGATGCGGCATGGCGCCCGCACCGGCGAGAGCGCCGTCGTACCCTGACAGCCATGGAGCCGCCGGAGGGTCCGCAGGTGGTCGCCGAGGTAGTCCGGGGGTTGCGCAGTGGCGCCCCGTTCGTCGAGAGCCTGCATCACGGCACCGTGGTGGGTCTCGGCCGCGACGGTGCCGTCGCCCTGCGGGTGGGCGCGCCCGACAAACCGGTGTTCCCCCGTTCGGCGGTCAAGCCTCTCCAGGCCGTCGCGATGCTGCGTGCCGGTCTCGACGGGGTCTTTTTGAGCCGGAACATCCCGAGTGACCTGCTGGCCGTGGTCGCGAGCTCGCACAGTGGCGAGCCGGCGCACCTGGCCCGGGTACTGGAGATCCTCTCAGTGGCCGGGTACTCCGCGGACGCCCTGCGATGCACTGCCGATCTGCCGTTGGGCACGGCCGCGGCCGAGGCCCACCTGCGTGCCGGCGGGCGCGCGGAGCCGGTCCTGATGAACTGCTCGGGCAAACACGCCGGGATGATCGCCTGCTGCGTGGCTGCCGGCTGGCCGGTGACGAACTACACCGAGCCGGACCATCCGCTGCAGCAGGCGATCCGTCACACGATCGAGGAGCTGACCGGCGAGGAGATCGCCGGCACGACGGTGGACGGCTGCGGCGCGCCGCTGTTCGCGTTCTCGCTCACCGGGCTCGCCCGCGGGCTGCGGGCGATGGTGCAGGCGGCGCCGGGCAGCCCGGAGCGGCGGGTCGTCGATGCCATGCGAGCCCATCCGGAGCTGGTCGGTGGGGTCGGGCGCCCCGACACCGACCTGATGCGGGCCGCGCCCGGCGTGCTGGCGAAGAACGGCGCCGAGGGCGTCACCCTGGTCGCGACGCTCGACGGGCACACTGTCGCCATCAAGATCGCGGATGGAAACGGACGGGCGGGTATCCCCGTCGCGCTGGCCGCGCTGAACCGCCTGGGCGCGCTGCCCGGAGCGGACATCCCGGGGCACACGGAGCTCGATCTGGCGCAGCTTGCCCTGCTCGGGGCGCCGCCGGTGCTCGGCGGCGGGCGCCCGGTCGGCTCCCTGCGGGTGCGCCTGCCCGGCTGACCAGCGCCGGGGGAAACCGGGGCGTGATTGCGATCGCTCCCCGCGCATGCCCCCGCGTTGCGATGCGGTCAGTCCTGGGGTCCCGGACGGTCGCGATTGTTCGGGTCGGGCGGCAGGCGGGGACGGCCCGCAACGACGACGGCCACCGGGGGGATACGGCTCAGCCTGGGGATGGCGCGACCCGGTCGGGGGATGGCTCGGTCCGGCGGCACGTGGCCGGCCCGAGTCGGCGAGCCGCAGGTCGTAGCGGCGGCGCAGGCCGGGGTCGCCGAGGACTCGGTAGGCGACGTTGACCTGGGCGAAGGCCGGTGCGGAGCCGCCGGTGTCGGGGTGGGTGCGCCGCGCCGCAGCCCGGTAGGCATGGCGGATCTGGTCCGCGGTGGCATCGGGCGGTACGCCCAGCACCTCGTACAGCGAGGGCTTCGCACCCACGGGCGCCTCCCCGGCCGCCGATGACCACCCGATCGGGCGGTACGGCGGCACCACGTCATGGCGAAAGTACGCCGCACGTGTTCAGAATGGGCGCCGAACCTCCCGAAGGCGAGCCCGAGACCCGCAACTCCCCTGATGCGCAAAGTAACATTCTACGCACTCTGCGATTTGAGTGATCGTTTCGTGCTCGTAGCCGGCTCTCTACGTGCGGGGCCGGTCACGTCCCAGCTGCTGGCCGGGGGCGCGCCGCCAGAGCCGGCGCGGAGTGTGCGCACGGGTGACACGGATGGGGACATGTCGCAGGTCGCGAAGATCGTCGATGAGGTTGCGTCACTGGTGGGGGAGCCTGACATTGCGGACCGGTTGACCGTCACCGGCCCGGCCGACGTCCTGCCCAGCCTCTACCGGGTGACGACGGTCGCGACCGCCTCGGTGGCGGCCGCGGCGGTCGGAGCCGGGAGACTGCTGGCCGCCCGCGCCGGCGGTGGGCAACCGGACATCACCGTCGACACCCGGCACGCCGGCGCCGCCTTCCGTAGCGAGCGCCACCTGCGCATCGACGGGAAGGCACCGCCGGGCCCGTGGGACCCGATCTCGGGCTACTACCCCACGGCCGACGGCCGTTGGATCCAGCTTCACTGCAACTTCCCGCACCACCGCAACGGGGTGCTGGACCTGCTCGGGGCGCCGAACGACCGGGCCGCCGTCGAACGGGTGATCCTGCGCGTGGACGCCGCCCCGCTGGAGTTGGAGCTGCAGGCCATGGGGCTGTGCGCCAGCATGGCGCGGTCGGAGCCGCAGTGGGCCGAGCACCGGCAGGCCGGGGCACTGGCCGACCTGCCCCTGATCGAGGTGAGCCGGCTCGGCGACGCCCCACCGGCCCGGTTCGCGCCGACGGAGACCCCGGCCGCCGGCCTGCGGGTGCTGGACCTGACCCGGGTCATCGCCGGTCCCATCGCCGGGCGCACGCTCGCCGCCTACGGCGCGGACGTGCTGCGGGTCGGCGCCGCCCACCTGCCGGAGGTGCACAGCCTGCTGGTCGACACGGGGTTCGGCAAGCGCAACGCGTTCCTCAACCTGCGGATCGCCGCCGACGCCCGCCGGCTGCGGGAGTTGATCGCGTCGGCGGACGTGGTCCTGCAGGCCTACCGGCCGAGCGCGCTGGACCGGCTCGGGTTCGGCCCGGACGCCGTCGCCCGGATGCGACCGGGCATCGTCTACGCCAGCATCAGCGCCTACGGGCGCCAGGGGCCGTGGAGCGGGCTGCGCGGCTTCGACAGTCTGGTCCAGACCGCCTCGGGGATCGCCGTCGCCACGGCCGAGGCGGCTGGCGCGTCGAGCCCGCAGCCGCTGCCCGCGCAGGCGCTCGACCACGGCACCGGCTATCTCGCCGCGTTCGGGGTGCTCGACGCGCTCGCTCGGCGGGCGAGCGAGGGCGGGAGCTGGCACGTGCGGGTCTCCCTGGCTCGGACCGGGCGGTGGCTGCAGGGCCTCGGTCACCACGACACCCTCGCCCATCCCGACCCGACGGCGGATGATGTTGCGGCCTACCGCACCTGCCTGACCAGCGAGTTCGGCGAGCTGTCGTATATCCGACCCGCGGCGACCGTCGCCGGGGTTGCCCCGCGATGGGTCTCGCCGCCCGCGCCGCTGGGCACCAGCCCGGCGGCCTGGGCGGCACCGCGGTGACCTCGGCCTTGACCGGTTGCGGCCCGCCCGGTTTCGGCCCGGCACTTGCGACGTTGCGGCTGGACGGCGACGGTCAAGCTTTGTTAACGCCAGGTCGCCTGGACACCACTTTGGTGTCGTCGAGGTAACAACCTGGTATGAGTACTTTCGGCCGATCTGCTCAGGGGACTAGGTTTCCGCCATCTCAGCGGAGAGCGCGTGGCGGTCGGCCGATCATCCGCCGGTCCGGGTGCGTTTTCCGGGGGGCGGTCGGGGCTGGCGCGGAGGGGCGCGTCATCCTCTATGCGGTGGCGCGCCGGCCCGACGTCGGTGGCGCCGGGGGATAGCTCGTAGCTGGGTCGGTCGTGGCATGGGGCTCGCGATCGGCGGACCGGAGGAGGAAATGCATGCGTAGGCGCCCGCTCCTGGGAGCGATAGCCCTCGCCGCGGCCGTGACGTTGACAGCCGCGGCCTGTGGGAGCGACAGCGACGGTGGTTCTTCCGCAGACGGAAAGAAAACGATCACCATCGGATTCCAGGGTGTTCTCTCGGGTGACAATCAGCAGCTCGGACTGAACGCCCTTTATGGTGTACGGACCGCGATCGCGGAGGTGAACGCGGACACGAGTTCGCCGTTCCAGCTCAAGCTCGTCGAGTCCGACGACGGCGGCTCCCCGGACCAGGGGCCCACGGCCGCGCAGAAGCTGATCGACGACTCCAAGGTCGTCGCGGTCGTCGGCCCGATGTTCTCCGGCGCCACCAAGGCCAGCGAGCCCGCCTACACCCAGGCCGGCCTGCTGTCGGTGAGCCCGTCCGCGACCAACCCGGCGTTGACCACGCTGGGCTTCAAGACCTTCTACCGGGTCATTGCGCCGGACACCGTGCAGGGCAAGGCCGCCGCCGACTACGTGGCCACTGTCCTGCAGGCGAAGAAGGTCTACTCGCTGGACGACAAGAGCGAGTACGGCACCGGCCTGTCCGGTGCCCTGGAGCCCGAGCTCAAGGCCAAGGGCGTCGACGTCACCCACGACGGGATCAACCCGACCAAGGACTACACCTCCGAGGCCACGAAGATCATCGCCGCGGCGCCGGACGTCCTGTACTACTCCGGCTACTACGCCGAGCTCGCCCTGCTGTCCAAGGCGCTCAAGGACAAGCACTTCCTCGGCAAGATCGCCAGCGGGGACGGCTCGCTCGACCCGCAGTACGTCGCGCAGGCCGGCGCCGCCGCGGCCGAGGGCACCTACCTCACCTGCCCCTGCGGTGACGCGAACACCGACCCGAAGGCCGCCTCGTTCGTCGCCTCCTTCAAGAAGGTCAACAAGGGCGCGAAGCCGGGTACCTACTCCGGTGAGGCGTACGACGCCACGCTCGCGCTCGCGGACGTGTTCAAGAAGCTCGGCACGGACGTCAGCCGGGAGTCGGTCGCGGGAGCCTTCGGCAGCGTGAACTTCCAGGGCATCACGAAGACCGTCGCCTTCGAGCCCAGCGGCGAGGTCAAGGGTTCCAACGTGTTCGTCTACCAGGTCAAGAATGGCGCGATCGCCGTTCTCGGGAACACTGCGGATCTGATCAAGTCCTGATGTCGGTGCGAGCGGTGGCCGGGTGAGTACACATCCGGCCACCGCCCGCCACGTCGGGCGAAAACCCGCGTGGCAAAACAGTCTTTCCGTCACAGGAAAGGCGATCTGTCGCCGGAGCGAACATCTGTCACCGGAACGGGCATCCACCACCCAAACGCACTTCTGCCAGGCGAACGAGCCACGCGACGAACGAGGCACACGTATGGGTTTCCTCGACCAGTTCTGGCAGCTGACCATCGACGGACTGATGGTCGGCTCGCTGTACGCGGTCATAGCACTCGGGTACACGCTCGTGTACGGGGTTCTCCAGCTCATCAACTTCGCCCACAGCGAGGTGTTCATGCTGGGATCCTTCGGCGGCCTGTTCGCCGCCCGCGGCCTGCTGCCCGACGACGGATCGGTGCCCGGGGGCCTGGCGTCCGTGGGGCTGGTGGCCGTCGGTCTCGGGGTCGGCGCGATCTGCGGGGGGCTCGCGGCGTTCACCCTCGAACGCGTGGCCTACCGTCCGCTGCGGCGGCGCTCCGCGCCCCGGCTGGCCTACCTGATCAGCGCAATCGGGGCGTCGCTGTTCGCCGTCAACCTGGCCGGCAAGGAGTTCGGCCGGCAGAACGTCGACCTGCCCGACCTGTTCCACAACGGCACGGTCTTCTCGTTCTTCGGCGCCGACGTCTCCACCCAGTCACTGGTCATCTTCGCCGTCGCCGTCGCGATGCTCATCGGCCTGGACCGCCTCGTCGCCGGCACCCGCCTAGGCCAGGGCATCCGGGCCGTCGCCCAGGACGCCGACACTGCCGTCCTGATGGGCGTGAACGTCGAGCGCATCATCATTGTCACGTTCGTCATCGGTGGCCTGCTCGCCGGCGCCGGCGGCTTCCTCTATGCGATGACGTTCAACGCCTCCTACAGCATGGGATTCGTCCCCGGGGTGAAGGCGTTCACCGCCGCGGTTCTCGGCGGCATCGGAAACGTGCGCGGCGCGATGCTCGGCGGCCTGCTGCTCGGCCTGGTCGAGAGCTATGGTGGCTACCTGTTCCAGGCGTCCTACAAGGACGTCATCGCCTTCCTCGTCCTGGTGGCGATCCTGATGATCAGACCGTCCGGCCTGCTCGGCGAGCGGCTGGGGCGAGCGGCATGAGCGCGCCTCCCGCCGGTCAGCCCGGCCCCGGCGGCCAGCCCGGCCCGGGCGGTGCCGCCACCGTGCCGCTGCGAACCAGCGGGAATCCACCCGGCTCCGTCGACGCTTCCGGCTCCGCCGGTTCGTCCGGCTCCGCCGGTGGCCCGGCCCGGCCCGGGTGGCACCCGGCGGTGCTGTTCACCCCGGCCCGGCTGCGCCAGCTCGGGGTGCTCCTGCTGGTCGGCGTGCTCGCCGCGATCGTCACCGGCCCGACGGGTAACTCCGACAAGCCGCTGCAGGCCGCGAAGGACTCGATTGCCGACGTCCGGATCGTGCTCTACCTGGGACTCGCCGTCGCGCTGTGGGTGGTGCTGGTGCTCGGCGCCGAGCTGCGTGGCGCCCTCGAGCGGGTGAGCGCCCCGGTACGTGCGCCGATCGGCGCGGCCTACGGTCGCCGCGGCGGCCCGATCGTGCTGAACCTGGTGCTGCTCGCCATCGCGATCGTCGCGCCTCTGGTCGTCTCGACCGCCGCCCAGCAGTCGATGGTCAACGACATCGGCATCTACGCGCTGCTCGCGCTCGGCCTCAACGTCGTCGTCGGCTACGCCGGCCTGCTCGACCTCGGCTACATCGCGTTCTTCGCCATCGGCGCCTACACGACGGCCTACTTCACCTCGCAGACCGCCATGCCGTGGCACGCGCCGTTCGTGCTCAACCCGTTCTTCGTCTTCCCGATCGCGCTCGTCCTCGCCGCGCTCGCCGGGGTCATCCTCGGCGCGCCGACGCTGCGGCTGCGCGGGGACTACCTGGCGATCGTCACCCTTGGCTTCGGTGAGATCATCCACCTGGTGGCGAACAACGCCGACAACATCACCAACGGCGCCCGCGGCGCCTTCGGCGTGCCGCACCTGTCGATCGACCTGCTCGGCATCGACTACAAGTGGGGCATCGACCCGCTGCCGTACTACTACCTGCTGGTTGTCATCGTCGTCGGGGTGATGATCGCCTTCGGTCGGCTGGAACGGTCCCGGATCGGCCGGTCCTGGGCCGCCATCCGCGAGGACGAGATCGCCGCCGAGGCGACCGGGGTGGCGACGCTGCGGATGAAGCTGCTCGCCTTCGCGATCGGCGCGTCGGTGTCGGGCTTCGCCGGCGTGCTGTTCGCCTCCAAGCAGTTCTTCAACCCGCAGAGCTTCAGCCTGCAGGCGTCGTTCTTCGTCGTCGCGGTGGTCATCTTCGGCGGGATGGGATCGCGGCTCGGCGTCGTGGTCGGCGCCGTCGTCCTGCAGGGACTCGCCTTCTACCTGCGGGACAAGGTGCCGCCCGCGGACCGCTACATCTACTTCGGGGCCGTCATCGTGATTATGATGATCTTCCGCCCGCAGGGACTCGTGCCGTCACGCCGCCGCCGCCGCGAGATCCAGCTCGCGGAGGAGGGCATCGGCGCCGCCGATTCCCTCGGCGTCGCGCCGACGGGAGGGCAGCAGTGAGCCGGGCCGGTGCCCACCGCTCGGGGGTGCCCGGCGCCCGCCGCCCGCGTGCCGACGAGACCGTGCCCGGCGAGCTGGTCGTCGAGGCCCGCGACCTGGCGCTGCGCTTCGGCGGGGTGACCAGCCTCGACGGTGTCTCGCTACGCCAGCGCCGCGGGGAGATCCTCGCGGTGATCGGCCCGAACGGGGCCGGCAAGACGTCGTTGTTCAACTGCCTGACCGGCGCGTACCGGCCGCAGCAGGGCTCGGTCACCTTCTGGCCGCAAGCTGACCGCCCGACCGAGCTCGTCGGCCGCCGCCCGCATGCGATCACCCGGCTCGGGGTGGCCCGCACCTTCCAGAACATCCGGCTGTTCCCCGCCCTGTCGGCCCTGGAGAACGTGCAGATCGGCACCGAGGTGCGGCAGCGGTACGGGCCGGTCGGCGCGATCCTGGGCCTGCCGCACGCCCGGCGCGCCGAGCGCGACGGGGTGCGCCAGGCGCTGAGCCTGCTCGACCTGGTCGGACTGTCCCACCGCACGCATGAGCTGGCCGCCTCGCTGCCGTACGGCGAGCAGCGCCGGCTGGAGATCGCCCGAGCCCTGGGCACCGGGCCCAGCCTCCTGCTGCTCGACGAGCCGGCCGCCGGCACGAACCCGGCGGAGAAGCGGGACCTCGCCGGGCTGATCACCCGCATCGCCGGCACCGGGGTGTCCGTGCTGCTCATCGAGCACGACATGCGACTGGTGATGTCCGTGGCGACCTCGGTGGTCGTGCTCAACTTCGGCCGGGTGATCGCCCACGGCACGCCGGGGGAGGTCCAGCGTGATCCGGCGGTCATCGAGGCGTACCTCGGCGTCGCCGACGACACTGGTGGCGATGCCGACGGAGCCGACGTCCCGGCCGGGCCCGGCGCCGCCACGCGGAAGGACGTGCGCTGATGCTGCTGACACTGAGCGACGTCGAGGTTGCCTACGGCGCGGTGACCGCCCTGCGCGGGGTCAGCCTCCAGGTCGCCGAGGGCGAGATCGTCACCCTGCTCGGCGCCAACGGCGCCGGCAAGACGACGACCCTGCGGACGATCTCCGGCCTGCTGCGGCCCCGTTCCGGCGAGGTGCACCTCGATGGGCGGCCGCTGTCGTCCATCCCCGCGCACGGCCTCGTCGGCGCCGGCGTCAGCCACGTGCCCGAGGGGCGGCGGGTTTTCCCCAGCATGAGCGTCCGCGAGAACCTGCTGATGGGCGCGTACCATGATCGCCGGCATGCGCGGGCGGACCTGGAACGGGTCGTCGCGCTGTTCCCGCGGCTGGCGGAGCGGATCGGCCAGGCGGGCGGCACGCTGTCAGGTGGCGAGCAGCAGATGCTCGCGATCGGCCGGGCGCTGATGAGCCGGCCGCGGCTGATCCTGCTCGACGAGCCGTCGATGGGGCTGGCCCCGATGATCGTCCAGACCATCTTCCAGGTGATCGCCGAGATCAACCGGGAGGGGGTCGCGGTGCTGCTCGTCGAGCAGAACGCGGCCTCGGCGCTGCGGATCGCCGGGCGCGGGTACGTGCTGGAGACCGGCCGTGTCGTCCTCGCGGACACGGCCGCCGGCCTGCTCGCCGACGACCGGGTTCGCCAGGCGTACCTCGGCGAGGACGTCGCCGACGGGGAGGACGAGCCCGCTCCGGCCCGGGGCGGTGCGGCGGCGGGCCCGGCTCACGGAACCGCGATCCGGGCCGACTCCGCCTGAGCCCCCCGGTCCGAAGCCGCTGCCCGGGCTGATCCCGGCGTTGCGGCGGGCCCAGTCCAGCCCGTCGCGGGTGTCGGGTCCCCACAGTCAGCCGGCGAGGCCCAGGAGGACGGCCCCGGCCGTCACGATTGCGTACATCATGATCCCCAGGATCACGGCAGGCGCTCTTGCAGTCAACACTCACTCGCCTTTTTTGTGCAGTACCAGAGAGCAAGTGATCTGCTGCTTGCGCTGCCGACGACAATCCTGCGCAATGGCCTGCCAGTCGTCACGGTGCGCCTGACTCCGTTGACTGCTACCTGGCGAGCCAGGGATACCGATCTGACCGTTTCGAAAAGTGCAATAACCGATTATCTTCAATCGAGGCCAAATGCACAGCTGACGCTTGACTTTGATGGTGGAAGGTGATCTCGACGCGCGCCAAGATTAGTTTTGTCTATTTTCGGGAGAGAACTTCTGACGAGGGGCTACTCCCGCATCTTCGGACGCTTGTCGTGCGGGCAGGCGCGCTTGAAGCGCAGGGCGCCATCCTCCCTGACCCGGGGCCGTTGACCGGGCGCCTGATCAACCTGATGGAGGGCGGCTCGCGAACAGATCCTGTCTTCATTCACCGAGATGCGGACATGCCGAGCGGGGATGCCCGTCGGGCCGAGATCGCCGCCGCCGCAGTTCAGGCGGGGAGCCAGATGCCAGTCGTCCCCGTTATTCCTGTACGAGCGCTGGAGGCGTGGCTCCTGCGGAGCGAATCGGAGATTCGTCGAGTAGTAGGACGGCCTGGCGGACGGACTCCGCTTTCACTTCCGGGTCTCCACGAGGTTGAGAGAAGGGCGGACCCCAAGGGGATCCTGCGAAAGGCACTCCTGGACGCGAGTGAGACTACGGGGCGCCGACACCTGAGGGAGCTGAAGGCGTTCAACGAGCGGCGGAAGGTCCTGTTGGACCGCTTGGACATTGATGGGCCGGTGCGGAGGCTGTCTGCCTGGCGCGCCATGGAGGAGGACATCAAGCAGGCGATCGCCGGCCTTATGTCGTGATGCGTTCACGGGTGTGAGGCGCAAGGGGAGGACCGCAGTCTGCTGAAGACATGGCAGTCTGCTGAAGACATGGAGGTTCAGCCGGCTGCGTCGAGGTGCGGAGCGGCCGTGGGGCGGCCGAGGACGCGGCCGAGGACGCGGTCGAGGTGGGCGTTGGCGAACACGCCGGCCGGGTCGACGGATTCGCGGACGGCCAGGAAGTCGTCGAAGCGGGGGTAGCGGTCGCGTAGCTGCGCCGCGGCCAGCGTGTGCAGGGTGCCCCAGTGGGGCCGCCCGCCGGCCGCCAGCATGATCTGCTCGGCGAGGCCGAAGTAGTCCCCGTGCACGCCGCGCCGGTCGGTGCGCACGGCGATGTAGGCGGTGTCGCGGCCGAAGGCGGGGGACAGCGGGATCTCGTCGGCGGCCGCGCAGCGCACCTCGACGGGAAAAGCGGTGCGCACCCTGGATCGGGTCACGGCGGCGGCGAGCTCGCCCATGGCCGCGGCCAGCTCGGCCCGGGGGACGGCGTACTCGATCTCCTTGTACCGGATCGCCGGGGCGCCCGCGGTGAACACCCGGTAGGAGAGATCGCCGGGCAGCTGACCGCCCGCCAGCGCAGCACCCGCCTGGCCGCCGATGCGGGCGGCGAGCTGGGCGGCGGGCCGGTCCGCGGCCGGCAGGCGCCGGGCGGCCACCATCAGCGCCCCGAAGACGCCGCCGGCCACCGGCCCGCCATCGGGCCGGTGGCGCCGCCGGGACGGAAGGTCGAGCCCGTCGTCGAGCGGGTGACGGTCATCCCAGCGGACCAGCGCGGTCGTGGTGTGCGGGAACCAGGTGAAACGGACATGGTCGGCCTGCTCGACGAGCGCGTCGTAGCCGTCGAGCACCTCGGCCAACGGCAGCCGGCTCTCCCGCACGTGCAGGGCGAACAGGGGTACGGCCTGCAGCGTCACCGAGGTCACGACGCCGAGGGCGCCGAGGCCGAGGCGGGCGGCGGCGAACAGCTCGGGGCGCTCCCCCCGCGAGCAGGTGACCACCTTGCCGTCGGCGAGCACCACTTCCAGCGCCCGCACCTGCGTGGACAGGCTGCCGTAGCGGGCGCCCGTGCCGTGGGTTCCGGTGGCGATCGCCCCGGCGATCGTGGCCTGCTCGCCGTGACCCTGGTTGGTCAGGGCGAGCCCGGCCTCGGCGAGCAGCCGGTTCAGCCGGCGCAGGGTCATCCCGCCGCGCACCGTCACCAGCCCGCTGCCACCGTCGAGCGCGACCAGATCGGCGCAGCGGTTCAGCGCGACCTGCACGCCGCCCTCGTCCGGCCGGCCGATCGCGTTCATCGCGTGGCCGGCGCCGGCGGCCCGGACCCGCCGGTCGTCCCGCACTGCGGCGATCACCACTGCCGACGCCTCCTCGGCGGTGCGGGGCCGGGCGAGGCGAACCGCCTGCGCGGTCTCGTTGCCCGCCCAGTTCCGCCACGCCGTGGGTTCTTCGAGGGACGAGCCCATCTGCACCTCCGTCCAGGGGACCGACGACTCCGGCACGGGCGGGCGATCCACCGGCCGAGCCGGTCCCCATCGTGGACCGCCTGGCCGGCGTTCTGCCCGGCGGGTCGGTCCGACGGACCGTGAGGGACCACGCGCCGCCCCGGTTACCTGAGGTGTGCACCCTGTCATTTGTCTCACCTTTCGTGCCTTTACTTGTTCTCTGGGTTGAATCGCGGGTGTGGTGAGCGGACCTCTGAGCACGGGCTGAGGTGAGATGCTTCTCATGTGCAAGCGGGTCGGATTCGCCGGTTCGCCGACGCGCAGGAGGAAGGCGACGTGCGGATGGCGAGCGCAGCCGGCCACAGGCCGATCGGGATCAGCCTGGGCGGGCTCGCGGAGCTCGCCGTGGAACGCACGGGCGGCACCGAGGAGATGATCTTCGAGGGGCGCGTCGAGTCCGCCGCGGCCCGGTTCGCCCGGTCCTGCCGATTCAGCGCCGGCCTGCGTGGCGCGGGGCTCGTCGCCGGCGACCGGGTGGTCGTCCACATGGCGAACTGCCCGGAGGTCGGCATCGCCTACCACGGGGTGTGGCGGGCCGGCGGGGTGGTGACGCCGACGCTGTTCCTGCTCGACGAGGCCGAGCTGCGTCACGTGCTCGTCGACAGCGGCGCCCGGTTCGTCCTCACGACCCCGGACTTCCTGGCCAAGGTCCGCGCGGTGGCGAGCGACTGCCCGCAGGTGCGGGCACTGATCGTCGTGGCCGACCCGCCCGGTTCCGACCCGCCCGGTTCCGACCCGGCGGCCCGGGCCGGCCGCCCGGTCGGGTCGCCGCCGGTACTGAGCTTCGCGGACCTCACGGCCGGCGACGAAGGTCCCCTCGAGCCGACCGATCCGGACGCCATGGCCGCGCTGCTGTACACCGGCGGCACCACCGGGCAGG
>NZ_JANEZT010000690.1 GCF_025403405.1 Frankia tisae
GTGTTCGCGCTGACGGTCGTGGCCGGGATCGGCACGCTGATCGTGATCGGGGCGTCGCTGCGGCCGGGCAACACCCTCGGCAGCTACCTGCTGGGGATCTACCGGGGTTCGGCCGGGGACGTCGCCAAGCTCACCGAGGGGCAGCAGACCCACGAACTCTTCCACGACTCCGGCGGGATCGTGACGCCGCGCTGGCAGCAGTACGTGTCCTTCGGCTCGATCGTCGTCGTGATGGCGGCGCTCGTGCCCGCCGCGATCAAGGCGCGGGTGTGGGTGCGTCGGCGCGCGGCGCTGGCGGTCGTCCTGAGTCTCGCCGCGCTGCTCTACCCGGTCATCCCGGCCGGGCACCTGACGGCGGCGACCTCCGAGGTCGGCGACCGGGCTTCCGGCTTCGCCTTCCTCGGCGTCGGCTTCGTCGTCGCCTGGCTGCTGGTCGACCCGCCGCGCCGGGCGTCGGCGCCGCGCCTGCTGATGGCCACCGCCGCGTTCCTGGTGGCGTTCGTCGGCGGCGAGATCATCGGCGCCGGCCCGGTGTGGTTGCGGGTGCCCGGACCGTACCTGGTCTCGGCCGATCCGCGCAGCGTCGACGCGGCGAACCTGGCCGCCGCGCGGTGGCTGGCCGACCATGTCCCGCCCGGCAGCCCGGTCTACGCCGACCGGGTGTCGGGGCTGCTCGCCTCCGCTATCGGCCGCCAGTACACCGTCCGGCACGTCGGCTCCGGGATCGACGCCTCCCCTGTGCTGCTCGGGCCGACCTTCACCGCCGTCGACCGGCAGCTCATCCGCCGCGCCGCGCTGGCGTACGTCATCGTCGACCGGCGCGACGCGACCGACCTGCCCCACGTGGGGGTCTACATCGAGTCGGGTGAGCTGGGCGGCGCGAACCGGCGGGCGCCGGTCCCGATCTCCGCGCTCGACAAGTTCGCCACGGTGAACGGAGCCCGTCGTGTGTACGACAACGGATCCATCGTCATCTACGACGTGCGAGCCCTCCGTGCCTCCTGAGACAACCGCGGGCCCGGGAACGGCCGGGACCCGTAATCCGCGGCCCGCGTTCGTCGCCCGCTTGGCGTTACTGGTCGCGGCGGTGACGGCGGTGCTCGTCCCCGCCCCCACCGCCCTCACCACTCCGCTGGCCGCGGCCGGTGTGGTGGCCGTCGTCGAGCCGATCGTGCGGACCCGCCGGGCCGGCCACCTCGACGCGCTGGTGGTCGGCACCGGGTCTGTCCTGATCTCCCTGATGGCTCTGGGCCTACTTCTCAACTACCTGCCCGGCGGTATCACCGAGCGCTCGTGGGGGATCGCCGCCGGCCTGGCCGGGCTGGCCGCGCTGCTCGGCACCGAGC
>NZ_JANEZT010000691.1 GCF_025403405.1 Frankia tisae
GTGGCCCAGATCCAGCGCCAGCGCGACGACTACGCCGGGCATGTGCTGTCCATCCGCGACGGCGATGTGCGCGCCCTCGCCCTGCTGCACGACACCACGCCGCAGGAGTTCGCCGAGCGTCTGCGTAACTGGGGCGTCCTGGAGACGAGTTTCCCCGAGGAGAGCGAGGAGCCGCCGGAGTAGTCCGGTGGTTCGTTCCAGGCGCGTCACGCGCCGCAGGTGATGAACGGTCGACGCGGACCGTGGACTGCGACTGGCCCATCTCCGGAAGGCCTCGCGCGGCATAGCCGCCGCCGACGGCCGACCGGTCCAGGTGCGACCGGGCGGGGCCCACACGGCAGCGGGCCGACCGGGGCGGCAGTGCCCCAGCGCAGGGCGCACCCCCTCCCGGCCGTCGCGCCAGGAGGTGGACAATGACCAGAAGGCGGGTCGCGCGCAGCGGCTTGGTCCTCGGCGCAGGCGGAGTCCTAGGATCCGCCTGGATGATCGGCGCCATGCGTGCCGTCGAAACCGAGACTGGCCGCGACCTGGGCAGTAGCGACCTGGTGGTCGGCACCTCCGCCGGCTCGGTCGTCGCGGCCCTGCTTGGCCTCGGCATCGGCATCGACGTGATGGCCAATTCCGAACGCGGACTGTACGAGGCGGGCGGCCCCGTCCTCGACTACCGCGACCTCGGCGCGTCTCTCCCCCCGCGGCCCCGGATGCGGATGGGCTCCCCACGGCTGCTCACGGCCAGCGCGCTGCACCCCCGGCACGCTTCGCCGATGGTGACCCTGGCAGCGATCCTGCCGCAGGGCCGCGGCAAGATCTCCGCAGTGGGTGACCTGGTCGCGGCCGCGATGGACCGCAAGGGCCTCGGCCTTGCCGACTGGCCCGTCGCGACGGCCCTGCGGATCGTCGCGATGAACTTCGACACCGGCCACCGGGTGCTGTTCGGCGCGCCCGACGCACCCCGGGTGACGCTGCCCGAGGCTGTCATGGCGTCCTGCGCGATCCCCGGCTGGTACGCGCCGATCGAGTCCAGCGGCCAGCGCTTCGTCGACGGCGGGACCCGTTCACCCACGTCGGTCGACCTGCTCG
>NZ_JANEZT010000692.1 GCF_025403405.1 Frankia tisae
GCGGGGGTGGGGCAGGCGCCGAGTTCTGGGCGCCGGAAGCCGGCGGCGAGTCACCCGGCGGGGCCTGCTCGTCCGACGAACCACCGCCCGACGAACCACCGCCGGACGAGGAGCCCTCGGACAATTCCGATCCCGATACGGGGCCGGAACTCGACAGATCGGTGGAACCAGACGGATCGGCAGAATCTACCGCAACGGTCGAATCCTGCGCGGCGACGGAATGAGGCGTGGAGGCGGCATCCGCCATCGCCGCATCGTTCGTGCCAGCCAGCCGGGGTGGCCCGATCAGGCCGGCAACCACACTCGCTCCCGTGCAAAGGAGCAGAACGGCAAGAAAGACCGTCGGCACGACTCCGCGCCGCGACGGCCTCGTGAACCGGTCGGTCGATCGATGACCTGACACCAGTGCGCCCCCCCGGGTGCGACCGGCAACACGTTGAGGCCGGCCCATCCCCACGACCCGTGAAAACACGTGATGCACGTGATGCACGTTTGGCGGAAGTCCCACCATACGACGATCTATAGAATAACAGCCGACCGGCCGCACATCCCGGCCGCGGGGGGAAGTAGTGAGCATCGCATTGCCGGCCACGCGGCCGGCCAGGGAAAGAATTCTCATCACTGTTTGCCTGGCGGCGTGCCTCGGTTGGCTCACGTTGTCCCCGGCACCCGCTGCCCATGCGGCACCGGGGGGTGGCGTGGAGCTGGCCGTGACCATCGACGGGCAGTCGCTCGGCCGAGGCGATCTCGTTCTCGACGCCGGCGCGGTAGCCCGAGTGGTGGTCAGCCTGCAGAACCTGAGCCGGTCGAACCTGGACGTCGACTCCGTGCGGCTGAGCGGCGCCGTGCTGGGCCTGACGTTCTTCGACTACGACACCCGCGTCCGCACGACGGTGCCGGCCCGCGGCTCGGCGAACTGGACGGTCGATCTCGACATCCGGGACCTGGACGGGCGGGCGACCGGGCTGATGCCGGTCGAGGTGGCGATCCGGGACACCGATCTACACACGGTGGCGAAGGCGACCGGAACCGCGAACGTGCACGGTTCGCTGCTGTCCATCTATGGCCTGTTCGGGCTCGGCCTGCTGGTCCTGATGGGGCTGCTGTGGGCGGTGGCGCTGCTCCCACTCGGGCGGCACGCCGCGCCGGCAACCTGGTGGCAGCGGGGACTGCGGTTCCTGCCCGCCGGCTGCGCCGTCGGCCTGTTCGGCGCGTTCGCCCTCTCCGCGGCCCGCCTGGTCACACCCACCACCGCGGTCGACGTCGCCGCCACCCTCATCTCGGCCGCCGTCTGCTTCACGGTCGGCGCCCTGCTTCCC
>NZ_JANEZT010000693.1 GCF_025403405.1 Frankia tisae
GTGGGCAGGCGGCCGGAGCCGGGAGCCGGGCCGTGGTGTCAGGCCAGCGCGGCGATGACGGTGTCGCCGATGAGTTCGGCGAGCTGGGGTGGCGCACCGCGGCGGGCCCGGATGTGCAACGGCTCGGGGGCGACCGCAGGCAGGTCGTCGCGCCGGACCAGGCCGGGCGGGACCGGGCCGACATCGGCGAGCAGGGCCACCCCGACTCCCGCCCGGGCGGCCTGCAGCACCCCGGCGAGATGACCGGCCTCGCCGACCACCCAGGCGGTGCGCCCGACGCGCGCCAGCGTGTTCAGCGCCTGGCTGCGGATCGTGCACGGATCGTTGATGGCCACCAGGGGCAGCGGACGGTCCGGCGGCGGCGGCGTCCAGCCGGCCGCGGCGTACCAGGCCAGCGGCAGGGCGCCGGCGGGCCGGGACATGGTGGAGCGGGCCGCGCCGATCAGCACGGCGACATCGACCGCGCCCTGGTCGAGTGCCTCGGTGAGGCGAGCCCCCCGGTCGAGCCGGAACTGTACCCGCACATCCGGGAACCCGGTGGTCAGCGCCGCCATCCACAACGGCAGCAGATGATCCGCGGCGTGCTCGGTGGCGCCGACGGTGATCGTGGACGGCCGCGCCGCGGCGCCGACGCCGAGCTGCTCGAGCGTGCCGTCGTGCAGGGCGAGGATCCGTCGCGCCGCGGCGAGCAGGAGCTCGCCATCGGGGGTGAAGCGGGTGGCCCGGCCGTCCGGCTCGACCAGCGGGCGCCCGACCGTTTTCTCCAGCCGCCGGACATGCTGGCTCACGGCGGACTGGGAGACGCACAGACTCTCCGCGGCCCGCCGGAAGCCGCCGCTGTCGGCGATCGTGATGAGGCTACGCAAAGCGTTTATGTCGAGCACGGAGGACACACGGCGCACGATACACCAACCGATCGCAAATCCTGATCGGTGCGATCGCGGATCTGCGTTGGACAACCGATGGAAAACCCACGATTCTCATAGACATGGTCGGTGAGTCGCGCGCAATCCGGTACGGGCAGGTCAACGCCCCTCGTGCCGGCTGTGCCGTCACCGTCCCGTTGCCACGGCGGATGTTGACTCGTCGACGGGTCGTCGATTTCGGTATCCTCGCCTCGTCCTGTTGTCGCTGCCGCTGACGCGGTTCGCACCGCCGGCCCCAGTCGGATCCGGGCGTTGCCCCGGCCTCGCCTGACAGCGCCGGCCTGGGGACGCCGCGGCCGGCCGGGCATCTTCCCCCTCCTGCCGCAACCGCCGCGTGCCGGGCATCCTGGCCCGCCGCGACGTGCGGCGC
>NZ_JANEZT010000694.1 GCF_025403405.1 Frankia tisae
CCCCACCCCTGCGTCGCCCACGCCGTGGCGACCTGTCACGGGCCCGCGCCGCGGCGGGCTTTCGCACGCCCGCGAACCGGTAGCACGCGCCGGGCCCGGACGGCATCCGCTCCGTTCCGCATCTTCCGTATGTTGACATCAAATTCCGACTGTCGGTAAAGTCCATAATTCGGATCGACAAAATCAAGATTGGCGACGGGCCATCCTCCCGAGCCAGAGGGAAATCATGATCAAAAAACGTTCACGCCGGCTCGGGGCGCTGGCCACCGCGCTGGCCTTCTCGGCCGCGATCGTCACCGCCTGCGGTTCGGGCGGCAGCAGCAGCGCCGCGGCTGCCCCGGCGGCGGGGGGAAAGATCGATCTCAGCGGGGTGACGATCCGTCTGGGCGACCAGGCCACCCTGAGCACCGTGCACGTGCTCGAGGGCGCGGGGGTGCTGAACGACCTGCCCTACAAGATCACCTCCGCCCGCTTCGCCTCGGCGAACGACGAGCTCACCGCGGAGCAGGCCGGCTCGCTCGACATCGCCGGCGTCGGCTCCACCGGCCTGATCTACGCGGCGAAGGCGCAGAGCGCCGTCAAGTTCGTCGCCATCTCGGCGCTGTCCTCGAAGGGCACCGGCGCCGGGATCCTGGTGCCGAAGAACTCCACCCTTACCTCCGTGCGGGATCTGCGGGGCAAGAGGGTGGCGGCGCCGTCCGGCACGTTGCCGCAGGCCTTCCTGCTGTACGAGCTGAAGCAGAACGGCATGACCACCAAGGACATCAAGATCGCGACCCTGACCTACGCCGACAGCCTGACGGCGCTGGCCGGCGGCAGCGTCGACGCGATCGCGGAGAGCCAGCCCTACACCCAGACCGGCATCAACAAGTACGGCTTCAAGGAGCTGGTCACCGCGGAACAGGCCGGGTTCCCGTTCATCGGCGGTCTCGCGGTCCCCGACTCCGCGCTGAGGAATCCCGCCCGTTCGGCGGCGATCGGGGACCTGCTGGTGCGCTGGCAGAAGGCCAACACCTTCTACCAACAGCACCCGGACAGGTACGCGGCGGTCTGGGCGAAGGACACCGGCTCTCCCGCCGCTCAGGCGCCGCCGGCCCCCGGCGACTACCTGCGCATCGATTCGAAGATCACCAGTGCGCTGAACCAGCAGCTCAGCCTGCTCGTCTGGGGCGGCGTCGTGCCCGACAAGCCGCGCCCCGACCTGGGCCGCTACCTCGACGGCCGTTACAACGACCGGCTCTTCCCCACCTCGACGGCGACACCCTCCGCGGGCCCGACCGCGGCGGGCTCCTAGCC
>NZ_JANEZT010000695.1 GCF_025403405.1 Frankia tisae
CCCGACCGGGCAGCTGGACCGCGGTTACGGACAGACCTGAAGCACCCCCACCTGGTCGGAACGTACAAGCGGCACTATCATGCATCCAGTTTCGCATCTGCGGCTGCGCCCACCAGTGGCTTCCGCAGGTGCGAGCGGGCGCCGTCGCCGTGCGGAGTATTCCGCACGGCTCGGCGCCCGCGGCGACGACGGGGTCGCCATGGGTCGGCTCGGTGACAGTGGGTGACACCGGGACGCCCGACCGCACAGCCAACAGTGGACGTTCGTATGAGGCGGTCGACCGTGCGCGCGATGGCGTCGGCGACCGGCCGTGGTGCCTAGGGACGGGGATACGTGAGATTTCGCAGGGTGAAGACGGCGCTGGCGGTCGTGGCCAGTGCCGGACTGCTCGCCGCCGGGTGTGGAAGCGACGGAAGCGACGGGGGCGCGGCCGCGACGCCGGCGCCGGCCACCACCAGTGCCTCCAGCGGCGTCACGGGCACCGTCACCGTGTTCGCCGCGGCGTCGTTGACCGGGACGTTCACGACGCTGGGCAAGCAGTTCGAGGCCGCCAACCCGGGGTCGACCGTGAAGTTCTCCTTCGCGGGTAGCTCCGCGCTGGCCACGCAGATCACCTCCGGCGCGCCCGCGGACGTGTTCGCCGCGGCGAGCCCGGCCACCATGAAGACCGTCACCGACGCCGGGGAGAACTCCTCGGCGCCGAAGGTCTTCGTGCGCAACCAGCTCGTCATCGCCGTGCCGACGGCCAACCCGAAGGGCATCAAGGACCTGCCCGACCTGGTGAAGCCGGGCGTGAAGGTCGCGTTGTGCGCCGAGGCGGTGCCCTGCGGCGCGGCGGCCAAGAAGGCGCTGGCCGCGGCCGGCACCAACCTGACCCCCGTCACCCTGGAGCAGGACGTCAAGTCCGCCCTGTCGAAGGTCACCCTCGGTGAGGTCGACGCGGCGCTGGTCTACCGCACGGACGCGAAGGCCGCCAGCGACAAGGTGACGGGCATCGAGTTCCCCGAGTCGGCCAAGGCCATCAACGACTACCCGATCGCCACGCTCAAGGGCGGCAAGAACGCCGCCGGCGGCAAGGCGTGGGAGGACTACGTCACCTCCGACAAGGGCGAGGCGGTGCTGACCGCGGCTGGCTTCCAGGCCCCCTGACCCGCGGCCCGACCGGGCAGCTGGACCGCGGTTACGGACAGACCTGAAGCACCCCCACCTGGTCGGAACGTACAAGCGGCACTATCATGCATCCAGTTTCGCATCTGCGGCTGCGCCCACCAGTGGCTTCCGCA
>NZ_JANEZT010000696.1 GCF_025403405.1 Frankia tisae
TCCCCACCCTGCGCGGCCGATGACGAGGACTGCGTTCCCCAGCCCACCGCACCGCCACCCCCGACCCCGCACACCACCCCGACCGCGCCCGATACCGGCGGCGACGGAGGCGGCGGCGGAATTGTCGGCTGGATCACCCGCGGTATCACCAGCGCGATCAACAGCTTTTTCCGGGGCTTGGTGACCGCCGCTCTCAACCCCTTGTTGGATCTGCTGGGTCGCACGCTGTTGACCACACCGAAACCGTCGGAGCTGCCGGCGATCGGTGAACTGTGGACAACCTCGTGGGGCATCACCGTCGCCTCCTACAGCATCCTCATCATGATCGGCGGGATCACGATCATGACGTTCCAGTCGGTGCAGGCCCGGACGTCCATCAAGGAGATCGCTCCCCGCATTCCCCTCGGGTTCCTGGCCGCGACCCTGTCCCAGTTCCTGGCCGGCAAGATCATCGAAATCGCGAATCCGTTGCCCGCCGCGATCCTCGGGCAAGGACTCGACCCGAACACGGCCTCCCAACAGTTGCGGAACATCATTCTCGGCGCGATCGCGCCACCGATCGGGCCCACCGGCGCCACAGGTGTCGTCAACCGAAGCATCTTCGTCATTTTCCTGGGGTTGTTTCTCGCCGGTTCGATCGTCGCGCTGCTGTGCACCTACATTGCCCGGGTCACGATCACCGTGGCGTTGATCGGAGCCGCACCGCTGGCACTCGCGGGACACGCTCTACCGCAGACCGAGAAGGTCGCGTACTGGTGGTGGAAGGCATTCTTCGCCTGCATCAGTATCCAGATCGCCCAGTCCTTCGTTCTCATCGCGTCTTTCAAGGTGTTCTTCGCCCCCGGTGGTTTCACCGTGTTCGGCCCGAAACCGGACGGGCTGGTGAACCTGCTGGCAGCCATCACCCTGATCTATTTCCTGTTCAAGATCCCGTTCTGGATGATGCCAAAGATCGGCCAGGGCGGCAGCAGCGTTCTGGGCCGGATCGTGCGCGCCTACGTCACCGGTCGCGCCCTGGGTCTGCTGGGCGGCGGACGGTTCGGCCGCGGCCCCCAGCGCACCCCCACCGGCCGCCGCCGCCAGACGCCTCCTCCTCGGCGACAGGCACAGAACCCGATCACGCGCCGGCCGCTACGGCAGCCTCCGCGCGGCCGGACCACCCCCCAGTTCCTCCAACCGATACCGGCGGTACCTATGCACGATCTCGCCAGCGGTAAGGCCACCGGCCCGCCGCCTCCCGCGGTCTTCCTTCCCCCCTCGATGCCGGGCGGCGATCCCGGCC
>NZ_JANEZT010000697.1 GCF_025403405.1 Frankia tisae
GGGCAGCGTGGAGCAGGTCGCGTCGGCCACCGCCAGCGCCGCGGCGAACCGGCCCCGCGGATGGCGGACCAGCTCGGCGCCGTGGGGGGTGAGTAGGGCGTCGATACTCGCCGGCAGGCCGGCGACAAACCGCTCGCCGGAGTGCTCGCCGTCGAACAGCGCCTCGACCGACGGGTCACGGAACACCTCGGCGGGCGTGTCGTACAGGTGGTGCAGCCGGTTGAACGCGACGAGCAGGTAGGCGGTGTAGCCGACGCCGTAGGGCCACTCGACCCGGCCGTCCAGCAGCGCCGGCAGCTCGACGGAGCGCAGGTCGTAGGCGCCGCTGACCGGCGCGAGCGCGCCGAGGCGCAGCGCGGGGTCGGCGCCGGAGCGCAGCGCCGTCGCGAGGCCCGTCGCCGCCGAGGCGCCCTGCGAGAAGCCGGTCACCAGGACCCGCGGGTCGACCGTGCGTCCCTGCGTGGCCAGGAACAACCGGGTGGCGCGCAGCAGGTCGAGCGACGCGGTCACCTCGGAGGGCACGTCCATCCACGGGTGCAGGCCCGGCCCGACACCGAGGCCGAGGTAGTCGGGGGCGGCCGCGGCGAAGCCGGCCGCGGCGTAGGTGAGGGCGGGGGCCTGGCCCCAGCCGTCGGCGGCCCGGTCCGTCGCCGTCGACGGGGCGTCGGCGCGGGCGATCTCGGTGCCATGGGTGTAGGAGACGACGTGCAGCCGGCGGGTGTCGGTGGCGGGCAGGGCCAGCAGGCCACTGGCGGTGGTCGCCAGCCCGCGGGGGTCGATCGTGCGGTAGACGAGTCGGTAGCTGACCACCCCCGAGCGCAGGATCGCCGGGTCCGCGTCGAACCCGGCTGCGGTCAGCACCGCCCGCACCTGCGCCGCCGACAGCACGTCCAGCCGCTCGGCCGTCACCACGGTCCGCGGCTCCCGCGGCTCCCGCGGCTCCCGCGGCTCCCGCGGCTCCCGCGGTTGGCAACGGCGCCGCGGCGGCATCGACGAACGCAGTGGCGGGAGCCGCGCCGCTGCCGAGAATGCCGGCGGACACGAGCATGAGGGCAGTGGCCGCGAGGACGACGGTCCTCCGCCGCCGCGGCGAGCGCTTCGGCGAGTACCTCGACGCGGTGATCGTTTCGTCACGGGAACACATGTCGTGCATACGTACAGCCATTTCGATCACGCTAGGGAGTCCGGCGCCCCGCCCCCATCCGGCCAGCAGCCGAACCCGGCGGGGGGACCACCCCCGCCGGGTTCGGCTGCTGGCCGGATGGGGGCGGGGCGCCGGAC
>NZ_JANEZT010000698.1 GCF_025403405.1 Frankia tisae
GTGGGGAGGCGGCGGGAGTTCAGTGCACTCTGTTGAGCGTTTGAATGTTGGGGGCGCAGGACCGACCGTACACGGAAGATCCAGGGTGATCTCGCTCACGAAGTGCACCCCCGTCGGGGCGCGGGTCCGGCCGGCCGTCGTCACGAGGCAGAAACATCCCGGTAGTGCAGGCCTTTCAGGCGTTGCCGGTGTCAGCCGGGTGGGGGCGGGGGCCTACAGAAGCCCAGTCGGAGCGGCGCACCCCACGCGCACCAGGCGAACTGTCGAGCGACCGTCAACAGGTCGGCGGGGTATTCTCAACTCGGTTCCGGCGTGTGGCTGAGACGTCACCGCGATGAACGTTCAGTGCGGATGGGATCGACCGGGGGCGCGTGTTCACCCGACGAGGGGTGGCGCAGGCCCGCCGGGCACCAGGCGGTGCCGTTCTCCCTTTGCTCCTGACCGCGGCGCGGCGGGCACGGTGGGCGGGGCTTTGGCGGCGGCGCGCCACGGCCGTCCCGGTGCGCGAGGTGACCGACGAGACGACGCGCCGCCAGGCGCCGAGGAAACGGGTGGATAACGCCGTGGACGCTGCTCTGGAGAAGCTGGGGTTGCCGCGTCAGGCCGCGGCGGTGGCGCGGCCCGCCTGGGAGGAACCGACCCCGTCGCCCCTCTCGCCCGCGGACGGCATGGCGGCCCGGCGTGACGCGGCCGCGCAGCTCGGCGCGGCCGTGCGCGCGTTGACCGATGCCACCGTGCGCACGCTTGTGCCGACCGAGACCCTGCTCGACATCGCCGCCCGGATCACCGAGTGCCTGCCCGCGTTGACCGCCGAGCAGCGCGACGTCGGTGAACCGGCGCCGCTGGACGACCCGGCCGCGAAGATGTGGCTGCACAACCCGGTCATCGGGCGGGCCAACCCGATCGCGCCCTGGGTCGAGACCACACTGGTGGACGGGGTCCTCACCGGCCGTGCCACCCTCGGCCTGCCCTACCAGGGGCCGCGCGGCTACCTGCACGGTGGGATGAGCGCCATGATGCTCGACCAGATCCTGGGCGACGTCGTCAGCGCGAGTGGCCGGTCCGGCCTCACCGTCTCCCTGTCCACCCGGTACCGCCGGCCGGTCCCGCTGCTGGCTCCACTGCTCGTGGTCGGCCAGGTCGTCGAGGTCGCCGACCGGAAGATCACCGCGGTCGGCACGATCGCGCTGGAGTCGGAGCCCGACCAGCCCCTGGTCGAAGGTGTCGGCATCTTCGTCGTGCCCCGGCCGGACCAGGCCGCCCGACTGTTCGGTGC
>NZ_JANEZT010000699.1 GCF_025403405.1 Frankia tisae
GCCGACCTGAAGACCCCACTCGAACAGGCGATTCTGCTGCTCTTCCTCACCATCCCCCTCCTCGCGGTCATCGCGGCGGTGCCCGTGGCCTGGGGCCACGGACTGGGCTGGCACGACGTCATCATCGGCGCCGTGATGTACCTGGTCTCCGGCTTCGGGATCACCGTGGGCTACCACCGCCTGTTCACCCACGGCTCCTTCAAGACCGGCCGGCCCCTGCGCATCGCCCTCGCCCTGGCCGGCAGCCTCGCCGTCGAGATGAGCGTCACCGACTGGGTCGCCGCCCACCGCCGCCACCACAAGTACTCCGACGGCGACGCCGACCCGCATTCGCCCTGGCGCTTCGGCCGCGACACCACCGGTGTGGCCAAGGGCTTCCTGCACGCCCACGTCGGCTGGCTGTTCAACCGCGAACGCACCGCCCCCGAACGATTCTGCCCGGACCTGCTCGCCGACCGCGACATCGCCGCCGTCTCGGCGGCGTTCCCCTGGTGCGTCGCCGCCTCCGTCCTGATCCCGCCGCTGGCCGGCGGGCTGTGGAGCATGTCCTGGACCGGCGCGGTCACCGCCCTGTTCTGGGGCTCCCTGGTACGCATCGCCCTGCTACACCACGTCACCTTCTCCATCAACTCGATCTGCCACCTCATCGGCGAACGGCCCTTCACCACCCGCGACCAGTCGACGAACGTCTGGTGGCTGGCCGTCCCGTCGCTGGGGGAGTCCTGGCACAACCTGCACCACGCCGACCCCACCAGCGCCCGCCACGGCGTCCTGCCCGGCCAGCTCGACCCCAGCGCCGCGCTCATCCGCGGGTTCGAACGCCTGGGCTGGGCCCGCGATGTACGCTGGCCCACCGCCGAGCGCATCGCGTCCCGCCAGGCCCGCCCAGCCGGCCAGACCCGCTGAGGCTGCCGACCCGATCAGCCGATCCGATCAGCCGGCCATCCGAACCTCGCCGCCGGGTGGCCCGGCCGATCCACTCGGATCACCGCGCCCACCGGCGACCTCCCCGGAACGGTGCAGAACGCGCCCCGGCGGCTTCTCGCCCGCGACCAGCCAGTAGCCGCGGTCATGACGCAGCCCGACCTGCTGCGGAGGCTGGCAGACCCCGTTCACCCGGTGCGCGTCGAAACCGGTGGTGGCACCCGCGAACGTCGCATGACAGGTGGGGCAGTGCGCCGCGGTCAGCGCCGTCCACCGGGCATCGCACCCGCCGCAGCCGAGCAGGATGGGACGTTCGTACTCGATGTCCCGCCCCGCCATGAACCC
>NZ_JANEZT010000069.1 GCF_025403405.1 Frankia tisae
GGGCAGCGGGCATGCGACGGTATGTGCTGCGCCGCCTCGCCCAGGCCGTCGCCGTGCTGTGGGCGGCGTACACGCTGTCGTTCCTCGTCCTGGACTACCTGCCGGGCGATCCCGTCTCGGCGATGGCCGGCGGCGGGCTGGACGGCGAGCAGGTCGGGCCCGAGCAGGTCGCGGCGCTGCGGGCCCAGTACGGCTTCGACCGGCCGGTGCTCGCCCAGTACGCCGACTACCTGGGCCGGGCGGTGCGCGGCGACTTCGGCGACTCGGTGGCCACCGGCCGCCCGGTGGCCCGCGTCATCACCGAGGCGCTGCCGCAGACGCTGGCGCTCGCCGGCGCCGCACTGCTGCTCGCGGTCCTCGCCGGCGGTGGGCTGGCGCTGGTGGCGACCTACACCCGGCACCGCGCGCTGCGCCAGGCACTGCTGTCGCTGCCGTCGCTGGGGGTCTCGGTGCCGGCGTTCTGGGTGGGGCTGGTGCTCGTCCAGCTGCTGTCGTTTCGCGCCCGGCTGTTCCCCGCGTTCGGCAACGACGGGCTGCGGGGGCTGGTCCTGCCGGCGGTCACCCTCGCCGTGCCCAGCAGCGCGATCATCGCCCAGGTGCTGGCGAAGAGCCTGCTGGCAGCGTTGGAGGAGCCGTACGTGCAGACCGCGCGGGCCAAGGGCGCCGGGCGGGTGCGCATCCATCTGCGCCACGCACTGCGCGGCGCGGCGCTGCCCACGGTGACGATCATCGGGGTGCTGGTGGGGCAGCTCATGGCGAACGCGGTCGTCGTCGAGACGGTGTTCTCCCGCAACGGGCTGGGCCGGGTGACCGCGGCGGCGGTGGGCGCCCAGGACATCCCGGTCGTGCAGGGCGTCATCGTGTTCGGGTCGCTGGTGTTCGTGCTGGCGAACCTGGCCGTCGACCTGGTCTACCCGCTGCTCGACCCGCGGATCGTGGTCGCGCCCGCGGTGCGGGGCGGGCTCGCGTGAGCGGCCCGTTGCTCGTCGGGCCCGCCGCCGAGCTGCCCGCCACCGGCCTCGGGACCGCGGGCGCCCGCCGGCTGGGCCGTTTCCTGCTGCGCCGCCCCGGGCTCGTGCTCGCCGTCGCGTGCCTGGTGCTGGTGGTGCTGGCCGCGTTCTGGCCGGCGCTGTTCACCGGCCGCGACCCGCTGGTGGGCGACCCGGCGCAGAACTTCCGCCCGCCTGGCGCCGGGCACTGGTTCGGCACCGACGAGCTCGGCCGAGACACCTTCACCCGAGTCGTGCACGGCGCGGCGCTGTCGCTGAAGGCGACGCTGATCGCGGTCGCCGTCGCCTTCGTCGTCGGCGGCACCCTGGGGCTGGTCGCCGGCTTCGTGGGTCGCTGGGTCGAGGACGTGCTCATGCGGCTCGTCGACGTGCTGCTGTCGATCCCGGCGCTGTTCCTGTCGCTGGCGCTGGTCACCGCGCTCGGCTACGGCACGGTGAAGGTGGCGCTCGCCGTCGGGATCGCGAGCGTCGCCTCCTTCGCCCGGGTCATGCGCGCCGAGGTGCTGCGGGTGCGCCAGGCCGGCTACGTCGAGGCGGCCCGCGCCAGCGGCGCGCGCTGGTACACCCTGCTCGGCCGGCACGTGCTGCCCGCCGCGATCGGCCCGGTCGTCGTGCTCGCCACCCTCGACTTCGGCACCGCCGTGCTCGCCGTGTCGTCGTTGAGCTTCCTCGGCTACGGCGCCGCCCCACCGGCCCCCGAATGGGGCACGCTCGTCGCCGGCGGTCGCAACTACCTGGCCAACGCCTGGTGGCTGTCGACGCTGCCGGGGCTGACCATCGCCGCGACCGTGCTGGCGACGAACCGCGTCGCCCGCGCCCTCGACGGAGAATGGGCGGCCGCGCGGTGACCCGGGACCCCACGCCGACCGTCCCGGCCACGCCGCAGACCCCGCCGGCGCCTGCGGAGGACTCCCCTGAGGGCGCCGCCGCGGACGTCCTCGCGGACCCTGCCACGGTGGGCCTGCTGGCCGTGCGCGGGCTGCGGGTGTCGTACCGTGCGCGCGGCGGCGAGGTCGAGGCGGTGCGCGGCGTCGACCTCGACGTCCACCCCGGGGAGATCGTCGCCCTGGTCGGCGAGTCGGGTTCGGGCAAGAGCACGACGGCGCACGCCATCATCGGCCTGCTGCCCGCCGGCGGGCGCATCGACGCCGGCACCGTCCACTTCGGCGGTGAGGACCTGGCGGCGATGTCGCCGCGGGGGCTGCAGGCGGTGCGCGGGCGGCGCATCGGTCTCATCCCGCAGGACCCCGCCGTCTCGCTGAACCCGGTGCAGCGCATCGGTGACCAGGTCGCCGAGGTGCTGCGCATCCACGGGCTGGCGCCGCGCCGCGCCGCCGCGCCTGCCGCCGTCGAGCTGCTCGAACGCGCCGGGCTGCCGGCGGCCGCCATCCGGGCCCGCCAGTACCCCCACGAGCTCAGCGGCGGGATGCGCCAGCGGGCGCTCATCGCCATCGCGATCGCCGCCGGCCCCGCTCTGATCATCGCCGACGAACCGACGAGCGCCCTCGACGTCACCGTGCAGCGGCGCATCCTCGACCATCTGCAGGGGCTGGCCGAGGGCAGCGGGACGGCGATCCTGCTCGTCACGCACGATCTCGGCATCGCCGCCGACCGGGCGGCGCGGGTCGTGGTGATGAACGCCGGCCGGGTCGTCGAGACCGGGCCGACCGCCCGGATCCTCGACGACCCCCGCGACCCCTACACCCGCCGGTTGGTCGCCAGCGCACCGAGCCTCGCCGTGACCCTTCCCGCCGCGGCGTCCGCCTTCACCCATCCCGCCGCAAGGCCCGCCGCGCGGCCGGATGCGACGGCGGCCCCGGATCCGACCGCGCAGGTCCTGGTGCGGGTCGAGCATCTGGTCAAGGATTTCCCGCTGCCGCGGATGGCCGGTGGCGGGCCGCGGTCGGTGCGGGCCGTCGACGACGTCGGCTTCGAACTGCGCCGCGGCGAGACACTGGCCGTGGTCGGCGAGTCGGGGTCGGGCAAGTCGACCACAGCCCGGCTCGTGCTGCGCCTGGCCGAGCCGAGCGCCGGGCGGATCGTCTTCGACGGCGAGGACGTCACCGCCGCCCGCGGCGCCCGGCTGCGCGCCCTGCGCCGCCGGGCGCAGCTGATCTACCAGAACCCGTACGCCTCGCTGAACCCGCGGTTCTCCGTCGCCGAGGTGATCACCGAGCCGCTGCGGGTGTTCCGCGTCGGCGACCGGGCCACCCGCCTGGCCCGCGCCCGCGAGCTGCTCGACCGGGTCGCGCTGCCGGCCGCGACGCTGCGCCGCCGCCCCGGGGAGCTCTCCGGCGGGCAGCGTCAGCGGGTCGCGATAGCCCGGGCCCTGGCGCTGGGGCCCGACCTGGTCGTCTGCGACGAGCCGGTCTCCGCCCTCGACGTGTCGGTGCAGGCCCAGGTGCTTGACCTGCTTGCCGAGTTGCAGGCCGACACCGGCGTGGCGTATCTGTTCATCTCGCACGACCTGGCCGTCGTCCGCCGGATCGCCCACCGGGTGGTCGTGCTGCGCGGCGGGCGGATCGTGGAGACGGCGCCGACCGCGGACCTGTTCGCCCATCCCACCGACGACTACACCCGCGACCTGCTGGCGGCCATCCCCGGCCGCGCCCGCAGGCCCCCGGCCGACGCCAGCCTTCGAGCCGACGCCAGCCTTCGAGTGAACAAGGAGTCCTGATGACGGTGCAGCAGATCGACGACCGCGCGACGTTCGAGCAGCAGTGGCAGGAGTGGTACGAGGCGCGGGAGCGGTCGCTCACCGACCCGTACGGCTTCCTCGCCGTCACCGCCCTGCACTGGCTCGGCACCGAGCCGACCCGCTTCGACGACGCCCCCGGAGCCTGGTCGACGGGCGAGGCGGGGGTGACCGTCGAGCTCGCCGACGGCGAGGAGCTCACCGTCGGCGGCGAGCGCCGCACCGGCCGGTACACCTTCGCGCCCATCGCGGAGCGAGGCAGCGTGTACGCCACCGCCGGCGACGCGGTCGTCGAGGTTGCCCGCCGCGGCGGGCAGGACATCGTCCGCCCCCGCCATCCCGGCAACCGGCTGCGCCTCGACCACACCCCGACCCCGGCCTACCCGCCGGATCCCCGCTGGGTGCTCACCGGACGTTATGTGCCCTTCGACGCGCCGCGGCCCGTCACGGTCGGCGCGGCCGTGGAGAGCCTCGCCCACGTCTACGACGCACCCGGGCGCGTCGAGTTCACCGTCGACGGACAGCCGCTGGCGCTGACCGCCTTCCCCGGCCACACCGCCGGCAGCCTGCTGCTGCTGTTCACCGACGCGACCAGCGGGGTGACCACGTACGCGGCGAACCGGTCGCTGACTCTCGACGCGCCCGCCGCCGACGGCACGGTGACCCTGGACTTCAACCGGGCCGGCAACCTGCCCTGCGCCTACACCGACCTGGCGACCTGCCCGCTGCCACCGGCGGAGAACCGGCTGCCCGTCGCGGTCGACGCCGGTCACCGCATCCCGCACGAGCGCATCTCGCGATCATGAGCGTCCCGCCATCCCCGCCCGCTCCGGCCGCGGCGCCTGGCGACGGCCCCGCCATCACGTCGCTGTCGTTCCTCACCCCGGGCAACTACCCCGACGACGACCCCCACGCGGGCCTGGAGGACACCCTGCGGCTGTTCGAGCTCGGGGAGCGGCTGGGCTTCGACGGTGCCTGGATCCGCCAGCGGCACCTGGAGCACGGGGTGTCCTCGGCGGCGGTGTTCCTCGCCGCCGCCGGCCAGCGGACCCGGCGGATCCAGCTCGGCACCGCGGTCATCCCCATCGGGTACGAAAGCCCGTTCCGGCTGGCCGAGGATCTCTCCGTCGCCGACGTGCTCTCCGGCGGCCGGCTGCAGGTGGGGCTCAGCGCCGGGACCCCGCCGCATGCCGAGCTGCTCGGCGACCTCGTCTTCGACGGCGACTGGCGCAGCTTCGACCTGTCCTACGGCCGCATCGCCCGGCTGCGCGACAACCTGCTCGGCGACCACCTCGGCGACCCCGACACCGTCATCCATTCGCCGGGCAACACCCAGCGCCCCCGCCTGCAGCCGCATGCACCCGGCCTCGCAGACCGGCTCTGGTACGGCGGTGGCAGCCTGCGCTCGGTGCGCTGGACCGGCGAGAACGGCCTGAACCTGCTCACGGGCAACATCGTTTCAGGGGAGGGCATCGCCGCCGGGGAGGGTGTTGCCGACTTCGCGACCGCGCAGCGCACCCTCATCCGCGAGTACCGCCGCCTGGTCGGCGCCGACCGGCCCGCGCGGGTGGCCCTCGGCCGGGTCGTCGTGCCCTTCGACAGCGCCGACCGGGCCACCCGGGAGCGTTACCGGGTGTATGCCGCCGCCCGCCACGAGCGCACCCTGCGCCCGCACGGCGAGCGGCGGACCCTGTTCGCCCCCGACCTCGTCGGCGACGCGCAGCGGATCCTCGACGGGCTGCGGGCCGACGCGGCGGTGGCGGAGGTGAGTGAGCTGCGGGTGGAGCTGCCGTACGAGTTCGACCGCCGCGACTACGAGCAGATCCTGCACGACGTGGCGCACACCGTCGCCCCGGCCCTCGGCTGGCGTCCCCCGCCGGCCTGACCGGCTGCACGGGCTGCACGGGCTGCACGGGCCTGACCTGCCCGTTCCGGTCTGACATCTTCCCTTTGGCACTCGGTGCCACTAAAGTCGTTTCCGCGGCGGGACCAGACTCCACCGGTTCCGGACCCAGTCAGCTCTAGCGATCGGGAGTGTTCATGGAGGAGTCAGTGCAGGTCGACCAGGCCGTCGAGGCGCCCGCGGAGCCGGTCGTGGCGGACCTGCTCGTCGAGGAGGTCTCCATCGACGGCATGTGCGGCGTCTACTGAGCGCCGACCTACCGGACGAGCGCGGCGCGGCCGGCCTCGCGCCGGCCGCCGCCGGGTTCGACCTGGACCGGGCCTGGCGGCTGCATCCCCAGGTGTCCGTGCGGCCGGAGTCGTTCGGGGCGCTGCTCTACCACTTCGGTACCCGCAAGCTGTCGTTCCTGAAGGAGCCGGCGTTGCTGGCGCTGGTGGAGGCGTTGCCGGCGCATGCCAGCGCGCGGGCCGCGGCGGCCGCGGTCGGGCTGCCCGCAGCGTCCCTCGACCGCTACCAGCGGGCGCTGGCGACCCTCGCCGCGTCCTCCATGATCGTCGAGGGGAGTCCCCTGTGACCACCACCACCCCGGCGCGTCTCGTCGACCACTTCGCCCGCGGGCTCGCCGCCCCGATCTGCCTGACGTGGGAGCTGACCTACGCCTGCAACCTGGCCTGCCGGCACTGCCTGTCCAGCTCCGGGCGGCGTGACCCGCGGGAGCTGACGACCGCCGAGTGCCGCGCGGTCATCGACGAGCTGGAACGCATGCAGGTCTTCTACGTCAACATCGGCGGCGGCGAACCGACCGTGCGCGCCGACTTCTGGGACCTCGTCGACTACGCCACCGCCCACCACGTCGGCGTGAAGTTCTCCACCAACGGCGTGCGGATCACCCCCGAGGTGGCCACCCGGCTCGCCGCCAGCGACTACGTCGACGTGCAGATCTCCCTCGACGGGGCGACCGCCGAGGTCAACGACGCGGTGCGCGGCGCCGGCTCCTACGACACCGCGGTGCGCGCGATGACGAACCTGGCCGAGGCGGGCTTCCGCGGGTTCAAGCTGTCCGTCGTCGTCACCCGGCAGAACGTCGACCAGCTCGACGCCTTCGCCGCCCTGGCCGACCGCTACGGCGCCCAGCTGCGGCTGACCCGGCTGCGCCCGTCGGGGCGCGGCGCCGACGTGTGGGACGAGCTGCACCCCACCGCCGCCCAGCAGCGCCAGCTCTACGACTGGCTCGTCGCCGCCGGCGAGAACGTCCTGACCGGCGACTCCTTCTTCCACCTGTCCGCCTACGGCCAGGCGCTGCCGGGGCTGAACCTGTGCGGCGCCGGGCGGGTGGTCTGCCTCATCGACCCGGTCGGCGACGTCTACGCCTGCCCGTTCGCCATCCACGACGAGTTCCTCGCCGGCAACGTGCGCGACGCCGGCGGCTTCACCGGGGTGTGGCGGACCTCGGAGCTGTTCGCGGCGCTGCGCGAGCCGCAGTCCGCCGGGGCGTGCGCCTCCTGCGGGCATTTCGACGCCTGCCAGGGTGGCTGCATGGCGGCGAAGTTCTTCACCGGCCTGCCGCTCGACGGCCCCGACCCGGAGTGCGTGGTGGGCCACGGCGTCGACGCGCTGCTCGCCCGCGGGGACGCCGCCCCACCGAAGCCGTCCGTCGACCACTCCCGCACCGTCACGGCCAAGGCCGGGGGGCGCCGCGGCGGTGGCCCGGTGCCGGTGACGATCGGCCGCGCACCGAGCGTGCTGTCCCCGGCACTGCCGCCGGTCAGCGCCTGCCAGGAGGACCCCCTCGCCGGCTTCGATCCCGCCCTGGCCCGCGGTTGACCGGCATCAACCGAACGGGTGGTCCCCGGCGCCCGGCTCGTTAGCATGACCGCATGGTCCCGATGCCGCCGGACGGGGTGAGCTGCCAGGCGCTCGCCCCGGTCTTCGCCCTGCTGGGCAAGCGGTGGAGCGGGCTGATCATCGGTACGCTGCTGGCCGGTCCGGCCCGCTTCTCCGAGATCGCGAAACTCGTGCCCGGGGTGAGCGAGCGGATGCTGTCCGGGCGCCTCGCCGAGCTGTCCCAGGCCGGGCTGCTCGAACGCGAGGTGCTCGACGGCCCGCCGCTGGCCACCCGCTACCGGCTGACCGCGTGCGGCGAGGCGTTGCGCCCGGCGCTGCACGCCCTGGAGCTGTGGGCGCAGGAGCATCTCGTTCACGCCGACCCGCGGGCGGGCGCCGGCTGCGGCTGAGACGCCGCGCCATCCGGCCGCGGGCGCACGAACGCCGGGGCCGACCGGGACGTCCCGGCCTCCCCGGCGCCAGCGTGCTACGCGGTGAGGGTGGTGCGGTGGTGCGGTGGGTCAGGGAGCGATGAACTGCAGGTCGAGCTCGATCTTCACCTTGTCGGCCAGGGCGAGCTTGCCGGCACCGAGGGGCATGTTGAAGTTGATGCCGTAGTCGCTGCGCTTGATCTCGCCGGTCGCCGAGAACCCGGAGCGGACGCGGTTGTCGGCCGGGTGGGTGTCCACGCCGTAGAACTCCACCGCGAACGTCACCGGCTTGGTCACGCCGTTGATGCTCAGGTCACCGGTGAGCTCGTACTCCTCGCCGCTGCCGGAGATCGAGCTGGAGACGAACGTCATCGCCGGGTGCGCGGCCAGGTCGAAGAAGTCGGTGGAGCGCAGGTGCGCGTCCCGGTCGGCCTGGTTGGTGTTGATCGAGGCCAGGTCGATCGACGCGTCGACGGCGACGGACTCCAGCGCGTCGCCGACGGCGAGGTTCGCCGAGAACGTGTCGAAGCGGCCGCGCACGTTGGTGACGCCCAGGTGGCGGATCTGGAAGGTGACACTGGAGTGGGCCGTGTCGAGGGTCCAGGTACCGGGGACGAGCGGCAGCGGTGCGAGCTCGGACGAGGGGGCGGTCACGAGACCTCCATGGGCGGTTGAAGCCGGGCACCGTTGCGGCTGCAACGGTGGACGTACGAAACGATAGTGGCTAACGAAAGGCAAGTCACCGGGGGGCCGGGCCTGGACCGGCCTGGCGCCCGGCGCCGCCGCGCGAGAGGGCCGGCGGTGTGAGCACCGAACGCACCCGGACCGAGGTCGACTCGGTCGAGGCCGTCGTCGACCTGTTCCGCCACGCCTCGGCGTCGGCGTCGTAGCTCCACGACGGCGGCGAGGCACCGTGCATGCCCGGCCTCGTCTCTCGGATCATCCCCGCCGGGCGACCGGTGCGTAACGTCACCGGGATCGCTATAGTGGCACTCGGTGCCAAATCGCCCCGACCTTGCCGTCCGATTCCCGTTGCGTGCGGCCGGTGCCCGGCCGGAGGCGGCATCCGGGGCCCGTCGATCGCCGGTCGGTGGCGGGCGGACATGACGAGGTGGGAGCGCAATGGCCAGCACGAGGACATGGTTCGAAACGGTCGCCGAGGCCCAGCGCAGGGCGCGCCGACGGCTACCGCGGGGGGTGTACCAGGCGCTCGTCGCCGGGACCGAGGCCGGCGTCACGATGAACGACAACGTCGACGCGTTCGGCGAGCTGAAGATCCGGCCCCGGGTCGCCGACCTGCCGGCGACCCGCGACCTGTCCACGACGGTGATGGGGCAGCAGATCAGCTTCCCGGTGCTCATCTCGCCGACCGGGGTGCAGGCGGTGGATCCCGACGGCGAGGTCGCCGTCGCCCGGGCGGCCGCCGGCGCGGGCACGGCGATGAGCCTGTCCTCGTTCGCCTCCAAGCCGGTGGAGGAGGTCGGCGCGGTCACCGACAAGCTGCTGTTCCAGACCTACTGGGTGGGGTCGCGCGAGGAGATCCTCGCCCGCGCCGAGCGGGCCCGGGCGGCGGGTGCCAAGGGCCTGATCGTGACGCTGGACTGGGTGTTCGACTCGCGCCGCGACTGGGGTAGCCCGTTCATCCCGGAGAAGCTCGACCTCAAGGCGATGGCCCGCTACGCCCCGCAGGTCGCGCTGCGCCCGGGCTACCTCGCCCGCTGGCTGCGCAGCCGGTCCCTGCCCGACCTCGGCGTGCCGAACCTCGGCCCGCGCGAAGCCACGCCCCCGACCTTCTTCGGCGCCTACGGCCAGTGGATCGGCACGCCCCCGCCGACCTGGTCGGACCTGACCTGGCTGCGTGAGCAGTGGGGCGGACCCTTCATGATCAAGGGGATCACTCGGCCGGACGACGCCCGCCGGGCGGTCGACGTCGGCGCGAGCGCGATCTCGGTGTCCAACCACGGCGGCAACAACCTCGACTCCACCCCGGCGTCGATCCGCTGCCTGCCCGGTGTCGTCGACGCGGTGGGGGAGCAGGTCGAGGTGCTGCTCGACGGCGGGATCCGCCGTGGCAGCGACGTCGTCAAGGCGCTCGCGCTCGGCGCCCGTGCGGTGATGATCGGCAGGGCCTCCCTGTTCGGCATGGCCGCCGGCGGCGAGCGCGGCGTGACGAACGTGCTGGAGATCCTCCGCCAGGGCGTGAGTGAGACCCTGCTGGGGCTCGGCCATTCGTCGATCCACGAACTGTCGCCCGAGGACATCCTCGTCCCCGCCGGCTTCGCGATCGACCAGAAAGTCTGACCGTCCACGGTCGACCTGACGGGTAAAGCAACCCGGCGGATACAAACTGGAAACGGAATACCGGTGACGCGGTTCGGGGTGCAACTTCCTATTGCACCCCGAACCGCGTTTCTCTTGCATATTGCTTTGGGGGGCCGGCATCGTGCACCATCGTGCCATGCCGCGTCGTCATCGCAATGGGACCCCTTGTGCTGGATGGCTTAGTACTGTCGTTTCACCGACCGGAAACCGGATTAGGTTCCGGCCGGCGGCTGCCCGACCGAGACGTGCCGGGCAGCCAGGACAGGTGAACGCGTTCGGTGGTCGTCTTCTCCGGTCCGGATCGGACTGCCCCCCGGCGACGAACTCGGTGCGCTGCCAGCGGTGCCGCGCCGATGTCGCCCGACCGCAGTGAACATTCCGGCCGAATGATTCCGAACCGTTTTGCGGAGCCATTTGTGGCGGCGGTGCGCCGTGTCAGCATGGGGGTCACCTTCGAATGCGTCGCTGTGCCGTGAAACTGGGAATGTCGACGATCCTGCTGGGCCTGGCCGTCGGCACCGGATGTTCCGGGACAACCGCCTCGGCGGCATCCTGCACCGGTGACAGGGCGGCCCCGGGGGTGACCCGCGACGAGGTCCGGCTCGGCCTGCTCTACCCCGACTCGGGCCTGCTCGCCGCAGCGTTCCCGGGGCTGCGGGCCGGCGTCGATGCACGCCTCGGCGAGGCCGAGGCCGCCGGCGGGATACAGGGGCGCAACGTCGTCTACGACTGGCGTGACGACGCCGGCACCACCGAGGGGAACCTCAGCGGTGCCCGGGAACTGGTCGACCAGCGTGGCGCGTTCGGTGTCCTGGAGTTCACCGTCGCCGCCGGCGGCAGCGCGAAGTACCTCGCCGACCGGCGGATCCCCACCGTGGGCCTCGCGGCCGAGGACGTCTGGACGAAATACGGGAACATGTTCTCGTTCGCCAGCACCCTCGCCGCGCCGGTCGACAGCTACGGCCGGTTCGTCAAGGACCGCGGCGGCACGTCCGCCTTCCTGCTGCGCAGCGCAATGTCCGCCGGGGTCTCCGGCGCGGCCCTGCGGGTCGGGCAGAGCCTGCAGGCCCTCGGTGTCGGAGTCGTCGGCAGCTTCGCCTACACCCCCGGGGCGGACAGCGTGACCGACGTGGCCCGCGAGATCGTCTCCTCCGGCGCGGACACCGTCGTCACCATGATCACCCCGACGGACCTGCCCCCGGTGCTGCACGCGATCCGCGAGCTCGGCGGGAGCCCGAAGGTGGTGCTGTCGCTGAACGGCTACGACCACAGCCTGCTGCGCCGCCACGGCCCCGACCTGGCCGGAGTGCTCGTCCCGGTGTTCTACCGGCCCTTCGAGGCCGGCGGCGCCCCGATCCAGCACTATCTCGACGCGATGGCCCGCTACTCGCCGCAGACCGACGACGCCGAACAGGAGTTCGGCCTGATCGGCTACATCAACACCGACCTGTTCCTGCGCGGGTTGCAGGCCGCGGGCCCCTGCCCCACCCGGCAGTCCTTCCTCGCCGGGATGCGCACCCTGACCCGCTACGACGCGGGCGGGCTCATCCAACCGACCAACGTCGGTGCCACCCGTGGCCGACAGCCGACCTGCTTCGCGCTGATGCAGGTCAACCCGTCGGGCAGCGCCTTCACCGTCGCGCAGGACAACCTGTGCGGCCGGGCGCTCGGCCCGACCCTCTGACGGCTCCGCGCGGCGGCCCGGCCCCGGCCGCCGCGCGGGCCGCCCGACGTCCGGCGGGGGGCGCCGCCGCCCCCCGCCGGACGTGTCCCGCCGCCTGCCGTGCCGAACGCGCGGTTCCGGGCAACGCCATGATCGCGCGACCTTGACGGCGGGGCGTGGTTCCGCGGAGCACCGCGGGGCGGAGCGTGCGCGGCTCGGAGCGCCGTCGGCGGAGCGCCGTCGGCGGAGCGGCGGAGGCCCGGCTGTCACGGTCGGTGGTGGCGGTCATGTGGTGGCCAGGAGGTCGGTGGGGTTTTGGGTGTAGGGGTTGCGGCGTGGACGTTGGCGGGGGTCGATGCGCCAGGGTGGGATGTAGGCGGGGTGGCCGTCTTCGGCGAAGACGATGGTCCAGCCGTCGTGGTGGACCTGCCGATGATGCTGGCCGCAAATCAGGACAAGATTGTGCAAAGCAGTGGCGCCATCATTTTTCCAGTGGGTGCAGTGGTGGCATTCGCACCATGAGGGTGGCCGGTCGCATCCGGGGAAGGTGCAGCCCCGGTCGCGGGCGACCAACGCGCGGCGCATCTGCGGGGGGACAACCCGGGTAGATCGTCCGACGTCGAGGGGAACACCGGCGGGGTCGAGCACGATCCGGCTGATCTCCGCGTCGCAGCTCAACCGGGCCAGGGTGCTGTGGGGGAGCGGAAGACCCCAGCCGGTGGTGGCGGGGATGGTGCCGCTGGCGAGCAGGGTGTTCCAGTCGACGATGACGGTCAGATGCGGCCGTACCCCGCCGGTCTCGGGGACGGCCGCGGCGCCCAACGCCCGGTTGACCAGGTCGACCAGCGCGTCGGCGCGGCGGCGGGCGGGGCTACGCCGGTCGGGAGTGCCGTCCGCGGCGGGCCGCGGCGCGGCGAGGCTGTCCAGGGCGGTGCGCAGCAGGGCGGCGCCCTCGGCATCGAGTTCCCCGCTGATCAGGGTGGTGCCGGTAGGGGTGTCGGTGAAGGTGAGGCGGCGGATGTCCGCCGGGTCCGAGCTCGGCTTCTCCCCACCATCATCATCCCCACCGCCGGCACCGGCACCGGCACCAGCACCGCCGGTGCCGGGTTTGGTGTGTTCACCGGTGCGGCCGTCGGCGTGGGGATCATCGCCGCCGGGGGAGGCGTCCACCATCGTCAGTGTCTCGCGGAGGCGGGCGGCGATTTTGGTGAGGTGGATGGTGTCGAACTTGTCGGCGAAGCCGATCAGAGCTCGTTCGGCGGCGGTGCGCTGTTCGGGGGTGGTTGCGGTGGGCAGACTGCGCATCGCGTCGCAGATGACGACAGCATGTCTCATAGTTCAATTGAGGCACTGCTCGTTTTAGAATAGTCCTATGACGATTACTGATCCTTTCGTCTCTGCTGGTTCAACTGTCGGGCTGTTGCGTCCGGTGGGGTATGTGCGTATCTCGTTGGATCGGGAGGGTGCGGGTCTGGGGGTTGCCCGTCAGACTGCGGACTTGAACGATGTGGCGGATCGGCTGGGGATGCCGCGTCCGGAGGTCGTGACGGACAACGATGTATCGGCGTATTCGCGGAAGCGGCGTCCGGGGTATGAGGAGGTGCTGTCCGGGATCGCGTCGGGCCGGTGGAACGTTCTCCTCATCTGGCATGTGGACCGGTTGACCCGTAACCCGAAGGAACTCGAAGAGATCGTCGATTTGGCGAATCAGACCGGGTTGCGTATCGAGACGGTCAAGGGCGGTCGGGTTGATCTGTCGACTGGTGAGGGCCGGTTGCATGCTCGGATCCTCGGGGGGTTGGCGCGTTACGAGTCGGAACATCGGTCGGACCGGATCCGGCGGAAGATGTTGCAGAACGCTGAGGCGGGTCTTCCGCATGGGGGCATGCGGCGCCCGTTCGGCTACGACAAGGATGGGATGACGGTCCGCCCGGATGAGGCGGAAGTGATCCGCTGGGCGATCGGCGGGGTGATCGCGGGCCGTACGCTGCGGGCGCTGGTGGGCGAGTTGAACGATGCCCAGGTGGCGACGTCGACCGGGGTTCCCTGGTCGGTCACGGTGCTACGGAAGGTGCTGATCGGCGGACGGATCGCGGGGCTGCGAGTGCATCAAGGTCGGGTCCTGGGCCCGGCGGCGTGGCCTGCGATCGTGAGCATGCCCCGGTGGGAGTTGTGCCGGGCGGTGCTGACGGACCCGGCGCGCCGTACAGCATCGGGAAACAAGCCCAACCGGTTGGTGTCCGGGATCGCGCTGTGCGGCCGGTGCGGGAAGGTGATGCGCGCGGGTGGGAACCGTGCCGGGGCGCGGATGTACCGGTGCGCGTCGGCGAATCACCTGCGGCGCCGCGGTGATCTCGTCGACGATGTGGTAACCCGGTTCGTGGTGGGCTGGCTGGCCCGGGATGGCGTGACGTTCGACGTGCCGGACATCGCGGTTCCTACCCATGACCTACGGGCCCGCGCCGATGAGGTCCGGCTGCGTATCAGTCAGGTCGAAGACGCCCTTGTCGGTGATCCCACCGATGATCTGAAAGATGTTTCCGTCGACGGGCTGAAGCGGAACCTGGCCCGGTTGCGTGGGAAGCTTGAAGACCTGGAACGGGACGAAAAACTGACGGCTCTGCCCTCGGCGTTGCACGGGGTGACGGCGGAGAATTTCCCGGGCCTGCCGTTGGACCGGCGGCGCAGCATCGTCGATTACCTGTGCAAGGTCACGGTATTGCCTGCCAGTAAGGGCGGACATGCGGGCGAAGAGTCCATCGACGTGATTCCGCACCCGGATCGTTTCCCGGCTGCGGCTGCGGCTGCGGCGTAGCGGCGTCGTCCACGACTTCCCCGCGAGGAACGGCCCTGCGGGGTGGCAAGGAATAGGCGGCCCGGGACGGTGTTACCAGCACCGGCCCCGGGCCTTGATCCCAATCCTGAGACAGACAGGAAGTGGAACCCGTGAGCATGATGCCAGAGGTGCGGATCGGTGGGGGTAGCCGGTCAATGGTGGGTGTGGATCTTCACGCGCATCCGGGAGAGGCGGCGGATGTGTATCTTCCGGCGGCGGGTCCGCGGTTCTCGGTGCTGCGCCCGACGTTGATCCTTCCGGCGGGGGTGCGGGTGAGTGTGGCGTCGGATATGCCGTATGACGTGGCGGCGCGGTGGTGGGACTCGGTGACGGTGTCGGCGACGATGGCAAGCCAGTGGTACGCCTCGCACGTCAACGGCTGGCCCAGCGGGAAGCAGCAGAACAGGTAGACGCGCACGGCGCTTCGAGCGGTCGGTAACCCTGCGGGGTTACCGGCCGTCGTCGTGTCCGGGCCCGGCGCGCCCGGCGGCGGCATCTCAGGTGTTCCGACCGAGGCGGGCTCGTCGTCTGGCCGTGCCAGAGCCGTCCGGAGCGGGAATCCTCGTCGGAAGCGGTGCGCCCACGGCGCTCGGGCGACCGGAAGCGCCCAAAGGCACCGGGAACCCAATACCTATCGACCCTGAATCGTCATTTCTGTTTCGTTGCACGCGATACGCAACGATGGGACGAAACGTTAAGGCGTGGGTGTTCCGGTGAGGTCACGCGCCGTGCGCTCGGAAGGATGCCTTCTGACCAGGAAGAATACCCGTCCGCGGGACGTCCGGCGGGCTGCCGCACTTCATAGACCCCGGGCTGAGCTGATCTCCTCCGTCGGTCGGGCGGCGCAGCCCTACCCCGGGTTCTCCCGACCGGGCAAGGGCGCCAACGACACGCATCCCGTGCTGGGCGCTGTGCGTCCCTTGCGCGGGCGGGAGGTTCCGGGGTAGCCCTCCGGGGACCGGGCGGCGGAGGCGATCAGCGGACGTCCCCACCCCGCTGCCCACGCGACCGGCGGCCCCTCCCCTCCTCCAGAGAGAGGGCCGGGGTCCGGGGCAGAGCCCCGGGATCACGAGCGGATGTCGGGCTACCGGTCCTGAACTGGAAGTCAGCGGGGGCCGATCTACCGTGCTGCTGCGGCGTGGCTACGATGTACCACGGAGGGTGTCAAACTGCCTCATCCGTCATGTCTGCTGGCCGTCGGTACGAGCTCGGCCGACGGCGGCCGGGAGATCCAATTGGGTCTCAGTGGTTCGCTAGCAGACAGAAGGAGAGTGCATGGATCATCCCTCACCGAAGGGTGATCGTTTCGAGAGGAGGGCCCTGGACGCGCAGTCCTGGCTCAACCTCGCGGGCATCACGCTTCGTAACATGGACCACTTGGGCTCCGCCCGAGTGGCGGAGGCCCTCGCGGTCACAGTGGGACTGGCGACGCGCATCTGGATGACACGCCGAAAGCGTCGCTAGCTAGTGCTAGAGCTCCTTCGGGGCACCCTGCCAGGTGTCCCGGGGGAGCTTCCCCTCATCGAGCTGACAACGTCAGTATATAGCGCCGGTGAAAGTAGCTTGACGCCCACTGTCTGGGTGGGTGGAAGTCCACTCTCTGGGTGGGTGGAAGTCCGGTGGTTTTCGCGACGCTCCGACGGGCCGACGCTCCGACGGGCCTGCGGGGGCGACGCCCCGACGGGGTGCCGACCGGAGGGAGGCGGGGCCCCGTCGTGGTGCGGCGACACCGTCGGCCCGGCGGGTGCGGCGAGCGCGGCGTGTGCGGCGCGGCGGCCCGAAGGGCCGCCCTTGAAACCGCATATAAAGTCTGCGATGGATCTATTCGGGTAGACGGACGGGGCTTGTGACCTGGCGGTATGCCTCGATTTCCGCGGCGGTATCGAGGGCGCGGCGCGATCGGCCGTATCGGGGGTCGGTGAGGGCTGTCTGTACTCGTCCGGTGAGGGTGCGGATGCCGTGGTTGCGTCGGGCCGCGGGCAAGGTGAGTACCGGCGTGAGGGCGTCGCGGGCTCCGTCGGGGTCGCCGTGGCGGGCGCGGGCAAGGGCGAGGTTGATGTGTGCGCCGGCTCGGCTGCCGTAGCTGAGGTCGGCGGCGTCGGGTTCGGCGAAGGCTTCGACGGCGTGCAGGGCGGCCTGTTCGGCGGTCGGCTCGTCGGGGAGTAGCGACAGGGCGTCGGAGGCGACGAAGAGTTGTACGGCTAGCGGGGTGGTGAGCTCGCCGCCGATTTCATCGAGATCATCGGGTTGGGTGAGATCGCGGACGTCGGCGGCTCTCGCGATCGCGGTCCGTGTGCCTTCGGCGTTGCCGAGGGCAGCGTGTGCCCGTGCGGTGTTGGCGAAGACTTCCGTCAAGATCGATCCGTGGACCTGGTGGGCGTTCTGCTCGGCGAGGCTGAGGTAGCGCAGGGCTTCGCCGGGTGCTCCGGCCCAGTAGGCGGCGCGTGCCTGTTCTACGCGAATCCAGGTGCGAAGTCCGGGATGGTCGGCGCGGTCGGCGCAGAGGTAGGCGGCGCGGGCGTAGATGTGCGCGGTGCTGATTTGGCTGAGGTCGACGCCGGCGCGGGCGAGGAGACCGGACACGATGGCGGCGAGGAAGTAGAGGTCGCGTGCCTGGTCCGGATGGGTGGGGCCGTCGAGGAGTCGGAATGTGACCTTTTGCGCGTCGAGGAGTGGTCCGACGAGGTTCGTCGCCTCCGTGGGGAACGCGATGGCGAGTGCGCGGACCTGCTGTTGTAGAAGGTCGAGGACTTCCGGGCGGGCGGCGGCCCGTTCGGCGTTGACGATGAAATCGAACGTCTCGTCGGCCCCGGTCATGATCCGTCCTTCCGGCCTGTCGGTGAGGGGCGGTACGAGACGCGCCCCTGTCAGACCAGAGTAGGACGGTGGGCGGGGGTGTTGTGTCCTGTCGTTGGAGACCTCGACCGGCGGTTGCTGGGGGTGCGACGTCGCGGGAGGGGTCTCGTGTGGGTAGGGCCGGCGGAATCCTAGATCGGCTTCGGATGCTTGGAAGAAATGGCAGTAGGCGGCCCGGTAGTCCTTGCCGGGATAGGTCGTGCCGCGTTCGTGGGTGCCGATGACCTCGGGTGAGGCCATCGGCGGGATGAAGTCGGCTTGTCTGGCCTGCTCCCGGTCGAGGTTGCGGAGCTGGTCGGCGAGGGTGGTGAGCGTCAGTCCGAGCTTGACGCGGCGCTGTCGTAACCGCTCCGGATGCCATCCGGGGTGCTGGTCGGCCAGACGGGACATCACATGCTCGCTTCCATGGGGGCAATGCGAGAAGCGTAGCGGGATGCCTACGGTGCCGGACCGGTCTTGCTGTCCAGTCGGGCACTCCGTCGGCGATGTCTTGTGTCACCGGTGATGTCTTGCCTGCTTTCTCGTCCGATCTCTCGTGTTCTCGTGTGGAGCGTAGGAGAGCAGAGCCGAAGAAGGTGGAGCCGGGAGGACCTGGCTGGCTTGCGGGATCGCGGGGGGTTTCTTCTGGGCAGATCGTCGCCGCCCGGCTGAACTTATCGGTGACGGTTCCGGTCGGGTTGACCGCGTATCCCCGGCCGGGGCCGTCGTTCACCGTCCGGCGGGAGAGGGGAGGTTCTGGCGTGGGTGCCTGGGAAGACGAGCATTGCGCGCGGGTCGAGTGTGAGTTGGGGGTTTGGGGCCGGGACCGTCTGCTCTGGTTGCGGTCGTCGCGGGCCGGGACGGGTGCGGTGGAGGTGGCGGCGGTGCCGGGCTGGTCGCCGGTGTCGTCGATCGACGGGCCCGGGGTGGCGGTACGCCATAGCCGGGGCCCGGAGGGGGCGGCGTTGCTGTTCGAACTGTCGGAGTGGTCGGCGTTCGTCGCCGGTCTGCGTAGCGGGGAGTTCGCGCGGCTGCGTCGGACGGCTCTGGCGTCGGCGCCCCGCCGGGAGGAGTCCGCCGCCCCTGGGCAGGCGGTGGCCGGCGGTGGCTGAGGCGGCCGGCGCGGCGGTGTTGTGGGCGATCGCGGTCTTGCAGGGCCCGGCCCGCGTGGTGACCGGAACGGTCGGCCCGTTCCCCACGCCTGGGGCGGCGGAAGGCTACGCGCAGGGACACCGTTACGCCGATTGGCGGATTGTGCCGTTGGTGCTGCTGCCGATCCCGGTGGAAGTGGCCGGCCGGTGAGTGGTGTTTCGTGGGTCGCGGCGCAGGACGCCCGGTATCGCTCGCTGGTGGACATGGAGGTTCCCGACCGCAACGGGCTGCTGGTCGCGGCGCCGCTGTCGTATGACGTGGGTCGGGGTTGGGCTCCGGTGGAAGCGGAGTTCATTCCGGTGTCGGCTGATCGGCTGGTCGAGGTCGCGATGGGCCTGGCGGCGATGGCGGATGTGGGGATTGTCGCGATGCATTCCCAGGACACTGCGGCGGACGCGACCCGGTTGGCGTTCACGGTCGGGTTGCGGCTGGGGGTGTTCGCCCGGCCGTTCGGTCTGGTTCTCGCCGGTGTGGAACCGGTCGGACCTGAGACGTGCGCCCATGGCCGTCGGGTGGTCGTGCACGGCGTCGAGGTGCTCGCCGATGCCGGGCAGGGGGTCGGTTTTCCGGAATCGGCGACGTGGGTGCGCCGACAGGTGTGGGAGGTCATGCCATCCGGCCGGTATACCGCCTGGCGGGCGGCCGGTCGGGCCGGCTGACCTGGGCTGGTGGCGGCGGTGCGGTCTTCCCCCCGGCCGCCGTCACCATCGGGAGGACCCTGCCCCCTCCAGCGGGGTCCTCCCATCCTCATGACCGGCCCCGCTTCTTGTGCGGGGAACTGGTCACGTCCGCCCCGGGCGGGATGTCGTCGTCGGTCATCCCGCCCGGGGCTTTCCTGCATTTCGGGGAACCCAAGTCGGATGCGATGCGTTGATATGGGTGGCTGAGCTATTGCTATCGCCACTACTTAGAACGGGTCACGCCAATAAGACGGGCTGCCAATAGCTGGCCGGGCTCGGGGCGTCAACGACCGCCCTTGCCCGTTGACCTGTCTGCCGCCTGGCGTTAGCCGGGCTGGCCCGGGTCCGCCTGGAAGCGGTATCTCCCTATGTCCCAGGGTGTTCCCGACCCTCGTCGTGTTCCTGTTGTTGCTGGTGGTTGTTCTTCTCCGATTCGCCTGACCGGTCATACCGATCATGTTGATCGGGGTTCCGGTGAGGTTCGGCGGGTGTTCTCGTCCGCTGGTCAACCCGGCGGTGTGGTGCATGTGCGGTGTAACAATCGGCGGGAGTCGGTGTGTCCGGCGTGCTCGCAGGTTTACAAGCGTGATGCCCGGCGGATTGTGCTGTCCGGGTTGGCCGGTGGCGGCGGGGTGCCGGACACGGTGGCGGGTCATCCGGCGTTGTTCGTCACGCTGACCGCGCCCAGCTTCGGCCCGGTGCATTCCCGCCGCGCACCGGGGAAGGACGGGCAGGCGCGGGCGTGCCGGCCCCGGCGGGGCACGTGTCCGCATGGCCGTGCGGCGGGGTGTCATGCCCGCCACGGTGACGGGGATCCGCTGCTCGGGTCGCCGTTGTGCGCGGACTGCTTCGACTATCCGGGTGCGGTGGTGTGGAACAGTCTCGTGCCTCGGTTGTGGAAGGCGACCCGTGACGGCGTCGAGTCCGCCGTGGCCCGGTCGGCGGGGCTGACCGTGGCAGGGCTGCGCCGTCAGCTGCGGATCACGTTCGTGAAAGCAGCGGAAATGCAAGCCCGCGGCCTGGTCCACCTGCACGCCGTGATCCGGCTCGACGGGCGGACCGAGGACCCGGAGCAGATCACGGCGCCCCCGACGTGGGCGACCACGGATCTGATCGGTGACTGCCTGCGCGCCGTCTTGGCGGAGGTGACCGTGCCGGCACCGGACCCGGATGATCCGGGGGGAACGCGGGTGGTCCGCTGGGGTGCGCAGGTCGACATCTCCCCGATCGTTCTGGACCGTTCGACCGATGCCGGGCGGATTGCGAACTACCTGGCGAAGTATTTGACGAAGAGTGTGCAGGCCGGGGGGATGCTCGACCGGCCGGTGCGCAGCCTCGCTCACCTGGACCGGCTGCCGCTGAACGTGCACGGGCGGCGGCTGGTCGAGACCTGCTGGCAGCTCGGCGCCGACGAGCAGTATGCCGCCGCGCTCGATGAGGCGGCGGGACGGCTACCCGCGCGGACGGTGGGGCTGTTGCGCTGGTCGCATCAGTGGGGTTTCGGAGGTCACTGGCTCACGAAAGCCCGCCGGTACTCCATGACGTTCACGGTGCTACGCGACGGACGGCGGGTCTGGGCTCGCACGATGATCGCCGCGCAGTCCGGCGGGTCTCTCGTTGACGCCTTCGGTCGTCCGGACGGCGATCCGGCGACGGTCACTCTCCGGGCTTGGCAATATGCCGGCAGGGGCGGCCCGGACAGTCCACGACCACGGGTGGTCGGGCCGGGAAGCTTCCGCGGGGTGCAGCGGTGAACGGGCCGGGAGTACAGCCGTCCCTGTTCGACGATGTGCCGGGCGAGAACGACCCGGACCGGCGCGACGCCGGCCAGGAAACGAGCACCGAAGGTCCCTGCTCGACGCCAGCCCCGGACGTCACGCACGTCCCGCAGCGACCGGCACCGGCGGACGGGTGGGCGGG